>CALLVC010000057.1 GCA_938010785.1 uncultured Saprospiraceae bacterium
GAGCGCCAAAAGCACACCTTTCAGATTGTGAAAGAGATATATTTAAAAAATAAACTGTCGATGCCAGAACCCGAGATAGTAGACGGTTTGAGAGAACATGTAGGTCATATCGCAATGGACAAAATCTTACCTCAGTTACAAGAAACAGACTCCTATATCAAGTCAATGATTGCAAAAGCCAAAGAAAATCCCAAACGAACGAGGGCCAATAGACTTTTGATTTTTCAACATTTTATGAATCATTGGGTAGAAGGAAAGATTGAGGTAGAAGGAGTGGTTGATTGGAAAGATTTTAGAGAAAATGTACGAACGGGCTTAAAAACTATTTTAGAAAATACAAGGTCAGGAGAAACCAATGCGGCATTTACTTCTGGCGGAACTATCAGTTCCATTGCTGCTGAATCCTTAAAGATTACAGATGAAAAAGTCGTTGCTTCCTTGAATTTTTCTATTCGAAACACGTCTTTTTCTAGCTTTTTTTATTCTAAAGGACAGTTCAATTTATTTGCATTAAATGAACTTCCACATTTGCCAGAAGAGATGATTACGTTTGTTTAGGAGATACCCGAAAATAATAATAAGCTGTATAAATCCGTGTTCCTTCACTAATCAGTGGTAGAAGAAATACCACAGATAAGTGAAGGAACACGGATAGTGGTTTTAAATTTTATCTCATTCTGAAGAGGCGTCAAATCGCTTTACTAAAAGCATTAATAAAACTTAATTCTTTAAAAGTATGAGTACGATTTATCGCATTTAAAGATAGTTGTTGGTGGAAGCTTTTATTTTGGGCTAGTTTTTTTATGGCATCGCTTATTTTGCCTAGATGATTAAAGTTAAAGGTAAATCCATTCTCTCCGTGTTTGACGATTTCTATTGGCCCTCCTACCGTCGGAGCGATAACAGGAATGCCATAAGTCATAGCTTCCAATAAAGTCATGCCAAAAGTTTCTACCCATTGATTAGGGTCGGAAAGATTAAGGACTAAATGCGCTCTTTCATAGAACCAATGCACATTGCTCTGTTTTGGAAAAATAATTAGATTCTCTGGTAGATCTAGTGATTCAAAATAATCGTTTATTTCAGCGGAAGTAGCATTCAAAACTAATTCAAAACGATAAGCGGGTAGCCTTTTGGCAAGTGCTACGAACTGGTCAACGCCTTTATATTTTTTCAAAGAACATAACATTAAAACAGTAAAAGGGTGTTCTTTTTTGATATTTTTCTCAACAAATTGATTGGCCTTTTCTACAAAGTCTTTTGATAAGGCATTATAAATTACCTTGCCTTTTGTCCATCTAATTCGTTCTTTGTCCATCAAATATTTAGAGACATAAATAACCTGCTTGGCGGTTATAGAAACAATGAATTTTAGCATCCACTTTAAAAGCAGAGGTCGAATAGACGTTTCGTGAATATGGTAAATTACCTTTTTTCCTGTCAATTTTCCTGCTAAGGCTGCACCAAAAGGTAATAAAGTATTAATATAGATGACTACATCCTCTTTTCTGAATTTCAATATTTCGCAAAAAACTAAATATTGATTATACAATAAAGCTAAGAGTCGTAGGAATTTATTTGCCTGAAATTCATAAGGTATGGTTATGTTTTCCGTTTCTAAATTTGATAAAAAACCTTCACTTCCAGAAGTCAATAAAGCTACCTCATTTCCCTTTTTTAATAAACCTTTAATGGCCGTTGATAAAACTAATGGGCTACCGCTGAAATCATTATATAGATGAATGCATACTACTTTTTTCATGTTTCTTGTAATTAGAAGGGATTGATTTGATAATTTTGTTGTTGCAACGATGATAGAACGATGAACGATGAACGATGAACGATGAACGATGAATTCGGTGATATGAAAATGTATTAATTTTAGTTTGCCAATTATTATAAGCAAACTGCAAACTGCATACTACAAACTGCCCACTGCAAACTGCCCATAACTCAACTCATCACGCGCTCAAACGATTCTTCCAATAAAACCGCTTTTTCTTCCTTATGTATGGTCGTGTATATTTCTTGAATGCGTTTGCCTTTTCCTTCCCAAGTGAATTGTTCTTCAAATTGTTGGAACGCATTTTTAGATAATGTATTTCTAAGTTGTTTATCTGTATAAAGCGTATGGAGTGCGGAGGCAAATTTTTGTATAGAATTTTCGTAAGTACCATAAGGAATGGCTATTCCACAATCTTTATTGATAAATTCCCCCGGACCATGATTGTCAAAACATACCACTGGTAATCCATAGGATAATGCCTCAGGAACGACCATCCCTGCGCCTTCGTGAGAAGGAAAAAGAAAGACCTGAGAATTGGCATAATAAGTTGCCAATTCTCTACGGTCCATCCATTTTTTAGAGAGAATCGAATTTAAAGGCAATTCGTATTTTTTAATAATTTTATTCAAATGGGCTCTTTGAGGGCCTTTTCCGATAAGGACCAACTGAGCATTCTTTTGTGCTGCTTTAGGAAGCTGTTGGTAAAATTTTGCAAAGGCATGAATGGTAATATCAAACCCTTTCAAAGAAACTAAACGACCAATGGACAAAACTCGAATTTTATTGGAATCGTTTTTGGGGTTTTGTGCCATCGGCCGTTCGTTTCCTGCCGCTGGGATAACCACTATTTTATCGTCAGCAACATTTAATACCTTTTGTACACTTGAGTTGAGTGCAATAATTTTCGCTGCTTTGTATTTTGTTATTTTTAAAAATGGGTCAAAAGTCCAAAAACATTTTTTGACAACCCATTTTATTTCCTCCAGCAAAACTGCTTTAATTCCGTATTGTTTGATATAATTATAAGGTACTTTTGGATGGTGACCTATTGGGCCCCAAACGAATGGTTTGCCCAGTAACCATAAAAAAGAAGGCGTCCAATCGTTATTAAAATTTAAGTGATGGGCTATATCAAAGCTAAACTTTCGCCTTAGAATAAAAAAGACCACTGCTAAATGCCAAATGTAATGATAGAATAAAGCCCCTTGTCCACCTCTTTTCCAGAACCTTATCCAGTAGGGTAAATCGAAATATTCGAATTGTAGATTTGAACCAGTCGGTAACGGATTTTCGGTCAAATATTTATCAATCGATGCTTGATTATTTTCCCGAGTAATGGCAATTACTTTATTTTTAGAAGCCAATTCTCGGATAATATTCCAAGCTATTCCATCTTCAGAGCCTTTAAAAGGATTGACAGCATAGGCTGTTATAAGTACATTTGATTGCATGGTATATTTAATTTAATTGGTTTTTAAGATTGTTGATTAAAGCTATAGGAAGTCCGTGCTCAGAATACACTTCCTCCACATACCGTTCTCCTTTTATTGATTTTATCGCTTTAGCCGGCACACCGCCAATAACGGTATTCGTTGGCATTGATTTAGTCACAACTGCTCCAGCTGCTAGGACACAATTATCTCCAATTGTAACTCCATCTAAAATGGTCACTTTCGCGCCAATCCAGCAGTTATTTCCAATTTTAATTCCTTTCCTTGTGACACCTTGAAGTCGAATTAATTGTTCGGTGTCTTGGAAGTTATGATTTTCAGGATGACAGCTAAAATATTGGCCTATAATGCAGTCGTTGCCGATTTCGAGTCCTCCACCCCCACCGAGGTATGCGAATTCACCAATTCCTACATTATGGCCAATCTTAATTGTAAAACCTATTTTATTAAAAGAAGTCGAAGTAATGATTCTGCTAAAGGCACCAATTCTTACATTATTTCCAAATTCTACTGCTTTTCTTTTGCCTAAAGCGCTGATGAAAACATTATCTTCTATTTGATTCCATTTTCCAAAATGAATGGAATTTTTATATTGTAATTGGACGTTTTTTCCTAAAAATAGCGTTGGGTAAAATTTTAAATTAGCTAAAAGTCTTAAAGACCGTAACCAACATCCAAGCTTAAAAAATGTCAATTCCATAATAACTGAAGAAGAAACTAATTGGTCAAATTCAAAATTAGGATTCTTCAGCTTGATAATTCTAGAGATGAAATTAATTAACATGATTAGGCAATTTTTAAGTAGTGGTGTATAATTGTTTGCAGGGTATTTTGTTTATTTAAATTCTCAATGTGTATATATTTACCTTTATGTTTTTTCGAAAAATCCTTAAAAAGAGATAAATATTTTTTTGTCAGTTGGGTGATGACAGAAGGGGATAATTCTTGTTTCCTTTTAATAATTGTTGCGGCATCAGCATATAAAAAAAAGTTTAAATCAGGTTTGGCAACAAAGGCATATAGGAACTTAGGAAGGGTAGCCGACATATTGATATTGGAACGTTTTCCATCAATAATAAAGTCGAAATAATACCTATCGTAAACAACGGTGTATCCTCTGATTAAATATTTTGACCAGATGTAAAACTGACCCAATAAGTAATCAATGTAATAATATCCAAATCTTAAGTAGGAGGAGACTTTACTGTTATTATTACCTTGTCTTGGAAGTCGTTCCACAGATTTTTGTTCCGCCTGTTTCTTACCATATTTCCAAGCACTAATGATAGGTAATAAAGAAGGACGGTGCCTCAGCACTACAATTTTTTTCCTGTATTTTCCCCCCAGTAAATACAGGATGTCGTTGATGATTGTGCTTTTTCCAGCACCGTCCACACCACTAAAAGTGATGATAAGGCCTTTTTTATCTCTAACTTGCGAACAAATTCCTTTTGTATAAGCCACTTTATGTTTTAGCTTACTAAAAAAGGAGTTTTCCTTTAAAGATTTTAAATAAGTAGTAACTGCAATTTTGTGTGTTGGATTAAATTGGGTGGTGGTTGTTAAGTTTGTATAAGTGGTGTTATATTTAAAATTAAATTTGTCTAAGATACTAAACTGCTCTTGTTTAGTTAGTTTGTTAAAATGTAAAAAGTATTTTTCAGGAAGTCCACTTCCATTTAAAAGATTGAATAATAGCGTATGTTCGAATAAAAGGGAAGCAGGATACGTTTTGATGCCTTTTATAGTAATGCTATTTTCAAAAACTTCATTTGTAGTCAAGTAGACTACATCCTTTCTTATAAATTTATTCAATAAATCAATCTGTAAAAAGTCCCCATTTTTAAAGTATAAGTAATAGTGCGTGACGCCTACAAATGTCTCTTTTTCTACTTTAGAGAAAAAAGTTGAGTCCTTAATGAAAAATGCAATTTTTTCTTCAACCTCCTTTGTTATTAGTATATCTAAATCACTCGTGTCGGATAATTGAGTTAAGTCTTCTCCCATCCATTTTAGTAAAACGTATTGTTCTGTTTGTAGCGACTTAAATAAAGATTGAATAAAGTTATTTTTTTCTATTGTCATTTTTTATGTTATTTGATTAGTATATTTCCAACGAAGTGCCATATTTTTAATTAATTGATAATGAGGTAGTTAAATCAAGATTGCTAAATTATTTATTCCCAATATTAGAGTTGGATTCCAAAATTGGGAATTGGTCTAATTTTTGTCCTTATTATTAACACAATCGCAGTCAAAAAATATAACCTATTAATTTCTTGATTGAATTCTTTTAGGCAACATTTCTAAACTTAAGCATGAAAAAAAATAATACAGTAACTAGAATCTTTGTAGTAGAAGATGATTCTATGTACCAGCGGATGATTAAATATTTGATGGAATTAAATCCTGATCACGAAGTTCATGTATTTTCCTCTGGTCAAGAGTGTTTACAACAATTACATCTACAGCCTGATATTATTTCTTTAGATTATACGTTGCCTGATATGACAGGGGAAGAGGTTTTGGAAGAAATCAAAGAATTTAATGAAGAGATTGTAGTAGTGATTCTTTCAGGACAACAAGATATATCCACTGCGGTCAAATTATTGAAAAAAGGGGCTTATGATTATATTATTAAAGATGAAGAGACAAAAGACCGATTATTAAATACGCTTTCCCATATAAAAAAGAATCTCAATTTACAAAAAGAGGTAGCGCATCTTAGAACTCAGCTTAATACTAAATTCCAATTTGATAAATCAATAATTGGTACAAGTAAAGCGATGCAACGTATTTTTCAGCTATTAGAAAAGGCAGTTAAAACAAGCATTACGGTTTCCGTAACAGGAGAAACGGGAACGGGTAAAGAAGTGGTTGCCAATGCGATTCATCATAATTCCAATAGAAAGAAAGGTCCTTTTGTGGCAGTTAATATGAGTGCTATTCCAAAAGAATTATTGGAGAGTGAATTATTTGGCTATGAAAAAGGAGCATTTACGGGGGCAAATACTCGAAAAAAAGGGCAGTTCGAATTAGCAGATAAGGGAACCCTTTTTTTAGATGAGATTGCGGAAATGGATTTAAATATTCAAGCAAAATTACTCCGTGCTATTCAAGAGCGAGAGGTAAGAAGGGTAGGAGGCGAGCAATCTATCAAATTTGATGCTCGTATTATCATAGCGACTCACAAGGATTTAGCAGAAGAGGTAAAGAGCGGCAATTTTAGAGAAGATTTATACTATCGTTTATTAGGTTTAAATATCCAATTGCCACCATTGAGAGAACGTGGGAATGACATTATTCTCCTTGCTCAACATTTTCTAAATGATTTTGCTAAAAAGAACCAATTAGGTAAAATGGCTTTTTCTAAAGGGGCGAAAGCCAAATTATTAGGCTATTCCTTTCCTGGTAATGTCAGAGAATTAAAAGCGGTGATTGATTTATCGGCGGTGATGGCAATGGACAAAATTATCGAAGCAGAGGATATTCAGTTTAATAGTATTAGAAAAGAGATTGGCTTCCTGACTCAAGAAATGACCATGGAAGAATATAAACATCGAATTATCCATTTTTATCTACAAAAATATGATAAAGATGTGCTTTTGGTGGCTAAAAAACTGGATATAGGAAAATCAACCATCTATAGAATGCTAAAAGAGACAGAAGCTACCATTTAACGAATTTATACCAACCTAGACCATCAATTCGTTAGAATGAGCATAGTTTTTGTAATAAATATAGGACAAGTCCCTCTCTAATTATCCTTCACATGTTATAGTAGTCCTAGTGGTTAGTGAAGATAAAATTGACGGGTAATTTTGGTGACTTTTGAACCTGCCCTGCGTTAAAAATACCTGCCTCTGCCGGCAGGCAGGCTCGCCATAGCTACGGCTATGTCTGCGTTTTTTGCCTTGGTCAGTCTCAAAATTCACTCAAACTTACACTCGTCATTTCAACATTGACTAACTACTGGTAAATTTTAGTCTAATCAAAAGACTTGTTATTCTTTAAAATTATAGCTACATAAAATTGTTTATTTCTACTAATTTTTGATAGCTATTTTTCAAAAGGAAACGATTCTAAACAAAAACATTAAATGAAAGGTATTGTATTTACTGAATTCTTCGAAATGGTCGAACAAGCCCACGGATATGAAATGGTGGACAACCTAATTATGGATAATGATTTACCATCTGGAGGTGCTTACACAACGATAGGGACCTATGACCACTCAGAGATGGTCACTTTGGTAGTCGATTTAGGCAAAAAGACAGACACCTCCGTACCCGCCTTATTACATGCATTTGGAAAATATTTATTTGGCACTTTTGAAAAAGGGTATCCAATGTTCTTTAAGGCAGCAGATAATGCCTTTGATTTTTTAGAATCTATTGAAAAATATATTCACGTTGAAGTGAAGAAGCTCTACCCAGATGCTCAGCTTCCAAGTTTTTCTACTAAACGAATTGGCGACAATAAATTAGAGATGATTTATTATTCTGATAGAAGTATGGCAGATTTTGCCTTAGGGTTAATTGAGAAAACCTTTGACCACTATGAAGAAAAGGCAGTTATAGAAAGAACAGATTTAGTCGAGAATGGAAGTAAAGTTCAATTTTTAATTGAAAAAATTTCGGAATAGCGTATTTTTTAGATTGAATTTTTCCGAATATAACATTTTGCATGTTAGCTGCGCTAGTAGTTGAATCATTTCAATTTTTTGCGTCTGCTTTGATACATGCCTAATAAATTGGTCTATAAATGAATGAGATAGATGTACTAAAAAGGCGAATTCTGAGAGAACGAATGGCTCGAAAGGAGGCAGAAGCTATTCTTGAAAAAAAAGCATTAGAGTTGTATAAAGCCAACGAGGATTTACGCCAACTCAACGAAAGTTTAGAACAAAAAGTAGCGCAAAGGACTCAAGAACTTCAGCGGAGTGAGGAAAAATACCGGGGGATTATAGAAGGAATGGAGTTAGGGCTTTTAGAAGTAGATTTAAATCACAAAATCGTTCGAGCCTATGATTGGTTTGCTGATATGACTGGTTATTCTCCAGAAGAGTTAATTGGCCAAAATGCAAAAGAAGTCTTTACCCCAGATGGTAAATTTGATGAAGTGTTTGAAGATGAAGATAGAAAAAGAGAAAGAGGTCAAGCTGGGGTTTATGAAATTCAGTTAAGAAAGAAAGATGGGAGCCTGATTTGGGTACTAATTAGTGGTGCGCCAATTGTAGATACAGAAGGTAAAACCACTGGTACTTTAGGTATTCATTACGATATAACAGCGCGTAAAACCCTAGAGCAAGAATTAGCAAAAGCAAAAGTAACAGCTGAACAAGCACAAAAAGCAGAGCAACAATTTCTTGCAAATATGAGCCACGAAATCCGTACACCTATGAATGCGGTTATTGGTATGACGCACCTGTTATATGAAACATCCCTAAGTGAAACACAGAAAGAATACATTGATGCGCTTAGATTTTCTGCGGACAGTCTGATGGGGTTGATTAATAATATTTTAGACCTTTCTAAGATAGAGGCAGGGGAGTTAGATTTTGAAGAACGTAGCTTTAATCTAGGCCAGATGCTCAAAGGTTTGCAACGTACTTTCCAATTTAAAGTGAAAGATAAACCTGTGAGTGTAGATATGGCGATTGACGAACGGATTTCCAATTTATTGATTGGCGACCCGACTCGATTGAATCAAATATTGACGAACCTATTGGGGAATGCTAGTAAATTTACCCAAAACGGTACTATTGGGGTGAAAGCCTTTTTGAAGGAAGAAAAAGTCGATAAATATTGGATAGAACTACATGTTCATGATACGGGCATAGGCATCCCAGAAGATAAATTAGAGTTAATATTTGAGAATTTTAAACAAGCGGACATCAAAGTAACTAGAAAATATGGGGGAACAGGCCTAGGATTGACCATAGTCAAAGAATTGGTAGAAATCCAAGGCGGAACCATTAAAGCGGAAAGTAATCCAAATAAAGGGTCTGTGTTTAAAGTAGTGCTGCCATTTGGCAATTCTGGTATAAAAGCTATAGAAAAACCAAAAGTCTATGAAAAGAATCATATCCAATTGAAGGAGTTCTTGAAGGAGCAGTACATTTTGGTCGTAGAAGATAATGATATGAACCAGAAATTAATCACTAAGATTCTGGATATATGGGAATGTACCTTTGATTTAGCGATTAATGGAAAAGAAGCCATAGATTTTACTACGAGTCATAAGTATGACCTTATTTTGATGGATATTCATATGCCAGAAATGGATGGAGTGGAAGCAACCAAAGCCATTAGAAATTCAGAGGATAATATTAATCAAGATGTGCCCATTATAGCGATGACTGCTGCTGCACTATTAGATGAAAAAAATAGAGCATTAGCAGCTGGGATGAATGATTATTTAACCAAACCATTTTCACCAGATTTGCTTTTAGATAAGATAGGTAAGACTGTTGGTTTTTATCCTAAAGAGATAGTAGCAGAAAAAGTGGAAGAAACATCAGCCCTAGTTGAAGGACCGATAATCAGTTTTAATTATCTCTATGAGTTTAGCAATGGAGACCGACTTTTTGTAAAAGATATGGTGACCACTTTCATCAAAGAATCACCAAAAGCATTTGAAGAATTACATCATGCCTTCAAAAGAAAAAATTGGAAAATTGTCCACAAAAGAGCACACAGTTTAAAACCAAACTTTATGATGTTGGGTATGAAAGCCCAAGAAGAAACTGCGGCTCAAATTGAAAAGTTGATTAAGAGAGAAGATTATCAAGAAGATATTATTTTTACTTTAATCAACGAATTGGAGTCGGCTGCGGAGCAGGCTTATCCCATTTTACAACAGAAATTGACGGAGCTTTAACTACCGTAAAGAATACTCTAATCGCTAAATAAGACCCTATAATTAATAAGGTAGCCATACTGTAGGAATTAATTAATTCGAAGTAGAAAATAGTTGTCAAGCTTAATATCCAGGTAAATAAGAAACAACTAGCTTCTGCATGAGATTTTCCATTGTCGGTTAATAAATGGTGGATGTGCATTCTATCTGCTTGAAAAGGAGATTGTTTTTTACTTAACCTCACTGCTACTACGCCAAAAAGGTCTAAAATTGGTAACGCAACTAAAGTAAGACTAATCGAAATTAAGTTAGTAGGGACAGTTGACCCAATTGATAAATTCCAAACCTTTAAGGCAAATATCGCTAATAGAAACCCTAATATGGTGGACCCATTATCTCCCATAAAAATAGCTGCCTTTTTACCGAAATTGTACCAAAGAAAACCCATTAACGCACCTACGTAAGCTAATGCCATGATAGCTAATTCCAATTGTCCATTTATATAAAAAATCATCGCAAAGATAGCAGTTGCAATCATTCCAATTCCACCGGCTAATCCATTTATACCATCTAAAAAATTCATCCCATTTATCATTAAAACAATGAATCCTATTGTCAATCCATATGCGATTATTGGATGAATTGCACTTCCAATAAGCTGAAAACCAAATAAATACGCAATATTTGCCACAATGAACTGGGTGAGTAATCGTCGCTTAATGCCTATATTTTTTAAATCATCCCACAGGCCAATTCCTACTAATAAAAGACAAGCTACCAAAATAGCGTACCCTGAATAAGAGGACTTTGTGAAAGCCAATGAGCTTAAGCCAAAAGTCAAGAAAATTGGAATTCCACCTAAGGCAGATACTTTTTCTGCATGGATTTTTCTCACATTATTTTCCTCATAAAAATGTTGTTGTTGGGCAAATTGGATGGTGAAATAGGTGCCAAACTTGCAAAATAAAAATGCAAAAAGAGGGATTCCAATTATTAATGATAATTCCATTTTATTGATTTTTAATTTTTTAACATTAGGACTTTAAACGGTTTACGGTCAACGGTCAACGGTTTACGGTTCACGGTCCGCATTAAGAAAACATTTCGAATAGTGTGTCAAAGGTTATTTAGTCTCCTCTGAGATTGTCTTATTCCTTTTTTGAAAAAGAGCACCAAATAAAGTACTGATTTCTTTTTTTGCACGATGCATTTCCCCCTTTGGAGGCAGGGGTGATTGGTTCTAATTACTTATTGGTTTTATGCTAAGATTTTGGCTTTGTCGCCAAATCATAAATCAGAATTCTTACATCATACATCATAAATCTGTCTATTAAGCTTATATTAGATAGATTTATGATGTATGATTTCTGATATAAGATGTATGATTTCCAGAACCAATCACCCCTGCTTTGGAGGGGGGTAGGGGGAGGAAATCCACATTTTATTCGGTTTTCAAATTTCACTTAGGAGACAGTCCCTATCCCATCACCGAGCGCGCGACGTAAAACAAAATAAATTAATTAGCTACTTGAATCTGAGGGACTTTAGGTGATACAGGAGAGGTAGGTTGTTGAGTTTTTCCTAGGACTACTTGAGCGTATTTTTGAGCAATGAAAGACCAAGTGTATCTTCTTTCTGCAATAGATTTCATTGTTCTGCCTAAATGCTCTAATGTAGCATCATCAACGTTTATCAATCTGTCTAACAAATTCTCCTTTGTCTTAAAATAAACACCTGCAAACTCTGTAGTTACTTGATTATAAATCACATCAAAGGCGATGATGGGTAAGCCCAAATACATGGCTTCTACTAAGGAAGGATTGGTCCCACCTGCACTATGTCCGTGTATGTAAACTGAGCAATTAGACCGTAGCGTATTTAGCTCTTTAGGTTCATAAATAGGGTCTAACAAGTGCATATTAGATAAATGACCATATTCCTTTACTAAATCTTTACCGTATTGACTATGCGACCAATTACCCACCAAAACTAAGGGGCTACTTTTTATGGTTTTGAAAGCTTCTAATACGACATGAATATTATTTTCAGGTTCTATTCGGCAGACTTTAAAAGCGTAAGGTTTATTTAAAAAAGGATACTTTTCTATAAATTTTGGTTGGATTTTAACAGGTGCTACATGGTCTGCACCGTATTCAATTAAGCTGCTTTCGATACCATAATTTTCCGCTACATAATCTTGTAATCCTGCATTATCTGTAATGATATCGTCTGAAAACTTAACCGCCATTTGTTCGCTGAAAATGAGGAATTTTTTTATCCACCCATCCCATTTTGCCCGTCTCCATTCCAATCCATCCACATTGACAATGACTTTTTTGGAAGAAAATAATTTTACAAAAGGTAAAAAGATGCAACCAGATACTCCTAAAATCAATAATACATCACAAAAAATCATGGCATGCAGCATAGACAAAATATCATAAGGAATACTTTGAATGCCATTTGCTTTTAAGGGGATGTATTTAATTGCTGCCCCTTTCCATGTTTTTACTCGTTCTTCCTTTGCATAACTTTTACTGCTACTATAAACAGTTAAATCCATTTGTTGACCAAGGTTCTCAACTAACTGATGAGCTAAAGTCTCAAAACCTCCATATTTTGCTGGTACGCCTACAGTACCGATGATGCCTACTTTTGTTTTTCTCATTTTTAGAATTATTAGTTTGGTGATATACCATCTTATAATCCTAGAAAGTGCCATTGTTTTAAATAATTGAAGGTGAGTAATTTACAAATTTTTTATTTGTGTAATTAATTTTATTTTTGGAAAAATTCCCAAAATGGGATATGATTTTTTGAATAATCCTTTGATATACTACCTGAAAGTTTCAAGAATTCTTTCCTAATTGTGCGTCGTTCCTAAAGCAATTGAGTATCTAAGGGAACAAAATCCCGCACAGACGTGTCCGTATGGAAAGGGATTAAATGTCATTAACCCCGAGCAGACGCTACCGTATGGTTATGAAATGCGGGGATATAGTGATGAAACTCCTAATACCTCGCAACTCTGAAGGAGTTGAACATGAATTTGTTTGTTTAACTCCTTCAGAGTTGTAGTTTTTTGTCTTAAGAATTTATTTACACCGCATTTCATACGGTGTTATTCAGGTTCAATCACTCCGTGATTGTGCAAATTGGGAATTGATTATTTTAGTTATGGGCAGTGTATAAAATTTGATTACCAATAATTAAAAGTTAATAAGTATCCGTTGCCGTCAATCCGTTGCCAACAGATTGACTTTGAAATAAGAAACATTTTTGGAGAGCTTGTGAAGTGTTTTTTCGTTATTGAATAGTATGCAACAGCGCAATTAAAATTACTTTTCCTTCCATCATTATCCATTCCAAAAATTATAAATCTATTCCCATTTTGGGAAAAAAACTACCGTTCATTTTTAGTAAAATATTGATAATCAATTGATTAAGATTTGGGAACAACTTTTTCTTTTATATGAGTAGGCAAAAAAAGAAAAATGAATCGAATTAAATTTATATTACTAATCACCAGTTTGCTAATCAGCAGCAGCATAAATGCTCAGTTAGTTAGCACCATTGCAGGAGTTCTTGAAACACCAGGCTTTAATGATGGTCAGGCCTTAAGTTCTAGATTCTTTAATCCTCATGGTATCGCTGTAGATGGGAATGGTAATATCTACATTGCTGACCGATACAATCATACCGTTAGAAAAATTACCGTGGATGGGGTTGTGTCTACAATGGCAGGAAAACCTGGATTTAGCGGGAGTCAAGATGGTGATGGAGAAACCGCAAGATTTAATGAACCTTGGGGCATTTGTGCATCTGAAGAAGGAGTGGTTTATGTAGCGGATACAAAGAATAATAAAATTAGAAGAATTGATTTAGAGGGGAATGTCAAAACGATTGCAGGAACAGGAAATTTTGGTTCAAGTAATGCACAGGGTTTGGCAGCTACCTTTGGAAATCCTACAGGGATAGAAATAGATGACTTTGGAAATATCTATGTAGCAGACCATTTAACGCATATTATTCGAAAAATTGATAATCGAGGAATTGTAACAACGATTGCAGGTATTCCATACATTCCGGGAGAAGAAGATGGATTTGGTAGAGAAGCTCAATTCTGGCGACCCTACGGTTTAACTTTAGATAACGATGGAAATATTTTAGTAGCGGATGAATGGAATCATAAAATCAGAAGAGTAACTCCAGCAGGGCAGGTCACAACAGTTGCAGGAAATGGAGAAGTGGGGATTATTGATGGAACATCAGAAGTAGCTTCCTTTAATTATCCTTGGGATATGACGGTGGATGCAGAAAATAACATTTATGTAGCGGATGGATATAATTATGTGATTCGAAAAATTACACCTGAAGGAGAAGTTTCCAGCTATGCAGGTACCCCTTTGACATCAGGAGGAGTAGACGGGGTTGGAGACCAAGCTACCTTTAGCGGTGCGACAAGTATTGCATGGGATGAAATAACAGGCAGTTTATATGTTGGTGATGCTTATAATCATTTAGTAAGAATGATTACGACGGAATCTAAACCTAATCTCTCTTTAATCAATACAACAGGTAAAACAGAAATTTGTCAAGGGGAAGATTTTACAGTTCGTGCAGCGACCAATGCTTTTACAAATTATGCTTTTTATTTAGACGGTATTTTATGGCAAAATGGCGATTCTCCCTTATTTGAAGCACCTTTTTTAGAAGCTGGGACGCATCAAATTAATGCAGAATCTTTTTGGGGAGAAGAATTAATTGAATCCAATACTATATCGGTAGAGGTAATTGCGAGTGAAAGACCTTCCGTTTCAGTAGTCGGTGAAACTTCCTTTTATGAAGGAGATTCTGTTATTTTAGTGGCTACTGGAGTAGGGGACTTTTTGTGGACCAATGGAGCGACAACTCAAACCATAACCGTTAAGGAAGGAGGAGATTATGCTGTACAGGTAACGCCTTTTGAAGGAGGTTGTCCGGGCATTTCCGAAAGTATCAATATTATCGTTTTATCAGACCCAGTAGCCGCAGTGATAACCATTGATGGGAATAGTGTACTCTGTCCAAATTCAACTACTACTTTAATTTCAAACTATGAAACGGGTAATCAGTGGTTGAAAGATGGCTGGACGATTGGAGTAGATACGACCAATGAACTGGTCGTATCTGAAGCAGGTTTTTATCAAGTACAAATTATAGACCCGGTCACCAATGTTTTAGTGTTTTCTGAGGCGGTGGAAATAACCGTGATGGATATCCAAAATGAGTTTGACTTTATAGCAGATTATACCAATGTTCAACCAGGTGGGCCAGTAAACTTTGAAATAAAAGGCGTGTTGCCTGCCAACTTTAGCTGGAATTTTGGAGATAATGATTTAACAGGAGCGATAAATGACCCCAACCCTACTTACCAATATATCGAGAAAGGAAGTTATGATGTGCGTCTACTTTTTGAAAATGAAGTCGGTTGCCGAGATACCCTTACTAAAGCAAATTATATCAAGGTAGCAGTCGCTACAGATTTATTTGTTCCTACTGGCTTTACGCCAAATGGAGATGGCATCAATGATTTGTTTATCGTGAGAGGACAAACATTGAATAGTTATAACCTACAGATTTTCAACCAATGGGGAGGCTTATTGCATAGTAGTAAAAATCAAGCAGAAGGATGGGATGGATATAGTAAAGGTCAACCTGTTGACATGGGAACCTACACTTATCTGATTGCTTATAGTGAAGGTGGTAATGTCAAGTATTTATCTGGACATATTACGCTTATAAATTAGGTTTTAGTACTGACGGATTCATTCGACGGGTACAGATAAAAAATCTTAAAGACAAATCCCGAAGGGATTGAACTAAAATAACCCCGTATGAAATGCGGGGTGGCTGTAAATAAGTTCAAAATTCCAACTCTGAAGGAGTTGAACGTGAAAATATAAAAAATTGAAGTTCAACTCCTTCAGAGTTGGGAGATTCGAAAGAAATAACCATTATTTCCCCGCATTTCATACGGGGTTATTCATGTTTTACCCTTTCAGGGTAGTTCATTTGCAAATGAAATTATTGAAATTTTTGTAACCGTCAAACCTACCCGCTACGCATTCAGTCGGGTTCATTCGTCGGTACTTTTTAAATGATAATGATAATGTTAAATAAAATTTTACAAACCCTGCTTTTAATAGCAATCCCCATATGGATAAATGCCCAAGACTTGCATTTTTCCAACTTTCAAAGTTTTGCTAACTATTTCAATCCTGCTACAACGGGAATGGATGCTCAAAATTTAAAGGCAAATTTTCAATATAGAAGTCAATGGGCAAACATTCCAGAAGCTTATCGTTCCTTAGGTGTAAATATCCAACAACAAAAAGACCGTTTTTCTTGGGGCGGTATTTTACACAAAAATGGGGCAGGTATTGGGTCTTTACAGACCACGGGAGGTCTACTAACGGGGGCTTATCAACAACAATTGGCAAGAGGAGACAATAAGCTGTCCTTAGGTATCGGCTTAGGCTTTATCCAAAAAAGATTTGACCCTTCTGCGCTAAAATTTGATACCCAGTACCGACCAGAAATAGGGTTTGAAATCGGAAATGGAAACGGGGAAAACTTTATCCAGACAAATAGTACCACCATTGATTTTACCATTGGCGGTTTATGGGAAGGTGCATGGAACGGAAATCAGAATATAAAGACCCAATTGGGTTTTGCTTTAGCACATATCCATTTGCCAAATATGGGATTTAATGATGCGATGAATGAATTAAATGCAAAAACAGTAGTACATGGACAAGTGAGTTTGCCTATTTCATCAAAAAGCCAATTCATGCCCTATTTTTTATTCCAAAAGCAAAATGTACATCAAGAATGCTTAATCGGCGCAAGAACTAAAAGGCAAGTAAATGCACAAACTAATATCAGAACGGGGATAGCTTATCGACTAAAAGATGCTATAGTTTTCCAAGTTGGATTAGATTGGGGAAACAAATCATTGACGCTTAATTATGATTTAAATAACTCTGGTTTAACGAAGGTTACTAACGGGCAAGGTGCCTTTGAGTTAGCTTTTGGAATAGAATTAGGGCAGCAACCTAAAAATCGAAAGAAAGATAGAGATAAAGATGGGGTCTATGATTATCAAGATAAATGCCCAGATATTTTTGGGTCAAAAAAATATAAAGGATGTCCCATCCCTAAAAAAGAAATGGTCGAAGAAGCAATAGATACAGATGGAGACCAGGTACCAGATGAATATGATGATTGCCCCTTGATTAAAGGGCCAAGATATTTACACGGTTGTCCAGACAAAGATAAGGATGGGGTAGTTGACCCAGATGATGCTTGTCCCAACTTGGCAGGAAGTCCGATGAATGGTGGGTGTCCAATTGATGAAAAAGATACTGATAGAGATGGCGTACCAGATGCGGAGGATTATTGTGTTTTTCTTAGAGGGTCTATAAAATTTCACGGCTGTCCAGATTCAGATAAAGATGGTATTTCTGATATTGATGATGACTGTCCTTATTTAAAAGGCACTAAAAGTAATAATGGTTGCCCAAGCAAAAATCAACGTAGAAACGAGCTAAAAGCCATTGTAGAATTTGATGTCAATCGACATTTTATCTATCCAGAATATATGGCAGAATTAGATTTCTTAGTTCAAGAAATCCAAGATGTTGAGCAATATAAAATTGTGATTGCAGGGCATACAGATTCAGAAGGAGATGCTGCTTTTAATTATGCCTTAGGGCAAAAAAGAGCCTTCGCTATCCAAGATTACTTAATAAGCCAAGGAGTGAATTCATTCAAAGTACAAACGATTTCTTATGGGGAAGCACGTCCCAAGCGTAATAACGAGATAGCAAGTGGAAAGGCTCGAAATCGACGGGCAGAAGTGCAAGTTATTTTAGAGTAATCCCATTTTTGCAAAAAATCTTATTATGGGATTCATTCTCATTATTGGATTTCTATTTTTATATATAAAACATAAGTGATTGATAGTTAAATGGTTATGAAATGGGCGTTCTTTTGGTATTATTAAAAGAGAATATTAAGAGGGAAGTTTTTACAGCTCTCTTACCTTTTTTAATCCAAGCATTTAATTACAAATAAAGTATGTTTTTTCAAATAAATTTAACAAAGCACTTTTTATTTCTCTTCACTATTTTATTGATATCTGTGAGTATATCCTGTAAAGAAAAACCTGAAGAATTAATTATCTATCCCGATGTTACAATAGAATTATGTTCCTATTTCCAAAGCTTCGAAAAGGAAGCAGCAAAACGAGGATTAATTGTTGATTTGAGAAACGCTGGAATCAAAGGAAGGCTGACCAAAATTCACGGCAACGCTGTGGGGATTTGCAAACAACGTGGAATGAAAGAGGTTTTAATTGACCGCAAATTTTGGGAAAGAAGTAGCCAATTAAAAAAAGAACTAATTGTATTTCATGAATTAGGACATTGTTATCTTAATAAAATGCACGATAACGAAGCAACACCCGACGGTATTTGCCAGAGTATTATGAGAAGTGGACAGGGAGGGTGTATTGATTTTTACACCCAAAAAACTAGAGCTGAATTACTAGATAAGTTGTTTGAGTAATTGGTGTAGAGCGCGAGGGCCCTAGTGTCTAAAACATCTGGAAAAGATGCCGTAGGTATCAAATATAGGTAAAGGTAAAACTAAAGAAACTTCCTTCCTGCTAACCGTGCCGTACCCCGATAGCTATCGTGGGGAAACGTTGGTTTGAACGCCATGTTTTGTACCTACGGCACAAATGCTAATCGTTGATACCCTTTGACTACCCATTTTCGGTACCTAAAGGCACCTTTTTAAGTAATTAGCCAAATGTGAGTATACGGTAGTTCTCCAGACCTGACGAAGTCAGGCAGGCTTGAACCATCGGTTTTTAAGGTTTTAGACACTAGCGGGTAGAGGGCAGAGAAGAGAGGCTTACCTGTACCATATTTATTGAGTTAAATTCAAAATGGGAATAATTCCTTTTTTGGGAAAAAAAATAAAATAATAATTATTTATTTAATTGAAAATCAATGACTTAATAAAAAGGAACACCTTTCGTATATAATAGAATAAATAACTAAGTAACTAAAAATTAAATTTCAAAATGTCTAACAGTCTTAATTTTAAAAACCCCCAGAATATTTTAGCGTTTCTAAAATTGGCTTTTGTAACATATTTTGACAGAAAACCCATTTACGGTGTTTTTCTATTGATTTTTTTGTTCTTCGCAAGTATTGGGACCGCTCAAAATGTTAGTTTTGACAATACAGTAAGTCCTGAAATAGAGGTATGTGCGAATACCAAAACATTTTCCATTGCTTTTACAAACAATACAACGGCAACGATGACCAATGTATCTGTCAATCTTCAATTACCAAGCGGAATAAATTATGAGATAGGAAGTTTAGGAAATGTAGAGGGAGGGTCTGTCCAAGCACAAGCAGTGACGAATCCAGAAGCAGTATCATTTAATGTGAGTGATTTAGCCGTAAATGCAACCATTAGTTTTGATGTAGCGCTAAGTGCTCATTTTGCTGCATATACTTTTCATACCAACGGAGGCATTTTTAGAAACACCATAACTGTAAACTATTCGGGTGGGTCAGAAACAGTAGAAACAGAAGCATATAACATTTTATACCCAGCTTTAACTATTGCTAAAGTAGAACCACTTTCAGCGAATGTTTTTGTTGGTCAGACTTTTACTAGAGCGGTCACTATTGTAAATGGTGGCTATGGTAGATTAAGTTCTTTTGTGCTGACAGATTTATATGATAGTAACCTGCAATTAACAGGAACGGACAAAGGTGTACTAAATGCTGCAAAAAATGAGATTACCTTTAGTTCAAGTGATTTTACAGCTATTGGAGACAATGATGGTTATTTTGAACAAAACGAATCTATCACTATCACCCAAGTTATCGTTGCCAATGGCTGTGATAATACCCAGTCTACTTTACAAGCGTTTTGGGGATGTGATGGACAAACGGAGTCCAGTAATACTAAATATCCTTATACAACGATTAATTTATTTGCGCCAAGTTTAACAGTAGATGCAACACCTAGCTTTAATACTTGTGTAGATGGAACGGCAGATGTACAAAAATTAACGATGACCAATACTGGTTCGGGTCCCGCAAACCAGTTAGAAATAGATATTAGACAAGAACCAGAAAATATTTATTCTGCTATTAACCCAAATACGATTCGATATAGCATCGATGGTGGTGCAAGTGTAACCGTGGCAACTAATTTAACCACTCCAGCAGCAACATTTGATTGTATAGACAATGCTTATGTTGGCGCATTTCAAGTGACGATACCACCATTACAACCAGGGGAAACCGTAGAATTATTTTGGGATAGTTACACTTGTCATACACATTCTTGTGGAGATGTTCGATTGATTGGATGGGAATACGAGGTGAATTATACGGACATGTGTTTTAAGAACGATTATAAAAGCGAGGCAATTGGACAAGAAGAAAAACGAAAAAACTTTACCGTATTTTACGAATCACCTTCAGATTTAGTGGACCAACAAACAGGAGAATATGTATTTATTTTAGCCAGTGCTACTTTCAATTTACCACAAGGAACCAATCCTTATTTTGAAGTAGTGATGGATATTCCACAAGGTTTAGTATGGAGTGGAGACAATGCCGATTTACGCTATGTAAGTGGAAATAATGAATGGACACCAACAACAGTAAATTTTGACACCAACACCAGAAAACTAACTGCACAATATCCTTTTCCTATTCCAATAACTCTAACTCGGTCTGAATTCAGATTAAAACTCTCTTTAGATTGTTCCTTGCCAAATGTAGGAGGAATGGCAACAGTAGGCATGCAATTATTTTATATAATGGATAGTAGTTGCCCAAATCCTTATAGAATGCGGCTCACATGCTATGAAACACCAATGACATTTTTACACTGTCCTGGGCCGTGTTCTGAAGGATTAGCCTTTCAAAGTTTCGAAATTGAACGTACCAATTTTGGCATCCCTGACAATGACAGAAATGGTTTGCCGGATAATAGTGGTACGCTTGATTTTTCAAAAATCAAGACCAATCGGGTAATGATGAGTGATACCTTTAAAACCATTTTTAAAGGTAGAATCCTTACCTCCGCCGCTTATCCTTCTTGGGAATATGGCTATGCTAATTCCAACATACCGACTTATGGAGATAAAATACAAACATTATCTGCGAGTGTTACCATAAAAGATAAGAGTACAGGAGCAACGCTAACAGCCAATAATGTACCATTTTCAACGCAGTTATCGGGGACTACTTTATCTGTAAATTCAGATTTTAGTGCGCCGACCTTAGCAGTTTTAGGAAACACCGCTTTTAACAACTTTGTCTTAGAAAATGAGGATGAAGTAGAAGTGGAGATATACTATACGTTGACTGGAAACATCGGCGGAAATATTGAACAAGTATTAGTAACCAATGATTTTTACGTAGCTCCAACTGCCAATGGCACCCGTTTTCAGTGTAATGATTGGAGTGGAAACGTGACCTTTGTCGGTTATTATTTCACCACTTATAAAGGAGAACAATATGATATAAATACTTGTACTAAAACCATTTCTCAAAACTATTACCTCAGTATTGGTACTTGTTGTAGCAATTACGCTGGAGGAGATTTTTTCCCTTATGAATATAGAAATTGGGCAGTGGTGAAAGATTTAAGGGTAGCAATACCTGACGGTTTTAGTGTGAGCAATGCATCTATGAAATACTACCGTACCGTACATGTGAACAATATTGCTACTGAAGAAATGAATGATTTGCAACCTACAGCTATGAATGGACAAGCATACACTTATGATTTAGAGCAATATTTTACGAGTCAAGGAGGCAGCTTAAACTTAGGAGATGATGGCTTTCATGGTACTGTTTTTTTAGAATTAGAACCAGATTGTCAAGCACAGCAAGATGTAAATTTACCAGTTGTATGGAATTACAGATTTAAAGAGGTTGATAAATTAGGTGGAGGAATTACGCAGGAGTATAATGCACATACAGATTACATTAAATACGTTAGAGGAGATTTGAGATTAACGACTACTTTGCAGACAGCAGAGGCAATTACCCCAACGGTTAGTTGGGATGTGAAAATAAGAAATAGGGCCGTAACGACAGCTCCGAATAGTTGGTTCTTCATCGAAAACCCGTCTAATGTTTTGACGATTCTCAAAGTAGAAGAAATTAGTTCTGGGACTGTTCTTACGCCTATCAATGGTTTTTATCAATTAGGAGAAATAGGAAGTAAGCAAAATAGGAATTACAGAATTACGGCAAGTTCCAACAAGTGTATTCCAGCAGAGCTTTCTACTTTTACAGGGTATGATTGTACAGGCTATCCTACTGATTTTTCAAGTGTTGATTGTGAATTTAAAGAATTGACCTTAGTAATGACACCTCAGATTTCGGAACTACAAACGAGAGTAAGAGAAATATACGACCCGTCTATGCCATGTGACCCAATTTTTGGCGTTGAGTTGGAGATTTTGAGTTCAAAATTAGCAGCAGTTAAAGACATCGTTATAGATATTGCCACTCCAAATAGTGGAAGTATTACTGTTGTGCCTGGCAGCACAGAAGTATTATATCCACAAGCTGGTTCCTTCACAACTATCGGTGACCCTAGTTTAAGTGGAAATACTTACACGCTAACTGGCGCAGATATTGACCCAATCATCGGTACAAATGGATTAGTGGGCATCACAGATGTAAGTTCAAATATTGCGAAAGTTCGTTTTGAATTCAAACAAGAAGCTAATTTTGAACCGGGTGATTTTATTAAATTTAATATTGCCTCCAAGCGAAGTTGTGGAGACCCATTGCCTACTTTATCCTTAGTGTATGACCCCAATGCAGTATTTGCCGCACCCGAAAATATTGGATTGACTTCAAGTGGAGACAATTGGGCAGCGAGTTGGGGAGATTATAACGGAGATGGAAACGTTGATTTATTTATTACCACGCACGACTTGGATTCACCTAATGAATTATTCCGAAACAACGGAGATGGTTCTTTTACGAAAGTGACAGCTGGACCAATTGCGACGGATAAAGCGAGTTCTTTGGCAGCAAGTTGGGCAGATTATGACAATGACCAAGATTTAGATTTAGTGGTTGCTAATAATATTGGTTCTCCTAATTTCCTTTATAGAAATGAAGGTGGTGGAAACTTTATTAGAATACAAAACGACCCAATCGTCAATGATTATGGCTATGCACACGGTGTTAGCTGGGTAGATTATGATAAAGATGGACATTTGGATTTGTTTGTTGCTTCCTTCTTTGCCACTCAATTTAATTCACTTTATCACAATAATGGAGACGGCACATTTACAAAATCTGAGGCTAATTCAGTTACCAAAGAAGCTAGCTTTTCTACCTGTGGCGTTTGGGCGGATTATAACAATGATGGCTTAATTGACTTATTTGTAGCCAATACTTATGGAGAAAATAACAGCTTATACGAAAATAAAGGAAATGGCAACTTTTTAAAAATCAATAGTGGGGCAATCGTTAACGACGGTGGTCATTCTGTTGGTGGAAGTTGGGCAGATTATGATAATGATGGGGATTTAGATTTATTTGTGGCAAACGCAGCAGACGAGAATAACTTTTTATACCGCAATAATGGTAACGGTAGCTTTACTAAAATTACTTCTGGTATAATTGTCAACGACAAAGGACACTCTCACGGCAGTTCTTGGGCAGATTATGACAATGATGGTTGGATAGATTTATTTGTAGCCAATGACCAAAATCAAGATAATGCCTTATACAAGAATAATAAGGATGGCACTTTTACCAAAGTTGAAAATGCCATTAGTCAAAGTGGTGGAATGTCTTTTGGTGCTGCTTGGGCAGATTACGATAATGATGGAGGCGTTGATTTATTCGTAGCGAATCGTTCTGATAATGAGAACTTTTTATATCAAAATGTCAAAGGAGCTTGTCAAGGTAAAAGCTGTATTACCCTAGTTGGAACTAATTCAAATCAATCCGCTATTGGCGCTAAAATTTATTTAACGGCAACCGTTTATGGACAAAGCATTACGCAAATGCGAGAGATTACTGCACAAAGTGGTGGTGGAATTGGTGGACAAAACGAAATGAAAGCCATCATAGGTGTTGGAGATGCAGGCATTATTGACGAAATAAAAGTAGTCTGGCCTTCTGGTTACGAACAAATTTTGACCAATCAAATGGTAGACGATTGTTTAGTGATTACCGAAGAAAATGCTTCAAAAGTATGCGGAATTATTTTTCATGATGAAAACGAAAATTGTATACAAGATGAAAATGAAGCTGGGGTGGCTAATCAAAAAATAATGTTAACTCCTGGCAATCATGTTGTTTTTACCGATGAAGAGGGGCGATACGAAGCTTTTGTTCCTGTTCAAAATTATGACATCATTGCAGAAGCGGGAAATAATTGGGCTTTATCATGTCCATCTGAAAGTGCAAAGCAAGTAAATGTCCCAATCATCGGACAGGAATATTGCGGTTATGATTTTGGAATTAAAGCAACCTGTGCTTCGCCAGACTTATCTGTGGAAGCTGCCGCTACCGCACACAGAATCGGTTTTAAAAATTTGATTTCTGTTACTTATCAAAATACAGGAACCGTAGCTGCTACAAATACGGTTTTAGCGCTTGAATTGGACCCTTATTGTTATCCAGTTGAAAGCACGATACCATGGGATAGACAAGAAGGACAAATTTTATATTGGGATTTTTCTTCTTTACCAGCAGGTAGTTCAAGCACTATTTACTTAACGGATTCTGTTGCTGCCAGTACCCCAATTGGTCAAGAATTGGTATTGAAATCTAAAATCAACGCTACAGAAGAGGATTGTAATATGGCTGATAATGATTTTGCTGCTGCTGAAGCATCTATCGGTGCATTAGACCCGAATGATATTTTAGTTCACCCTGAAGGTTCCATTGATGCCAACCAGATTTTAACTTATAAAATTCGTTTTCAAAACATTGGGAATATCCCAGTAGCGAATGTCAGCGTAACGAGTACTTTACCAGAAGAATTAGATAGATTTACTTTTGAATTAGGAGTCGGTAGTCACCCATTCCGTTTCGAGCAACAAGGTCAAGATTTAACTTGGGAATTCCCGAACATCATGTTGCCAGATAGTGTACACAACGAGCCAGAAAGTCACGGGTTTGTGACCTTTAGAATATTACCAAAAGCAGGGATGCCAATTGGCACTATTATCCAGAATAAGGCAAAAATCTTCTTTGATAATATGGA
>CALLVC010000058.1 GCA_938010785.1 uncultured Saprospiraceae bacterium
AAAAAAATCAAGTAAGTATAAGGGAGAGTTATGCTAATTTTTTGTTAAAACCTAATCCTACCCTGCTGTCACCTCCCACATATCATCGGTCGTAAAATATTTTTGTGCTAAATCTCTTAATTCTTGAGCCGAAATCGTATTAATTTTATTGATTAATTTATCAAAAGAATTAAAAGGCATTTTATTTAAAACCATCGTTTTTACCACATCTGCTACATGAAAGGGCCCGTCTACCATATTAAGCATATTACCCAGCATATAATTTCGAACCATTTCTAATTCTCCTTCTGGTATTAAATCATTTCTAAGTCTATCAATTTCTTTGTAAATTTCTTTTTTTGCGGCTCCGACAAATTCATTCCCCACTTCTGTTGCTACATAAAAACAAGCATCTTGCAACATGGTATCTTGCGTAGAATAGATGTTGTAGGTATAGCCCTTATCTTCTCGAATATTCATCATCAGTCTTGAGCCAAAATAGCCACCTAAAATGGTATTCAACACATTGAATCCTACAAAGTCTGGATGGGTTCTTCCAATCGTTCGCTTACCAATTCGAATAGCTGTTTGCATCGAATTGGGAATGTCTATATGTCTTTTCTCAGGTAGTTCTGTCGTTAGCTTAAATTTAATCATTCGACTTTTTCGACCAACTGGCAATTGCCCCAAGTGCTGGTCTAATAACTGAATCATCTCATCCGTTACTCGACCACTAATGAATAGTTCGCAATTTCGAGCATTATAATGCTTTTGAAAATGCTTCACTAAATCTATCCTTTTGACTCGGTTATAAGTTTGTTCGTCACTATTGTAACCATACGGGTGGTCCGCACCAAACATGTATTCCGTCACTTTTCGATAAGCAACTACATCATTTTTGGTCAAATCTACTTGCAACCTACGCCTGCTATTTTCTAAATAAGTATCCAACTCCGCTTGAGGAAAAATTGGGTCCACCAATAACTCCGCTACTAATGGAATCAAAGTGGAAAAATGTTTATTCAGCGAATAAAAAACTAAATTAGAATTATCTAAATTGGTCGGCGTCGATAAAGTGGCTCCATAAAAATCAATCTGCTCTGCTATAGCCGCAGACGTATGCTTAGATGTGCCTTCTTTTATTAATCGAGCAGTTGCTTTGGCTATTAATCGTTTTTGTTCGAAAGGTCGTCCTGACCGAAATACCAATTGTAACTTTAAGACATCCTGTGTCCCCATATTAATAATATGCACAGGAATCCCATTGGACAATTTTACCTTTTTAGGTTTTGGCAAATGCAATTTCTCAATTCGCTTAATCGGGGGTGCAATTTTTCTATCTATCATGTTATAAATCTAAAACGTGTATATTTCGTGTCAAAACCAAGTACTTATAAACAGTCTGCTTTGTAAAAAGACCTAAATACAAACACTTAGCAGAACGCTCCTAATTAACTAATAATCAATTTTTTATAAAAAAATAATACGCTAACACTATCAAAGTACACCATTTCCAAATACACTTATCAACACTCCCAAAAAGTTATCCACATTATGTTAATTTCTTTATACCTCAAAAGTTGTGAATAGATTGTATTTTTGTTTTTCGCACACAATGCGGATATATACAACCATCTCTTACTGCAAAGGTATTAGATATTAAGCACTAATTAACTAAGGGCATTGGAAAAATATAACCTACCCATTCCGCGGCTTTATTTATTTCCAAATCCCTGATAAACCACTCCATCATGAAGTTCAGTATTTCTTCTTCTGAATTATTAGGCCAACTACAGATTTCAGGAGGCGCAATTGGGTCTAATCCAGTCTTACCTATTCTGGAAGATTTCTTATTTACCATTAATGATAATCAATTAACGATTACTGCTACTGATTTGGAAACGACCATCGTGACAGAAGTAGAAGTTATGGCAGATACTAATGGTACGGTGGCTATTCCCGCAAGGATTCTTTTAGACACGCTTAAAGCTTTGCCTCAACAACCAATTACTTTCGCCATTGATGAAGAAACTTTTGCGATTGAAATTACTTCTGCTTATGGTAAATATAAATTAGCTGGAGAAAATGGTGCTGATTTTCCTAGAATTCCAGATGCTGATGGTACAGACTCTTTAGTTATCAGCGCTCCTGTTCTAAGTCAAGGCGTTACTAAATCTTTATTCGCAACGAGTAATGACGAGTTGCGTCCAGCAATGACCGGTGTCTATTTCCAAGTAGATTTCAATAAAGTTATCTTGGTTGCTACCGATGCACACAAATTGGTCAAGTACACTTTTAATAACTTAAAAAGTGAAATCTCGACTACTTTCATCGTGCCTAAAAAAGCATTAAACTTATTGAAAAATGCCTTACCTGGAGATGGAGAAGTCAAAGTATCTTTTAATAAAGCGAATGCCTTCTTTGCCTTCGATAATATCAAAATGGTTTGTCGATTGATTGATGCTCGTTACCCTGATTATAACGCAGTTATTCCTGTAGACAATCCAAATGAATTGGTGGTCAATCGGACTGATTTCCAAAGCTCGCTTAAGCGGATTGCTATTTACGCTAATAAAACAACGAATCAAGTTATTCTAAATATTCAAGATGGGAGCTTAACCGTCTCTGCACAAGATTTGGATTTCTCCAATGAAGCGACGGAGCAATTGACTTGTACTTTCAACGGAGACCCGATGAATATTGGTTTTAATGCCAA
>CALLVC010000059.1 GCA_938010785.1 uncultured Saprospiraceae bacterium
TCCACAAATGTGTACTTCCGCAGGATGTCCACTAGAGGACCAACAAGAAGTCGCTCCTTGAATCACCCCTCTTGCACCATTTTCAAATTCTAAAATAGCGACTGCGGTATCTTCCACCTCAATGCCTTCGTGTATCAAACAGGTAGTCGATGCCGACAATCGTTTGACAGGGCCCGCCAAATAAAGTAATTGATCAATGGTGTGAATAGATTGGTTCATCAAAGCACCACCTCCATCTAATTGCCAAGTCCCTCGCCAAGCACCCGAATCATAATATGCTTGGGTTCGATACCATTTGACATAAGCATCACAAAGCGTCAATTTGCCAAAGCGACCATCATCGATAGCTTTTTTAAAACTTTGCATCGCCCAATTAAAGCGTCTATTAAAGATACCCGCTAAGACGACTTTTTGTTCAGCACAAACCGCTATCATTTGTTCAATTCTGGCGGGTGTGACTTCTAAGGGCTTTTCACAGACGACGTGTTTTCCTGCTTTGGCTGCGGCAATGGTAGGTTCTAAGTGCGCACCTGAAGGCGTTGCTATCGTTACGATATCAATACTTTTATCCGCTAATAAATCCGCTAACTGATGATAGCCTTTACAATTATATTTTTCCGCTAGTGCAGCTGCTTTTTGTGGGTTTCGGGCATAGATAGCCCCTAATTGACCACCTTCCATTGCTTGAATGGCTTGGGCATGAAAATTGGCAATCATGCCACCTCCTATTATTCCGAATGTTTGCATAGTTACGGTAAACGGTTTATGATTGAAAGTACACGACTAAAGAAGTGTACTTTTTAGAATTGAATATCAAAAAAATAATTTAATTACTTTGGTGCCGTCTTTTCTTCTCTTTTTAAATCGCCTTCAAAATTTATTTTAACATACTTGGAGCTTTCATCAATTTGATAAAGTAATGCCTTAGATTCTGCTTGAGCATTTTTGTAAAGAGGATTCAACGACTTTTTTAAGTCATAAATTACAGAAAGGACACTAATCGCTTCATTGGCAAAATCTTTATCTAATGTTTTAAGAGTATATTTCATTGCTAGTTCGGTCGTTTCTGAAATAGTGAAGTTAAAAAGTCGGTCTTCCAGAATAGTTATTGCGCCAATAGTATTAGAATGATAATTATTCAAGGCATATTTTAAGTCAATATCCTTTAGGAGGTTTATTTCTCCTGTTGATAACAATGTTTGAAAAGTATTAGTCTGAAAAAGTGATTTTTCATATGAACCAATTAAATCAGAAATGGCATCGATAGAATCTAGTGGCTGTATAGTTTTATCTGCTGCTGAGTTGATAATTTCTTTTGACCGGCTGAGCCAAATACTATCTTTTTTAAATGTGTGCTTAAATGAACTGTAGTTAGTATCAATATCTTTAACCAAAGTTAATAGGTGTACTGTTTCTAAATTTGTATTATTTCGTTTGGTAGCCCAATCATTGACAAAAAAGCCAAGCGTCACGCCAACGAAAACGACGAATAGTTGTAGTACTAATTCTAGCCAATTTATTTTTTGTTTTTTCATTTGATGAATAAATTTTATGAAAATTTCTGAATACACTTTTCTTTCAAATCTGACGAATTCATCATTCATCATTTATCGTTCATCATTCAACTCGCCTCCTTCCGCATAAAACTAACAATCCCAATCAAAGCCAAAATCGGCAAACCAATCAAGCCCACCAAACCAAATTGATGGTCATAAACATTCGTACTTTGATACTTGCCCAAGAGTGCCCAAATAGATGCAAAAGTAGCAATTCCTGTAGCGCCAATCATTAAAATATTGACCAATACTCTATTTTTTGGCAATTCGTCTCCCAATGCTTTTTTAGAATTCATTAATAATAAAAAGATGAGGTAGGCTATTGGTAAAAGAGTCGTTGCAATCACGGACGCAGGCACTGCCAATGCCGTTTTTGCAGCGCCATTCCACAACAAGGGCGAAAAGAAACCCGCAATAGCAGGCATCACGGCACCGATTAAAAAGAGTTTCCGCTGTCCCGGTTGACCGAATGCTTCACTGATGGCATAGCCGTTCATCATCATGTGGACAAGCATAGTACTCAGTGCCATTGCCAAAATCCCAATCCCAAAAATGAGTTGGGACCAATTGCCGAGAAATGGTTTCAAAGCATTGGCTAAATCATTGGCATTTCGCTTAGCTAACATCACCGATAAATCCTTATCAACTTGTGGTGCTACTTGTCTAATTTGTGCGACCTTATTGGCATCAAAAGTAGCAAAGTTGGGATGTTCTGCTTTCAATCGAGCATCTAAAACTTGGTGATACGCCGCTTCACTAACTATCCCATCTTTTTTAGCATGAAACTGGGAAGCAGTAGAAATGATTAATGCCGAAGCACCCAAGATAAAAGGAATCAATAAGCCTAATGCCAAATCAAAGCGAGACAATTCCCTATGCTTTTTCCCCCAACCTTTTTTCATTAGGGAATAAGGGAGGAGGAAGGTCATATTGATGCCAACCGCAGTACCAAAAGCACCGATGATAATATTTCGTTGACTATCTGCAATATAAGTGTTCCAAAAGTCACCATATTCGCCTGCTGCTGCAATACTTGGGGTATAACTTTCTGTCGGACGGAACAGGGCAGAAAAATCAGGAACAAGACCACCTAATAGTTCACTCCAATTAATCGCATTATTCCACATCAGAGTCCCAACTACTCCCATAAAGGCTAAGACAATAGTTGCTACTAAAATTTTGATGATATTATCTATAATCTTGGAAGCTTTGCCTTCGCCAGAAAAGAGCCAAATCAAATAAAAAGCGACGATAAATAAGCCACCTGTAATCAGAAAAGGCGGTAAATTAGCTCCTCCCAAGTTTCCTTGAATCGCATCTGCCCCAAGGGCAAATTGGGCGGCACAAAAGACTATATCCGCAATAACGGTGGCTATTAACCAACCCCAAGCCAACATGGGAGAAATGTGCTTTTTGGCTAATTCAAATGGTCGGTCTGCTATATTGTCCTTACTTAAAGTCACATAGCTAATTGCCGAAAGCATGATAATGCCACAGAGCATCGCCAAAGGCTGCAACCATAAAAATTGGTATCCGCCAACAACGCCTAAGTAAAGCGCACCTACCAAAGTGCCACCACCTAAAGTAACGGCTGCTTGCACCCATCCGGGCCCACTTAATCGAGTATAATAAAGCAGTTTGCCGAAGAAACCGCTGGCTTGTGCTTTTTGGAAAATTTCGTCGTTTTGATTCATGTTTTGATGCTTATTACGGTTTTTGGTAATCCTCCAAGAGGGCCAAACCCATAGTCGTTAGCCTAAGTTTTTTATAGCCAAAAAGCAGGTGATACTTTCAAAGTATCACCTGCTAGGAACGCTTAGAAAGCGATACTTTCAAAGTATCTCTTTCTTTTAATGTCTTTAGCCTGGCGGCTTGGAGGTAAACTTATTATTTTGGATGCTAAATCCCCATAATTTTAAAAATCATGGGGATTTTAAATAAAGATGATATTTTTTATTTTCAGTAGACTTTGTTCGAAAAGTTTTCTTAGGGTCGACCGTGAACCGTACCGTGAACCGAATAAAGTCTAAAATTTAAACCAGAAATTTCTCAACAGGCGTATGCTTTAATTTAAAAGCATCTGAGACTCCTTTGTAGACCACTTTTCCATTAATCACATTTAACCCTTTTTTTAGCGCCTCATTTTCCTGACAAGCTTTTTTCCAACCTTTATCCGCCAATTGAATAGCATAAGATAAAGTAGCATTGGTTAATGCTAATGTTGAGGTATAAGGAACAGCTCCGGGCATATTGGCTACACAATAATGTACTATATTTTTAATGATAAAAGTTGGGTCTTCGTGTGTAGTAGGCTTACAGGTCTCAATACACCCCCCTTGGTCTACTGCTACATCTACTAATACAGTCCCCGCTCTCATATCTTTTAGCATATCTTTTGTAATTAAATTTGGTGCTTTAGCACCTGGGATTAAGACTGCGCCAATGATTAAATCACTTTCTTTGATAAGTTGCCGAATAGTGTAATCATTGGAATAAAGGGTTGTTACATTTGCAGGCATAATGTCTGCTAAATAACGCAATCTATTTAAATTGATATCAAGAATGGTTACTTGTGCGCCTAGACCTGCCGCCATCTTTGCAGCTTGTGTGCCTACTACTCCACCCCCTAAAATCATTACTTTTCCTGCTGGTACACCCGGAACTCCACCTAATAATACACCTCTCCCTTTGATAGGTTTCTCTAGATACTTTGCACCTTGTTGAATAGCCATTCTACCTGCTACTTCTGACATAGGAACTAGAAGGGGCAAAGAACGGTCAGGTAGTTCAACTGTCTCATATGCTAAGCAAACGGCTTTGCTTTTTATCATAGCAGTGGTGAGTGGTTTATGAGAAGCGAAGTGAAAATAGGTGAATACTAATTGGTCTTTTTTGATGAGCTTATATTCTGATTCGATTGGCTCTTTGACTTTCATTATCATCTCAGCTATCGCATAAGTAGCTTCAATCGTTTTCTTGATTTTTGCGCCAGCAGCTTTATACTCTTTATCACTAAATCCGCTTCCTTCTCCTGCTTTAGTTTGAACATATACTGTATGTCCTCGACTAACTAGGGCGCTTGCTCCAGCAGGGGTCAATGCTACTCGATTTTCGTTATTCTTAATTTCTTTTGGTACTCCGATAATCATAATTGTAGATTTTGTCTGGTTAGGAATTTCTGCAAATTTATGTATTTAAGGTTAAATTTCTATGTTTAATATTGAATTTAGAATAGAAAACTAATTTTAAAATATTATTTAGAATTTTAAACTTATTCCTTTGAGGAAAAAGTATTTATTTTCTATTAAATAACTATAACCATTCAGAAGGGACCACGATAGCTATTGGGAGTAGGAACCCTCGATAAAAAATAAGGGTAAGCAAAAGAGATTCTTTACAGGAAAACCTGGGCTTTTATTAATTAATTTAAGGTTGCGGATAAGATTAAAATTGGTAGTACAGAACCCGCCTGACTGCGTAGCGGGTAGGTTTATCCTGTCCCGTTAAAAGGTCTTTAGACCTTGATTTTACTCAAAAAAATACAAAATTAGACGTACCGACCTAAAGGTTGCTGAACAGGACAGACTAAAGGTCTGTGCTACCAGTTGTCCGCAACTTGGATTAATTAAAAGATAATTTGACCGATTACGAGTTTCTAATCCCTACTTTCTGCTCTCGATTCTAAATACAAATAACTGTATAAAAAAGCCCTTTCGAATACTTCCGAAAGGGCTTTTGATATCTATGATAGAAAAATCATTAATTTTTTCTTGGGTCAATAAAAGCAGAGCTACCTTTTACCAAATCTTTCATAATATGTAAGGTCTCTTCGACGTAAACATCTTTCTTTAAAGCTTTTATAAATTCATCATTTCGACCAATCTTAGAAGAATCAGCATTAATTTGAGCTAAATCAACGCTTAAATTAGAAACTGTCAATCCTTCGATTTCCTTCATTAAGTTTTTATATTTTTTAGCTTCTTCTTTATTTGCTGCTTTATTGGTTTGGAATGTTTCTAGGTTTAAAGAATAACTAGTACTTTCTCTTTGCTTCTTTAAACGCTTAGCATTTTCTTTAATTTTTTGAAAGACTTCATTGTTAGCTACTCTTCCTTCACTAGCTGTTCTTAAAGCTGCTTTATTTTTAACTTGGAAAACACCTTGCTTATGCGCCACAGGCTCAATTTCCGTCCACTTCATAGCTGTTTCGTATTCTTGCTCTCCTGTTTTAATTAAATCATAATTATCAGGTAAAGTAATATCTGGAATTACTCCTTTTAATTGATTTGAATTACCTGTGATTCGATAGAATTTTTGAGTCGTTACTTTTACTTCTCCTAAAGGCTTAATATCACTGTATCCTCTGATAGCTCTATCTAAATCAAAAAATCTTTGTACTGTCGCTTTACCAAAAGTTGCATCACTTCCTACAATAACTGCACGACCATAATCTTGTAAAGCTGCTGCTAAGATTTCCGAAGCAGAAGCACTAAAAGAATTAACCATCACAATTAATGGGCCATCGTACTGCACACTTGGGTCCCTATCATCTAATACTTCTGGATTGGCTCTTCGGGATTTTACTTGGACGATTGGTCCTTCTTCAATAAAGAATCCAGACATATCTACTACATCTCTTAATGAACCGCCTCCATTATTTCTTAAGTCTAGGATAATTCCATTGACTTTTTGAGCTTTTAATTTTTCTAATTCTATACCTACATCAACTGCACATTGATGCCCATCTCTTTTATTAAAGTCTGCATAAAAGCGAGGTAATTTGATATAACCAATATTATCTCCAACGGTTTCTAAATCTAAAATAGCAGATTTAGCATAACCTTCATCCATAATAATTTCTTCTCTTACAATGGTTGTTTCTACTATAGAACCATCTACTTTTTTAAGTGTCAAACGAACCTTTGTTCCTTTCTTCCCTCTAATCTTCGCTACTACATCATTAATATCCCAGCCTCCGATATCTACCCAATCTCCATCATCTCCTTGTGCTACCTTTAAAAATATATCTCCTACTTCAACTACTTTTCCTCTATATGCTGGACCACCTGCTACTACCATTACTACTTTGGTCTCATCTGTTGGTGTTTCTTGTAATCTTGCACCAATTCCTTCTAATCTACCTGACATGCCGATATCAAAATTTTCTTTATCTGCGGGTAAGAAATAGTTTGTATGTGGGTCAAATACAGTTGTAAAAGCGTTTAAATAGTCGCTGAGGTAATCTTTTCTTTGACGCTTTTCCATTCGATGGTACCAATCGTTGAACAACTTTAATACTGCTTCCCTAGATTCTTTTTCTAGTTCAGCTACTGTTTTTATTTCTGTTTTTTCACCATCTGGCTCTTCTTTCTCTTCTTCTGCTGCTTTTTTCTGTGCTTCAATTTTTCCAACCAAACGAGTCAAGGTCTCATATTTCATAGCTTTTTCCCAGTAGGTCTTTAACTCCGCATCATTTTTAGCATACTCTTTTTTCTCTCCGTCCAATTCTATCGTTTCGTCACCAGTGAAATCAAAAGGCTTCGCTAAAATTTCTTGATAATAAACTTTAGTTTTTGCTAAACTCTTGCTGAGTGATTCTTGCGCGATATTCAAAAACTCATAGGTTCCAGCATTGGCTTGGTCATCTAATTGATTTTTGTAAATAGCTAATTTATCAATGTCGGTTTGAGTTAACCAACGTTTATTGCCATCAATTCTTTCTAAATATAAATTAAAAACTTTGTTGGAAAAATCATCATCAATATCTTGGGGAGAATAATGTAACTGATCTAAACCTGCCAAAATGGTTTGCATCAAAATGGCTTCTTTTTGAGCATTATCCGTTTTTGGATAATTAGCAGCTACTAAAAAAACAACGGCGCTTATTGCCAACAATACAAATCCTCTAAATTTCATAAATTATATTTTATTTGTAAAGGTCATGGAGACCTAAATTTTTTTCTTGTTTTCTATTTCGATTATCAAACGAAATAATATCTGGTCTATTACAATTTGATTGCAATAAATATAACAACTTTAAAGCAAATAGTTCTCCAAAGTAGCGACGGTAGACTTCTTTTTAACGAATATTTAAGGGATTGCTAGAAAGGTAAGTTTAGTTAGATAGGGTTCTTTGTTGATTTAATTATAAATTTCAGATTTTAATAAGCCGATTTTATTCAAAAAATGTTTAATAGAAGTGGTCATTACCCCGATACCATAAATGGCACTACGCCGAAGATTAATGGAAGAAGCTTCCGCAAAGTATTTGGTAGGACAAGTAATTTCTGCTACCTCAAAACCTGCATAAAAAATTTGGGAGAGCATCTGATTATCAAAAAGAAAATCATCTGAATTGGCATTGTAATTAATACTTTCTAATACTTCTTTTGAGAACGCTCGATAGCCTGTATGATACTCTGATAATTTTTGATTAATCAAAATATTTTGAAATAGGGTCAAAAAACGATTGGCGATATATTTAATTATTGGCATGCCCCCTTTTAAAGCGCCTTTTCCTAAAATTCTTGAACCTAGTACGACAGGATAGACTTTATTGGCAATTAAGTATGCCATGGAATGAATTAATTTTGGGGTATATTGGTAATCGGGGTGTAACATGATAACAATGTCCCCATCTAATTCTAATGCTCGATTATAACAAGATTTTTGATTACCGCCATATCCTTTATTTTCTTTATGGATGATGACTTCTTTAATGCCCAAACCTTTAGCAATTTCTATGGTATTATCCGAACTGTAATCATCTGTTAGAATTACTTCATCTACTATCTCAAAGGGTAATTCTCGATAGGTCTTTTCCACTGTTTTTGCCGCATTGTATGCAGGCATGATGATGATTAATTTTTGCCCTAAAATCATAAGTGGTTTTATTTAAAAAGCTTAGTCAGAACTTGTTCGAAATCTTTTAAATATAGCATGTTTGGTCCATCACTTTTTGCAATTTCTGGATTTGGATGTACTTCAAAAAAATATCCATTTGCCCCAAAAGATTTGGCTGCATAGGCCATAGCTGGTACAAACTCTCGATTCCCTCCTGTTTTCCCCCCTGCTCCTCCTGGACGCTGAACGGCATGTGTGCAATCCATTACTACGGGATATCCAAAAGCTTGCATGTCAGGAATATTTCGAAAATCAACGGCTAAATTATTATACCCGTACATATTTCCTCGCTCGGTTAGCAATACTTTATGATTACCAGTAGATATTACCTTTTCGACTGGAAATTGCATATCCTGTCCTGATAAAAATTGTGCTTTTTTAATATTGACAATTTTATTCGTTTTGCCTGCGGCTACTAGTAAATCAGTCTGCCTGCAAAGAAATGCAGGAATTTGCAAAATATCTGCAACTTCCCCGACTGGGGCTGCCTGCCCTGATTCATGGATATCAGTCGTAATAGGTAATTGGTATTTTTCTTTGACAGCGGCTAATATTTCTATTCCCTTTTTTAAACCTGGCCCTCGAAAGGAATTAATCGAAGTTCGATTGGCTTTATCAAATGATGCTTTGAAAATAATTGGGATGCTAAAAAGTGTTTGTAATCGAACTAGTTCTTCCGCAATTTCAAACAACAAACTTTTAGACTCGATGACACAAGGACCAGCGATGATAAAAGGAGCAGATGTTAGTTTTTGATACAGCATTTTAAGATTTTTAGTATTGACAAAAATAACTTCCGCAGAACTTATCTTTTGTCGTTTCTAAGCTACTTGGTAAATTTGTACAACGCCTATTAATTGCTCTTTTTCTACCACTAAAAGAGAGGTGATTTTTTTGTCAACCATTAAGGCTTCCGCTTCTTTTATTTTCCAATTAGCGGAAATTTGTATTGGATGCTTACTCATGAAATCATTAGCGGTCAATTGAAAAAATTGTGCTTGCTTTAGTTTCATCACTCGTCTTAAATCACCATCCGTAATGATGCCAACTATTTTATTGACTTCTTGGATAACAACTAACCCTAGTTTTCCTTTGGTCATCGTATTAATCAAATCGACCATTCCAGTAGCTGGAGGAACTACAGGCAAGTTTTTTTGATGCATGACCTCCTGAACTTCTGTAAACAACTTTTGGCCCAAACTTCCTCCTGGATGAAATTGGGCAAAATCTGCTCTTTGAAAATTTCGAGCTTTCATCAAGGCCATTGCTAATGCATCACCCATTACTAAAGTGGCAGTGGAAGAGGCGGTTGGTGCCAAATCTAATGGACAAGCTTCTTGATTTACCGAGACATTTAACAAACATTGAGCGTTTTTTGCCAGAGTAGAATTTTGTTCTGCACTAATTGCTATGATTGATATTTTTTGTTTTTTGAAAAACGGAATTAGTTGTAATATCTCGGAGGTTTCTCCTGATTTGGAGATAGCCAGTAAAACATCTTCTTTGGAAACCATTCCTAAGTCTCCATGAAATGCTTCTGCGGGATGTAAAAAAAAACTAGGGGTGCCTGTGCTGGAAAAAGTGGCTGCCATTTTCCTGCCGATTAAACCAGATTTGCCTATTCCTGTTACTACTAGTTTCCCTTTAGTGGATAAAATTAGATTAACAGCAATATCAAATTGGTCATCTAGGTGATTACTCAATTGTTGAATGGCTTGTGCTTCTATTGTGAAGACTTTTTTTGCATAATCGGAATGGTCTCCCAAATTAACTGTTTTTATTCATAATAAACGACTGCGCAAAAATACAGTTTCAGCATTTAAGATGTTTACACCTCAAATAACTAGAAAAACTAAGAAGATTTAGGTTTTTAATTGCGAATAAATTGGATTTAAGCACTATTTTGAAGGAAAGGATTTCCTTGTTAATACTTGAGGGAATTTAATATTTGTAAATTACAACTACTTATGCCTATATTTGGCTAATCATTGTGTGTTGGTACTTACTAACCCCAATTAATCGTTTTACCTTTATGTTTGACAGAATAACTAACTTCATTCGCAATTTTTTTGAAATCATCTTTGGTGATTTGCGGAAGTTTTTTTCACCAAAAGAGAGAGACCCTATTGTTATTGTAGAGCCTGACCCCGAAGATTTGGAGCCTCAGGATGGTGGTGATATTCCTAAAGATACAACGGTCACAGTAAATACAAATTTAGAAGAAGTAGTGGTGATGCCTGAGGAAGAAGAAGAGCTACCACCACCTGAAATTCCACCTACTAGCACGCCTAAACCGGAACCTTCCTTTGAACCAGAACCTACACCTGAAATTAAGCCAGTTCCTAAGCCAGAACCTGAAGTATCCACTCCACGACATCGGTTTTTATGGTGTTTAGATAACGGGCATGGAAAGCTAACTGCGGGCAAGCGATCTCCTAAATTAAAGGATGGTGACCGTTTTTTTGAATACCAATTCAATCGAATTATTGTCAAAGGTATTATTAAGGAGTTAAAAAAACATGGGATTAAATATTATAATGTAGTTCCTGAAGTTAGTGTAGATAACTTTTTGAAAGGCCGAGTCTTAAGGGCGAATAATGTCCCCTCTTCCATTCCCAAAATTTTTCTTTCTATTCATGCCAATGCGGGACCTGGTACTTGGACGAATGCTAAAGGTTTAGAAACTTGGTATTTTCATGGAAGTCGTACAGGTAGAAAATTGGCAGTTGTCTTTCAACAGCAATTAGTAAATGCGTTAGGCTGGACCAACCGAGGTATTAAATCTCAATCGACTAAGCAGTTTTATGTGCTTAAAAGAACTAACATGCCTGCCGTTCTAACAGAAAATGGATTTTATAATAATCGAAAAGAAGTCTATTCTCTCTTAGATAAAGATATTCAGAATAAAATTATTAAGGCACATGTTGATGCCATTTTATTTTTTGAAAAACATGGAATTTAAAATTTGACTTTTGCCCTTCTTTTCTCCTGAAAATGATTTATTATTTTTGTTTACACCGACTTTTATTTTAAAAAACGCTTATCCTACTTTTTATCTAAAATTTAAGCACGGTTTTGCTATTCTCTTTTCTAAGTTGCTAATTTTTTTGATGACTACTCTCTCTATTGCATATATAACCTCCTCTTTTGTAAATTTCAGTATTGCTAGATATTGATTGCGAATAAGTAAAGTTTGTACTTTATTTATTCGCCATTCTTTTTTGTTGTATTTTGATATTAATTTTAATTTCTATTATTTATACTGAAAATTGCTTTTCCTGCAAATAACTTTTATAAAATTCCTATTTTTACCAAATGAAGTTTATCCCAAACACAAGAGAACCAATTCGAATGTAAATTCATTTTTCTCGGATTCCTAAGCATAAAATAATGAAAGCCATAATACCAGTAGCAGGTGCAGGAACGCGCCTTCGACCATTGACTTACACGCAGCCTAAGCCGCTTATTCCGATTGCTGGTAAGCCAATTATATCCTTCATCATTGACCAACTGCTAGCAGTAGGGGTAGAAGAGTTTGTGTTTATTATTGGTTACTTAGGTGAAAAAATAAAACTCTATGTCGAAGAACAATACCCTAATGTTAAAAAAGAATTTGTTTCTCAAAAGGAACGAGAGGGGTCAGGACATGCTATTTGGACTGCAAAAAAAGCGCTAAGAGGCGTTGATGAGGCAATTATCGTTTTTGGAGATTCTATTTTAGATATTGACTTTAAAGCTTTTATGGCAAGTAAGCATTCTTGTTTAGCAATTAGAAAGGTAGATGACCCTAGAGATTTTGGAATAGTAGAGTTTGATGAGGAAGATAAAGTAATTCGACTAGTAGAAAAACCTAAAATACCAAAGTCTAATATGGCAATGGTGGGCCTATATAAAATTAAAGAATTGCCTTTATTATTAAAAGCTTTAAATCATAATATCAAAAAAAATATAAGAACAGGAGACGAATTTCCATTAACGGACGGCTTAATGCGAATGATGGAGAAGGGAGTGACTTTTAATACGATTGGTGTGAATAATTGGTATGACTGTGGTAAAATATCTATTCTGTTAGAAACAAATGCTACCCTATTAGACAAAAAAGGTTATGCTTCTGCTAATTTACCTCCTTATGATAATACAATAATTATCAATCCAGTTAGTATTGGAAAAGATTGTGAGATAAGAAATTCTATAATTGGCCCCCATGTAACAATAGGAGAGCATACTAAAATTAATGATTCTATTGTCAAAAATTCTATTATTGGAAACTATGCCGCCATTAAGGAAGTGATATTGCAAAATTCAGTTGTGGGGAATGATGCAGGTATAACAGGTTTACGTCAAAGTCTTAATATTGGAGATAATACAGAGATTGATTTTAGTTAAATATTATGAAAAATATAGTATTTATTTTTTGGTAATATTAATAAATGTTAAAAAAAGTGTCTATTTATATCTCTTCTCGTCTTAAAAGCAAATTAAATTAGTAAACTAAAATAAGATATAAGCCTTTTATTTAATAAAGGGCTTATATCTATATCCTTTAAAATCATTTCTGAAAAATCACTAATGGTTTTGAAGCATAGTTTACATAACTAAAAAATAAAAAGATGAAAAAGAAATTTCAATTAGTTTTAATACTATTAGTTTCTATTATTACAATAACCGTTGCTCAAGTTTCTGAAGAAGAAAAGGCGATGAGCCAAGGTATAAACAATGCTTTAGTTGTGAATATACCAAATACTACTACTAAAATTGCTGAGCGCGTTTGGAAAAATTACGCTAAGCAGTTTAGTGGAAAAACGAAACGAAATAGAAAATCAGAAGAATGGACAACAAAAGGAGGAAAAATTGCAGGAATTGGTAATGAAGACCTAACGGTTTACGCACAAGTTCAGAGTAATAATGATGATGTAGAATTGTCTTTGTGGGTTCCAATGGGTGATGGGTATCTTTCTTCTGCAGATTACAAAGATGAATATAAAGAAGCAGAAAAACTTTTAGATGAATATGCCTTAGAGGTGAGAATCGAAACAGTAAAGGAAGAATTAAAGGGGGAAGAGAAAGCACTTGAAAAATCGGAAAAGGATTTAAAGAAGTTGAAAAAAGATAATGAGGGATATCATAAGGATATTAAAGATGCAGAGAAAAGAATCGAGAACGCTGAGGAAGGATTAATTACAAATGGAGAAGACCAAAAAGAAGCAGTCAAGAATGTAAGATTAGCTGAAGACTATTTTGAAATTCAAAAAGATACTTTAGATATATTGATGAGTGAGGCAACGACTAAGGACGAAAAGAAATCAGTTAAGAAGATGATTAGAACAGAGGAGAAAAAGGTGAAAGCTGTAAAAAACGTTAAGAAGAAAGCTGAAAAAGAAGAGAAGAAATTAAAGAAAACGATAGAGAATTCTAAAAATACAATTAAGGAATCTGAAGAAAAAATTGTAACCAATGAAGTTGACCAGAAAACAAAGGTCAAAGAAATTGCGACACAGAAAAAAATCGTCGAAGAAGTTGAGAAAAGGTTGAAAAAGTTATACGATTATAAATAAAATTTAACGCTTTTAATAAAGCATTTAATAAACACAAAAGGGAAGCAGAATTAACTGCTTCCCTTTTTTATTTTATGTTTCTTTAAAATAGAAATTTTATCGATTCATTGATGTTAATAATTCCTCGTTATTGGAGGAACCTACCATTTGCTTTCTAAGGAAGGAGAAAGCTTCTTCTGGTTTCATATCTGCTAAGTGATTTCGCAAGATAATCATCCGTTGTAAAGAATCTTTATCAATTAATAGGTCATCTCTACGAGTACTAGATTTGTTAAGGTCAATTGCAGGGTACATTCGCTTATTGGCCAATTGTCTATCCAATTGAAGCTCCATATTACCTGTACCTTTAAATTCTTCGAAAATAACTTGGTCCATCTTAGAACCAGTATCAATCAAGGCAGTTGCTAATATGGTTAAAGAACCTCCATGTTCAATATTTCTAGCCGCACCAAAGAATTTCTTAGGCTTGTGTAAAGCATTTGCTTCAACACCACCAGATAAGACCTTACCGCTTGCAGGTGCCACTGTATTGTAGGCTCTAGCCAAACGAGTAATAGAATCCAAGAGTATGATCACATCGTGTCCACACTCAACCAAACGTTTTGCTTTTTCTAAGACAATACCTGCAACACGTACGTGATTTTCAGCAGGTTCATCAAAGGTCGAGGCTACTACTTCCGCATTGGTATTTCTTCTCATATCTGTTACCTCTTCAGGACGTTCATCCACTAGAAGTACAATCATATAAGTTTCAGGGTGATTTTTAGTAACTGCGTTGGCAATATCTTTTAATAAGAAAGTTTTTCCCGTTTTAGGTTGCGCGACAATTAGACCACGTTGCCCTTTTCCTATTGGCGTAAACATGTCAATCATTCTAACACCAAAGTCTCTTCCTGTTGGAGAAATATTTAATTTAAATTTCTCAGTAGGGAAAAGTGGTGTTAAATAATCAAATGGTACTCTATCTCTAATCTCTTGCGGTAAGAGTCCATTAATACGAGATACTCTAAGGAGTGCAAAATATTTTTCTCCCTCTTTAGGAGGACGGATAGCACCTCTAACGGTATCACCAGTTCTCAGTCCAAATAATTTAATTTGAGAAGGAGAAACATAGATGTCATCTGGAGAAGTCAGGTAATTATAATCAGAAGAACGTAAAAAACCATAACCATCTGGCATCATTTCTAGAATACCTTCTCCTTCAATAATACCATCTAACTCAATATTAAACTTAGGATTATTAGCATCTTCTTCTGCACCATTTTGGTCATCATATTTTCGACGGTCTCTTCCACGGTCTCTACTGTCTCTTCCTCTTCCACGGTCTCTACTATCTCTACTGTCTCTTCCTCTTCCGCGGTCTCTGTCATCTCTACCATCCTCTTCTTCTCTATCAGAGCGTTTTTTAAGGATTATTTTTTTGCGAGGGCGTTCGGGCTCTTCTTCCTGCTCTTTAGTTTCTTTTTCCTCTATATCATTTTCTTCATCCCAATTTTCTTCTTCTTTTGGAAGCGTCTCTTCTTCTGAATCAGCTTCAGTAGAAGTTTCTTTTACACTTTTTTGGATAACTTCTTTGGCTTTAGGTGCATCAGCTTCTTTTGAGCTACTGCCACTCAAAGCTTGAGCATCTATAATTTTGAATATAAGCTCTTGTTTGTTTAATCGCTTATACGATTTTAGTTCTAATTGCTCTGCTAATTCTCTTAGTTCTGGAACTAGCATATCATTCAACTGAAGAATATCGTACATCATTATGGTAAGTAATGTTACTGTTTAAAAATAGTTGTGTGTTTCAAATAAAAACAAAGTAAATTATGACTAAAATATAAATTCTGTATTTTTTCAACATGAGCTTTTCCAAAGCGAACCATCTTATGGTCTGGTTGACTTTTTAGTGAGCTAAAAACCTATGGGAAGAAGCTATTTCTTCGAGGTTTATAAACTGAGTTTATTTATCATTAAAAAAACAAATGCGGAAGTTATTTTTTAGTCAATAAAAGTATAGCTTATAGATAAGCTGGATAAAAGAATAATTAGAAATGTTTTTCTTTCTAAGCATTTAGACTTTTTAATGTAAGCCTTGCTTTTATAGAATGAGAAAATTGTTAATTATTTTTTCATCATTAGTCCTAAATGGAATTATATTTAGTGGGGATTTTCGACTGCATGAAATTTTGCCCACTAGGGCCAATCTTAGTAATTAGATTTTTTTAAAAGAAAAGAAGTGTTAAACGCTCTAGTTTTTTAAATTGAAATCTATGTGAACTGGAATAAGAGACTGGATATTAGCTTTTGGTTGTTCCTAAACTCCTTATCAGAGCAATCTTTAAATCTTTTGAAAAAATTGTTGGATTGGGGAAAAGAGAAGGAATTTAGTGTCAGAGACGCTCTGAAAAGTGTATCGAAATGGAATTTAATTCAGAGGCATGAATGATTATCGCTGCAAAAATACATTTATATTTCTAAATTCAAATAGTATCTTTGCAAAAAAGTTGACAAATTTATAAATGCAAAAAGAATACCATGTTTTAGGTAGTAGCTAAAAAAGGCATTTTTTTATGGATTTTGAGCTAAAAATACCATTTTTTGATAGAAAATGGTAGAAAGTATCTTTTTTTGTAGACATTCTGGCAGAATTACTGTCAAAATAAAAGGAAACTTATTTGTCAATTTTTTAGTTAATTAGGCTAAAAAAATCTAAAAAGAAATACTTCTAACTTCTAATTTAACGAATAAACGTTATTTTTTGAGGAAGAATTGTAATTGTTTTTGGATTTAAGAGTTTCTAAACTGATGAAACCTTTGTTTTTTTGCACTGCTTTTGAAATCAGGGAAATTAAGATTGTTTTTAGTGAAGACTTCATTCCTATCAAGAGCAAAAAACAAAGCCGTCTTTTTATTAAAGTGAAATCAAAGAATTATAAAAAATAACAATAGCAAAATTTATGTTACAAGTTAATTTTATTCGAGACAACAAGGAACAAGTTCTAGCGGGCTTGCAAACCAGAAATTATAAAGGGGAGCAACTAGCTATTGTAGATAAAGTACTAGCTTTAGATGATCAACGTAAAAGTACCCAAACGAAGCTAGATTCTATTTTAGCTGCGAATAATAAAATTTCTAAAGAAATTGGGGGCTTGTACAAACAAGGTAAAAGAGAGGAGGCAGAGGTGTTAAAAGCGCAAGTCGAAAGCCAAAAAGGAAAAGTAAAAGAATTAGAAGAGGAAATGCGTCAAGTGAAAGCACAATTGACGGATGCCTTATTAGATATTCCAAATGTACCCCATCCAAACGTGCCTCCTGGAAATACGGATGAAGATAACGAAGTTTTTCAAGATTGGGGGAATGACTTGCCTGACATGGGAGAAGGGGCTCAACCACACTGGGAATTAGGAAAAAAATATAATTTATTTGATTTTGAATTAGGGGTGAAAATTGCAGGTGCAGGATTTCCCCTTTTTAGAGGAAAAGGTGCTCGATTGCAAAGAGGCTTAATTAATTTTTTCTTGGATGAAGCACACAAAGCTGGTTATGAGGAATTTATGCCTCCTTTATTAGTTAATGAAGATTCTGCGCGAGCAACTGGACAGTTGCCAGATAAAGAAGGACAAATGTACCATGCGACAAAAGATAATCTCTATTTGATTCCAACTGCCGAGGTACCTGTAACTAATGTCTGTCGAGATGTTATATTGAACGAAAAGGATTTTCCAATTAAAATGACAGGACACACACCATGTTTCAGAAGAGAAGCAGGGTCTTATGGAAAAGAGGTGAAAGGATTGAATCGAGTACACCAATTTGAGAAGGTGGAAATCGTACAAATCGTACATCCTGAAAAATCTTATGAGGCGTTGCAAGAAATGTTAAACCATGTGGAAGGATTATTGCAACAGTTAGAATTACCTTATCGAATTTTAACTTTGTGTGGAGGCGATTTAGGATTTACTTCTGCTTTAACTTATGATTTTGAAGTTTACTCTGCAGCACAAAAAAGGTGGTTGGAAGTGAGTTCTGTCTCTAATTTCGAAACTTATCAAAGTAATAGATTAAAGGTTCGTTTCAAAGGAGGGGATAAAAAGACTCAATTAGCGCATACATTAAACGGTAGTGCATTGGCCCTACCTAGAATTATAGCTGCTTTATTAGAGAATAACCAGACTGCGGAAGGAATTAGATTGCCGAAAGCAATACAAAGTTATGTAGGGATGGAAATAATTAGTTAAGAAACTACTAAAAGATGTGACGAAGTATTAAATATTTTGTCATAAGAATACATTGATTAGTCGAATATTTACAACTATAAGGAAAGATTTGTAGTTTTATTATAACAAGAAGACAAGTAGTCAATTTTTCAACATAATTTCTAATTAAATTTTTAAAAGCTATGATGTTAATTTATGGGCTAATGGGAATAAGTATGGTTTTTGGGTTAATCGGTAGCTTTGTAAGCAAGCGACTCCAAAGCAAATTTTCACTATATTCTCAAATGCCGACTAGTTCGGGTTTGTCAGGTAGAGAAATAGCACAGAAAATGTTAGAGTATTATAACATTCATGATGTGCAAATTACGCAAGGTCAAGGTCGTTTGACCGATCACTATAACCCTAAGACAAAGATTGTAAGTCTAAGTCCAGAGGTATATGGTGGTAGAAGTGTAGCAGCGGCAGCAGTTGCAGCCCACGAAGTTGGTCATGCGATACAACATGCAGAATCTTATGCGATGTTACAATTTAGGTCAGCGATAGTACCAATTGTGCAAGTTTCGTCTAAATTGCAATCTTACATATTTATGTTTGGTTTTGCCTTAGCAGGTGTAATCGGTAATGGAACATTCTTATTGGTGGCAGTAGCGATATTTGCTGTAACCGCGTTATTTAGTGTTGTTACTTTGCCTGTAGAATTTGATGCAAGTAATAGAGCGTTGGCGTGGTTAGAGGATACAAATATTACTAGGGGAGAAGAACATGAAGGGGCAAAGGATGCTTTAAAATGGGCAGCAAGAACTTATGTTGTTGGAGCTTTAGCAGCAATCGCACAGTTATTATACTTACTAATGATGTTCTTAGGTTCAAGAGATTAAAGCACAATGAACTATATAAAAAAGGCTTAGTAGATTGGTTTCTACTAAGCCTTTTTCATTTAGCAATTGATGTTATAATTTTGGCTTTTTATACTGTTTTCTTTCTTGGTTGAAATGGTCGAAAAGGGTCTGTAAAAAACTTAAAATCATACCCAGCCCAATAAAAATATAAAAATAGTAAATAATTTTCCTTCGCTAGTTTGTGGAGAAAAATCACCATATCCTACAGTCGTCAAGGTGATAACAGAGAAATAGAGCGAATCTAGATACCCCCAACCTTCTAAATGATGATAAACAAAAGTGCCAATAGCTAAGATGATTAAACTAGTGAACAACAAATCTCGATATTGTTTGTCTGCTAAAAAATTAAGAATGGCTCTGAAGAATACCATGAATTTGGAATTTTGGAAGTTAATGATAGGTCTAAATTAAAAAGACTCCTGAAGTTGTCAAAACCTCAGAAGTCTCTTTATTTAACTTTGTATTAAGTTACATGGTGCTAAGCCAATCTGCTGGTATATTTTCCTTCAACAGCCTTATAATAGCCATCTTTTAATTTCTTAGCAATTGCTTCGAAAGCATCTAAAGTTTCTTCCACATCTTTCATTGTATGAGAAGCTGTTGGAATTAATCGAAGAATAACCATTCCTTTAGGAATAACAGGATAAATAACCATGGAACAGAAAATACCGTAATTTTCCCGCATGTCTCTTACTAGTTCCATTGCTTCATCCATGCTGCCATGCATATATACAGGGGTCACACAACTATTCGTATTTCCAATATCTAAGCCTCTTTCTTTTAGCCCTGATTGTAACGCATTAACGATTGTCCAAAGTTTGTCCTTATGCGTTGTATCCTTAAGCATCTCCAAACGCTTCATAGCGCCTTTTACAAGCGGCATCATTAGCGTTTTGGCAAATACTTGAGAACGCATATTATACTTCAAGTGACGCATAATTTCTTTGTCTCCTGCTAAAAAAGCACCAATACTCGCCATAGATTTGGCAAAGGTAGAGAAGTAAACATCAATTTCGTCTTGGACGCCTTGTTCCTCCCCAGCACCCGCACCAGTCGCTCCTAAAGTACCAAAACCGTGTGCGTCATCCACTAATAATCGGAAGTTATAATATTCTTTTAACGCAACTATTTCTCTTAATTTACCTTGGTCTCCTCGCATCCCAAAAACGCCTTCTGAGATAACTAAAATACCCCCACCAGATTTCTCTGTCAACTTAGTCGCTCTCTTAAGCCCTTTTTCTAATCCTGCAATATCATTATGGTCAAAAACTATCCTTCGTGCTAAACTCATTCTCATACCATCTAAGATACAAGCATGACATTCAGAATCATAAACGACGACGTCTTTCCGGTCAAGCATCGCATCAATCGCAGACATAATTCCTTGGTACCCAAAGTTTACTAAGACTGCTGCTTCTTTTTGTACAAAGGCAGCTAATTCTGCTTCTAATTTATAATGAGCCTCAGAATCTCCAGACATCATTCTTGACCCCATTGGATAAGCTAAACCATATTCTTTGGCTGCATCCGCATCTATTTTTCTAATTTCTGGATGATTGCCCAATCCTAAATAGTTATTGATACTCCAACAGACTACTTCTCTGCCATTGAATGTCATTCTACTAGATAACTCCCCTTCTAATTGAGGGAAAATCCAATAACCTTCTGCTACATCTGCCCATTTTCCAAGTGGACCAAGATTACCTTTAATTTTGTCAAATAAATCCATACTAGTTTTTGTTTATTACCAACTAAATAGTTGATATTTAACCTTTTTGTTTAAAGTGAAAATATGCTGAAAGCGCTTTGAAGAGCTTATCAAAATAAAAATATATTAAGCTTTAACCACTGAATTTGTTAAAGCTTTATCCATTTCTTTTTTCAATTGAGTAAAATTAGCGGGGGACATTGGAGAAAGCGGCAAACGCACCTCTCTATTACAAAAGCCTAAAACCTCTAACGCTGCTTTGATACCACATGGATTTCCATCAACGTACAACCAATCGTGTACATTTATCAAGTCTGCATTTAACTGAGCCGCAGTTGCGAAGTCGCCATTTAAGGCAGCTCGAATCATGTCCGAAAATTGACTTGGAAACGCATTCGCTATAACCGATATAACGCCATCACCTCCACAAGCAATTAAGCCTAGAGCCGTTGGGTCATCGCCAGAAATAACTAAGAAATTATCAGGTTTGTCTTTAATGATTTTCGTTCCTTGAGCGATATCTCCAGATGCTTCTTTGATGGCAATAAATTTATCGCTTGCATGTGCCAATTTCAAAGTTGTCTCTGCGGACATATTAGAAGAGGTTCTTCCCGGAACATTATACATGATGATTGGTAGGGGAGCGGCTTTCTCCACTTCCATAAAGTGTCTAAAAATACCTTCTTGATTTGGTTTTACATAATGAGGACTCGCAGACATAACTGCAGAGATACCATCTAAATTATATTTATTGAGCCGACCGACTAATCGAGCAGTATTATTATCTCCAAATAAACCAGCAACGATAGGCACCCGTTTATTCGTAATTTTAACCGTGAAATTTAAAATCTCTTGACACTCTTTTTCTGATAGGGTTACTGCTTCACCAGTAGTACCGAGCGAAACTAGATAATCAACGCCTCCATCAATATTAAAATTGATAATGCGCTCTAAGTCGGCAAAGTCAATTTTTCCATTCTTAAAAGGAGTAACCAAAGCAACTCCCGTTCCACGAAACTGTTTCATTGTCTTATTTTAAAAGTTATATTTAAACCTCAAAAATTAAATTTTTGATTTTTTGTCAATACGAATAGGCTTTAAGAAGCAGTACTAAATTTATGTAAAAAGAAATTTACCTGTTCTAAATACTTATCAAAAGATTTAGTGTCAAGCATCAAATCGTAACTGTTGGGGTAGTTGGTTAATGCACCAATTTTATAATTGGCATCAATAGAGACTGCTAGATATTCGAGGGGGAAACAATCCGTTTGGCATAAATTAATTAATAAGTCAAATTTTTGTTGTTTAAATTGTATCGCTTTTCCCCCTTTAGGACGCCATAACCAATCTAAATCTTTCTTACAAAAATTATCAAAAGGTAGTTCCGTTTTAACCTCTTTTATATTAACAAAGCCTAATGTTTTAACGGTCTTTGCTTGTTTTTCCAATTTTTTAATATAAGTCAAAGCTTGTTGGCTAATCTTATTATCCGTTGCGTCAAATAATATCCCAACAGTAGCCATCCCTGTAAAATCTCCAGAAGATTTCTTTTGTTGGTGAAAACCTTTTAAAAGATCTTTTAAGTGCAACTTTTCTCTGTATTGAGTCAGTATGCTCATACTTTTTGTCTTTGATGGTCGGGTAAAATAGGATTAACCGTTCCGGTTAGTGTTTTGCCGTTACTTTGCCTCGGTTTCTAGTTTGATGGTATCATACTGCCCCATTTTGCTATACTTTTCAATACGCTGTTCTATTCTATCCTCAGGACTCAATTCTTTTAATTCTGCAATTGCCTTCTTAATATGTCTTTTTAAAATTTTTGCCATTTCCTCAGGTGCGCCATGTGCCCCTCCTAAAGGTTCTTTGATAATATCATCGACGATGCCAAAACTATGCATATGTTCAGCAGTCAATTTCAAAGCTTCTGCCGCTTGTTCTTTATAATCCCAACTTCGCCACAAAATAGAAGAACAAGATTCTGGGGAAATCACGGAATACCATGTATTTTCTAACATAGAGACCCTATCTCCCAGCCCAATACCAATCGCTCCTCCAGAAGCACCCTCTCCTATGACTACACAAACAATCGGCACTTTTAATTGAGCCATTTCCAATAGATTCTTAGCAATAGCTTCTGCTTGGCCTCTTTCTTCTGCCTCAATGCCAGGAAAAGCACCAGGTGTATCAATTAAACAAACAACGGGATAATTAAATTTTTCCGCCATTTTCATTAATCGTAAAGCCTTTCTATATCCTTCAGGGTTGGCCATTCCAAAATTACGATACTGTCTCATCTTGGTATTGACCCCTTTTTGGTGACCTAAAATCATAACCGTTTGCCCGTCCAAGGTGCCTAATCCTCCTACAATAGCCTTATCATCTCCAAAATATCTATCCCCATGCAGCTCTACAAATTTTTTGCACATTTGGTTGATATAATATAAGGTGTAGGGTCTTTCTGGATGTCGGGATAATTGGACCTTTTGCCATCCTGTAAGATTAGAGTATATTTCCTTTCGTTTATTTTTTATTTTATTTTCCAACTCCTTAATGGTTGTAGACAAATCTACTTCCCCTTTTTCACCAACCTGCTTAATCTTTTCAAGCTGGTCGTATAAGGCTTCTAGCGGTGCTTCAAAATCTAAAAATTGCATAAACTAAAGTGCTTGCGGCTTAATGAAATAATTTTTTTTTCTGAAAAAACTAACAAAAATAGTAAGTTTTACTACTTACCATTTTTCCTTTCAAAAATAATAGTTCACAAAGCTACTAATAAGTGGCGGGTTGAAAAGAATATCTGATTTTTTTTTATTTTTTTTGACTTCTTTGTTGCATTTATTTTAAAAGTCACTTACATTTGCATCGCTTTAGAAGAAAAGCAATATATAAAATACTTTAAGTCAATTTTTCAAGTATTATAAATATAAATTCATGGCATAAATATTGCCTATATATAAAGAGTAAGGTCCGGTAGTTCAGCTGGTTAGAATACCTGCCTGTCACGCAGGGGGTCGCGGGTTCGAGTCCCGTCCGGACCGCAAAGCCTCGTAGAATTAATTTTCTACGGGGCTTTTGTTGTTTTCGTACTTATTCTTGTTCTATTTTAATTAGTTTTATCTTGGATACCCAAATAAATTTGTTCTATAATCTGGATAGATTCAGCTAAAGTATCAAAAGACATTACCTTACCCATAGGGCTATTATCCTTATCCTGAATATTCCTCACCAACAATTGCTCTACTCGGTTCAGAAGAGCAGTAGAATCTTTAAGCATCGCACCTATTACTCTGCCAATATATCGAGCGGTAACTGACTCTGTGTAATTAGTTTCGTTCTCCAATAAATCTAGCAAATCACCATTAGTTGAGGCTATTTCTTCTATCTCTAGAAGGTATAAATTTCTAATAATATACTCAATATCTTGGATATCTTTGGTTCGATGATTTCTATCCTCCCAAGCAATTAATTTTAACAAAACCACTCCAGGAAGTGAACATACTTTTAATTCAAAACCTTGGTCAGTTGTAATGGAATTAGTGGAAGGATACACTTCTGCAAATCCAGGCATATCTAGTGTAAATGTCTTCTTTGCTTTTAATTCAACTAATCCTTTTTCATTTACAATTTTTCCGAATGGAAGTAAATCTAATTCGTAACTATCTTTATAAATTAATTTGATTGGTTCTGTATCATGTATTTCAAATCCGTCTATTTAGATAAAGCAATTTTAAGGTCATTGAATGCCTTTTCATCAGATAACATAACCGCTAAATCTAAATCTTTGGTTTTCCTTGATGGTGGGTCATTATAACCTTTAGCCAATAATTCTACATCTCTAGCAAAGGCGCCCACGACAAAGTATTCTACTTCTGACTTTTGAGCGAAGGAATTACTGCGTTTAGAATTTCAATGACTATTTCATCTGTAATTTTATTTAGTAAAATGGGTTGATAAGTATTGCTCATAGATTTTATTTGCTGTTTCAAAGTTTCGACTATCATTAGTGGCTAATAAATCTGCATACACTAACAAAGGATTAACAATTTTTGAATTTTCTATATTAAGAGAAAGACTACTAATAGGATTCCAAAAGATACTATAAACTATTACATTTCCATTTTTAGGATCAGGTACTAGGCCCAAGTTCTTTAAAAGTAAATTTTTACCAACATTAGAGTAGATTGTCCACTCTCCAGGTGATAAATAATTTGTTAGTATATCTGCTGCTGGTTCTCCTCCCCAAAATATATCTTGTTCTAAATCTAATTTTTTCCAATTTTGCAGTTGATTCGGTAAGAGCCTATACCTTCCTCGAATGAGCGTAGGTTTAAGTTTTTCATTATAGGATTTAACCCATTCACTTAATAAATCTACTTTGTTAGATAATTTTCTTTTCTTGGCATTAATTTTTAACAAAAAGCCTCTTTCTTGTAAATCACCAAGAATACTGCCTACTGTACTTTTAGAAATGTCAGCAGCCTCTGCCATATCACTATAAGATTGGTTAATTAGGCGTTCATTTAATAGTAAAGCATATATTAATTTAATACCGTTTTTATTAAACGCTTTATGTTTTCTTCTATTAGTAAGGGTATTTTTTCGACCGTCAATTTGGATATACAAACCATCTTCATTTTGTATAAAGCAATTTCCTGCCATATCAAGATAGCTAATATTTTTCCTAAACAAGATTTCTTTGGTTGATTTTGAAATGGTTTTAGCAACTAATAATGGTAAGTCTCGAAGATTAGATAGTTGTGCCAGAATATTAGGAAGATTAGATTTGTGGACTTCTCTTTTTACCTCTACTAAATATTTTCCTTCGCTACCAATATTTAGAATAGCATCAACACTTTTCTGATTACTATCCAATAAATATACAGGCAACTTAATTGATTTTTTTAAATTTTCAACAGCATTATAAAGAATATCACTTTCTAGCATAATTAATAAATTTAAATAGTTCAAAAAAAGTGAACAATCAAAAATACCGAACAAATTTCAATAAATCAAATTTTCAACACATTATTAATTCAAATCAATCAGCATTCCTTGTTTCCTCAATCTATTATAATACCGATTACGTTTTTTGAATAACTTTTCGAAATAGTCAACCTTCTCATCTCGATAATCCACTATAACAGGTGTTTGCTTAGAACGATGAACCCTGCCAATGTACTGTATTAATTTGCCTTCAAAGGAGAAAGGGTAAACCAAAAAGAGACAATGAAAATTCGGAATATCAACACCTTCTCCCAAAAATTGACCCGTAGATAAAACTATTTGAAAATGTCCCATTTCTATCTGTTTCAATTTTGATTTTCTACTTCTTTCAGAATCCTCACCACTAATGACAATGGTTTCAAATCGTTCTTTTAGGTATAGATTTAACACTTCCAAGTGAGATTTTCTTTCGGATAAGAGCAGGATATTTTTACCATCATCTACTACCTTTTTTGCATCCTTGAAAATTAATTGGTTTCTAGCAGTATCAAAGACCAGTACATTAGACACTATTTCATAAGTGTCCGTTTGGTAATTAAAAGGAATCAATAAATTTGTTTTTCGAGTGATTAGCTTAAATTCTGAACTCAAATGTGAAGCCTCTTTGGCATTTACTTGTGCTATAATTTTACCGATATATACATAGATGAGTTTTTCATCATTATTCTTTCTTTTAGGTGTTGCTGTTACACCATATAAATAATAGCTGCTAAAATGAGTAATTGTTTCCCTAAATGTTTTTGCAGGAATATGGTGGCATTCATCGACTATTATCGTTCCAAAAGCTGCATTATATTTTTCATCTACCGCAACTTTTCTTAGACTTTGAATCATAGCTACCGTAATCTTTTTTCCGATAGTCTTCTTTCCTGTTGATATTTTACCGATTTGATGGCTAGGTATTTTTAAAAAGGTTTGAATCCGTTCTATCCATTGGTCAAATAATTGTTTCCTATGGACGATAATCAAAGTGGGTTGTTTTCTTTTGGCGACCAATGATAAACTGATAATTGTTTTACCTGTACTTGGAGGGGCTACAATGACACCAAAATCTTTTTGGGCAATAGCCTCCAATACTCGTTCTTGATAACCATATAATTCGATTTCAGCAGAAAAAGAAATGGCTGCAAGTTTAGTTCGTTGGTCCTTCAACTCAAAATCAATCTTTTCTTGTTTGCAAAAATTGATTAGTTCGTTGGCAAATCCTCTGGGTAATAATACTTCTCTTGGCGTCTCCTCTATTAGTTTAAAAAATATTTCAATTTTATGTGTACTTCTCCCCATCTTCTTATTGATGATGTAATTAGCATTCATAAAATTAAGATGCTCTCGTATGAATAATTTAACCTTTTGTGGTAGTTGACTACGTTTTAAATAAATCTGATTTTTGATGATTATTTTTAACTTGGAACTCGTTTCCAGTTTTGCTTTATTGACCTTAGTCACTTTAAACTTTCCGAAGAATTGCTCAAATAATTTGTCTAGTTTTTTGATGGGATTGGTTTGTATAGTTTCGATAAATGCCCATTGATCCTCAAATGCTGTAAACGTATTTATATCCAAGAAAGAGGTATTTCCAGATGTTATATGCTTGCCATTCAGCGGTAAGGCTATAAGATTCCCCAAACCAAGATTCTTATGAAAATCTTGATTTGGAAATAAGCGGTCGAAACTGCCATTTTTATCAAAATCAGACATAATTCCTGCTTTCCTTAGTAAT
>CALLVC010000060.1 GCA_938010785.1 uncultured Saprospiraceae bacterium
GAAATGTATCGGCAAACAATGACTTTGGTCAAGTAATTATAACATTTGGTAGCACAAACTTCAGTTTGTTCCGTCGATGGTCTTTAGACCGAGTATATTTTCCTTTACTTTTACAAACTCTTTAAAACATTTCATAAGAAACCCCTAATGCAGCACTTTCTATATAGCCTTTTACTATTTTTTCTATCGCTGCAAATAGGATATGCCCAATCTATAGATACCACCTTAGAAATTAAAACAGTAGAAATCATTGCTCCTCGTCTACAATCGTTCCAAACAGGAACTAAAACAACTACTTTCAACAACTTCCAAAAACTATCTACTGCTACCCAAGACTTAGCTACTGCCTTGACTTTTAACACACCCATTTTTATAAAAAACTATGGTCCCGGAAGATTAGCCACAACCGCAATCAGAGGGGCAAGTGCTGCTCAAACTGCCGTTATTTGGAATGGTTTTAATCTTAATAGTCCAATGTTGGGACAAACAGATTTTTCTTTGATTCCTGCTTTTTTTATAGACAAAATTGGGCTACAATATGGCAGTAATAGTACGGCTTGGGGAAGTGGGGCGATTGGTGGTTCGGTTATCTTAGAAAATAAAAATAAATTTAATCAAGGTTGGCAAGCGGTATGGGAGACTAAAGCAGGTAGTTTTGATAATTTTTTTAATGGTCTTGGAGTAGGGTATAGCAATGACCGATTTGCGACCACTACTAAAGTATTTCACGAAAGTGGACAAAATGATTTTCCAATTAAAAATGGACCCTCTGATAGACTTACCCATTCCGAATTATCTAAGTGGGGTGTTTTACAAAATAATGGATTTAAAATTAATCATAAGCAGCAGATAGATTTAAATGTCTGGTACCAGACCACTGATAGGAATTTGCCGCCGAATTTAGTGCAAAGAACAAGCGAAGCAACGCAAGCTGATGAATCTTTGAGAACAACGCTTAACTGGAAATATGTAGGCGATAAATCCATTGTACAAGTAAGAAACGGTTTGTTCTATGACCGTTTATTTTTTCAAGATATACCGAAAGATATTGATTCTCGGAGTCGAACTTGGACGAACCGTTCTGAAATAGAATGGACCAAAACGATTACCCCAAATCATTCCTTGAATGTTGGTGTAAACTATGCTTATTTAAAAGCTAAGTCGACAGGGTTCGAGGACTCCAATCCTACGCAGAAAAGAGCCGCTATTTATGCAATGTATCAGTGGAAGAGTGTGAGTAAAAAATGGAATGCCCAACTCTCCTTCCGTCAAGAATGGGTTGATACACAGCCAACACCTTTTATTCCTGCGCTAGGCTTTTCTGGACAACTTTCTAAACAGTTTACCTTAAATGGCAAGATTTCTAAGAGTTATAGAGTGCCTACTTTTAATGACCTTTTTTGGAAGAATCAAGGTAATCAAAACTTGTTGTCTGAAGATGGCTGGAATCAGGAAATCGGCTTGGACTATGCTATGCATCCGCAATGGACCATTACTACAACCGCTTATAATCGAACAATTGATAATTGGATACTTTGGCAACCAGAAAACGGTATTTGGCGCCCAAGCAATTTATTAAAAGTGTGGAGTAGGGGAGTGGAAAATACCCTAAAGGGACAACAAAAAATAGGAGAGGTCCAACTAGATCTTTCTTTACAATATGATTTAACTTTTTCCACCAATCGGAAAGGAACAAGTGTCAATGATGCCTCTGTTAATAAGCAACTTATTTATGTGCCCAAACATAAACTAAACTTTACAATGCAGGCTAATTGGAACAATTGGACATTGGCTTTTTATCATTTGTATACAGGAAAAGTTTATACGCTGGTAGATAATTCTGATTCTTTACCTGCCTATCATTTAGACCATCTTTTTTTATATAGAAAATGGAAGGCTAAGAAGGTAGCAGGAAATATTTTTGTAAAGGCCAATAATATCTTTGGTGTAAATTATCAGGTAATAGCTCAATTTCCTATGCCGCTTCGAAGCTTTGAGTTGGGTTGGAAAGTAAATTTAGTGAGTAGTCGCTAAACAGTATCAACGCTTAACTAGCAAATAAAATCTATAGTAATCATCTGTGGTGATAAAATAATAGCCACAAATGATTGCCACAGATTTTTAAATAAATAGTGATATTTTTTTAAAAATATTTTTGTATTTTTCTAGTCAATTCCTTTTAATAACCATATTTTCTGCAAACTGCAAACTGCAAACTGCAAACTGCAAACTGCCACCACTATTTCTTCCACTTAATCCCGCACCCTGCACTAGGACGCTGTAAAGCAGCAACTGGTCGACTGACTAAAACGGCATCTAAAGCATTTCGTAAATCTTCTCCTGTTACAGGCTTATCCGACCCAGGTCGAGAACCATCTAGTTGCCCTCTATAAACTAATCTATCTGTTCCATTGAAAATATAAAAGTCAGGCGTACATGCGGCGTCATAAGCTTTTGCTACATCTTGCGTCTCATCGTATAAGTAAGGGAAATTATAATTAGCCGCTTTGGCATGAGTGGTCATTTTATCTGGTGCATCTTGCGGATAATTGACAACATCATTGGAGCTAATTGCTACAAAATTTACCCCTAATTCTTTATATTCTTCCACTAAAGCCACTAGACCCTCGTTAATGTGAATCACATAAGGACAATGATTACAAATGAACATTACGACCGTCGCTACTTCTGATTTAACGTCTTGGAAACTTAGGTTTTTGCCAGAAATGGTATCTGGTAATATAAAGTCAGGTGCTATTGTGCCCAAAGGCAACATATTTGATTCTGTTAAAGCCATTTTATCTTAATTGATGATTGAATTATTATGGAAACAAGTTAGAGCGAAACTAGTTCGAGTGGATAAGTAATTAGACAAAATTAAGTTAACAATTGTTCATTTTTTGCCACATAGCCACAGTAGTAAAAAACACATAGGAAACATAGTTTTCCGAACTAAAATGAACTAGAACTATAAGACCTACAACTATGTGAAAAAACTATTGTGACTATGTGTAAAAAAATGTTTGTTTATTTTTGTTATAGCACTTTACCAATAAAAAAGCATCTTTCTCTGACAACTCATTTTCTCCAAAATATTTTGGCGAAATTAAGCATAATCAGAAAAAGATGCTTTTGCCGTTAGTCCTAATGACCAATGACTTATTGACTAATGACTATTTACTCCGTCGAAGCTGCTGCTTTCTTGTCCTTTTTCTCTTTTTTATTGACTTCCTTTCCACTTTCTAACTTTTTAGAAATAGCAGAATAAGGACCAACTACAATTTCTTCTCCTCCTTCTAATCCAGAAGTAATGGTGATATAACTATCATCTTGAATCCCTGTTTTTACCTCAATCATCTTGACCGTATCCGCTCCATCTACTAAAGCAAATACGACTTCTTTGATAATAGATTCATCATCTTCTGCTCCATCTTTTGCCTTTTCTTCTCTAGTGGTGACAGATTGAATTGGCACACTAATCATATCTTCCGCTGTCGTGGTATTAATTTCTACCGAAGCCGACATCCCTGGACGGAAAGGAAATTTATTATTAGCAGAAATTAAATCTGTATAAGAATTGGGGTCTAATCTGATTTTTACCACAAAATTGGTGACTTGGTCAGAGTTTAAAGTAACCACTGCACCTCCTGCCGAGGTGGCAGAATTAGCTATCTCTGTAACTACGCCTTTAAACTTTCGGTCGAGATAAGCATCTACTTCAACATCTACCGAATTGCCTAAAGCTACTTTAGGAATATCATTTTCACTAACATCTACTTGCACTTCCATAGCTGCCATATTCGCCACTCGCATCATTTCGGTACCTGCCATCATGTTGCTACCAACAACTCGTTCTCCTTTTTCCACAGAAAGCATAGAGATAACGCCATCCATCGGTGCAAATAAAGAAGTCCGCTTTAGATTCGTCCGCAATTCTTTTAAAGTAGCTTCCTGACTTTTTACAGAAAATTCTGCTGCTTTTGCTGATTGCTCAGAAGCATTCAAATTAGCTTTTGCTGATTCTAAACTTGCTTTTAAGGAACGAACATTTGCTTTTAATTGCTCTAAACTAGCCAAAGAATTTTCGAAGTCTAGCTCAGAGATAACGCCTTCTTTTGACAATTTAATATTTCGTTCATGCACAGATTGTTGATTGGCTAATTGGACTTCCGTAGCTTCTAATTGGGCTCTTGCTTGTACCAATCCTGCTTTACCACGCTCAATATCTGCTTGCGAACCCGCTAACATCGCTTTAGAATTATTAACTGCTGCTGCGCCTCTTTCTACTTGAGAACGAATCGCATCAGGGTCTATCTTCGCTAGTAGCTGTCCCATTTTTACGGAATCCCCTTCTTCAATATAAAGTTCTACAATCTCACCCGAGACATCTGGGCTAATCTTTACTTCTACTTCAGGGAATACTTTCCCACTGGCAGCCACGGTTTCTTTAATGGTGCGAGTTTCGACTTTTTCGGTCGTTACTTCGATGCCCTTTGGCTTTTGCTTGCCTTTCCAAACGGCGGCAGCTAACAAAATGGCGATTAAGACAACTAAACCAATAATCAGTTTATTATTCTTTTTTTTCTTTTTCTGCTTTGTCATTACGGGTTGCTTATTTTTTAAAGGATTTTTCTTAATTCAATTTTAATTCTTTACCTAAGTAAAAATCTATGATTTTTAATCGGAAAACGTAGTCGTATTTAGCACGAGCTACATTTAATGCAGCGGTATCTAAATTTGTTTTTGCAGTCGTTAATTCTAAGGTATTTATAGCTCCTAAGTCATATCTCTTTTGCGAATTATCAAAAGCAGCTTGAGCAGCTTCTAAAGAGGTCTCTGAGGCGGTTAATTCAAGGCGAGCTGCACGAGCATTGGCAATGGCACTTTGCACATCTGCTTTCAATTGTTGCTTTACTTGTCTATTCTGAACCTCTGCATTGATAATATCTAATTTGGCTCTTTCTACATTGATAGACGTTCGATGATTATTATAAATCGGAATATTGATTTGCGCACCAAGCGTTTGTCCAAAATTATTGTCTAATTGGTCGCCAAAACTTGGACTTGGAAAATTAGATGCACTTGCGTAACGAGTATCTAAACCGCCAAAAATAACAACTCTAGGCAATGCATCTGCCTTAGCAATTGGCACCCCCAACTCTGCTCCTTGCATTCTTGCTTCACTTGCTTTGATGGAGGCTTGAGAATTTAACGCTTGCGTATAGACACTACTAAGGGTTTGTGCCGAAATATCCGTTTCTACTTGCATAATTTCATCAGGAATAATAATTTCTAGATTATAATCAGGCTCTAATTCTAAAATATTTTTTAAGTTTAGATAATTGATTTCTACGGAATTTTCTGCTTGAATTAACGTTTGCTCATTTCTTGCAATTTGTGCTACAATATCTAATCTATCTACTTTGGGAACTGTTCCTGCCTCAATTCGCTTATCAATGATTGACAATTGTTCCCGTGTTTGGTCAATCGCTTTCTTGGCAATATTTACTTGTTCTTTTGCTAACAGTATATTCAAATAAGCAGAAGCCATTTGTAAGGATATATTTTGAAATTGAGTATTTGCGTCTTCTTTTGCCGCTACCAAGTTGTGTTGACTCTGCTTAATGGTATTATTAATAGCTCCGCCATTATAAGCAACCACACTAGCGTCTAAATTCCAATTATTAAACCCAAGCCGAGTATTAATAAAATCGTTGGTTACCGGATTAATACCTCTACCATAGTTAAATCCGACAGAAGTTCGACCATTCACACTCGGTAGGCGAGCCATGCGACTTCCTTTTTCGGTTAATTCAGCTTGGGAAATACTGATTTGGGATTGTCTAAGCGTCAGGTTATTCTGTCTGGCATGATCAATACATTTTTGTAAAGACCAAGCTTCTTGTGCAGAAACAGTAAAGGATAGAGTTAATGCCAAGAGCATTAAAAAAGTTGATTTTCGTAACATTAGTAATAACATTTTTTTCGGCGATTTCTTTGAAGCCCTTAATTTAGAAGCAAAATCATCTTCTTGGGTCTTAACACGGTTATGCAATAATATAAATAGCTATTGAAAATGACCCTATTATTTATATCAAGTTGTAAAATTCATGGATAAAAGTTGCGATAACTCGGATTTTGGTGAAAATAGCAGGTTGAATTTATTATTTTTAAAAATTTTACACCTTTTTTGATTTTTTTTGCATCTATTACTTCGATAAAGCGTTTTCTTCTAAAAATAGAACATCCAAGTGAATGTAAATCTATTTCTACATCGTTCCTAACTCTACTTTGGGACTTTAAATCACGCCGCCTTCGGTGGCTAAAAAATGGGGTTTGGGGTGAGAAAACTACTTCTAAGCACGTAGCATGAAGAAGTATACTTCTGAACCCGAAGAGACGGGCTGCCAAGTGTGTGATTTAGTAAGAACTGATTCTAAAATGCCAAAGTAGAACTAAGAACTCACTTTATGAAAATATGAAAAGATTTTTATTTCCTTTAATCTTATTATTTCCCATTTATCTTGTTGCGCAAAATCTGCAAACGATTGAACAGATTGTTGCATCTCACGGGACCTATGAAAAAGTGTATGTACATACCGACCGAGATTATTTTACAGGTGGAGGAGATGTTTTTTTCAAAGTTTATTTGACGGATGCTTCGCTGCTTCAAGAAAAGGCTCGAAGTAAGGTGGTTTATGTTGATTTAATTGATGGAGATAAAAAAGTTATTCAAAGTAAAAAGATTGCTGTCCAAAACGGACAAGGTATAGGTGATTTTCAAATAACCAGTAAATATAAAAGTGGTAATTACATTTTGCGTGCTTATACCGAGTACATGAAAAACTTTGATGCTGCTTTTTTCTTTCGGAAAACCATTTACATTCGGAGTGTTACCAACTTGTCTTCGACGGAAACTAATATTGCTAAAAAAGCCGTCGTACAATTTTTTCCAGAAGGAGGAGATTTGGTAAATGGATTGCGGTCAAAAGTAGCCATCAAAGCGACTGGTGAGGATGGATTTGGGGTGCAATTGGAAGGACAAATCTTAGATGCTAACAAAAACAAAATGTCAACTATTTCAACGAATGAAAATGGATTTGGACAATTTATGTTGACACCAACAGAAGGACAAACGTACACTTTTGAGGGGACCTACAATGGGCAGCCTATTCAAGCAATGTTGCCTGTGGCCTTAAAAGAAGGTGCTGTTCTGAGCTTAGATAATAGCGATGACGAAATGATAGCCATTCAAATTAACACAAATGTATCGTCAAATATGACTGACGGCTATTTGATTGGTCAAGCAATGGGAAAGTTATTTTTTAAAGAAAAAATAGCCGATAGTGGGACTTTAGCCGTTGAATTAGATGGTTATGATATTCCTTTTGGCATTTTACATTTTACACTTTTTGATAATTTGGGCCGTCCAAGAGCAGAACGGTTGATTTTTAACCATGTTGGTATTGATAATTTTAATATAGATATTTCAGCGGATAAGGTGGCATACGAAAAAAGAGAAAAAATTCAACTGAAATTAGATGTATACGATGATAATGGAGATGTTTTAGATACTGATTTGTCGCTTAGTGTCCGAAGTGATTATTTAGAAAGAGCCACTGCGAATAATGATAATATACAAAGTTATCTGCTGCTTTCTTCGGATATTAAAGGGGTAATTGAAAATCCAACAGCTTATTTTAAAGATACCGAGACAACAACCAAAGCGAATCTAGATTTATTATTATTGACACAAGGTTGGCGACGATTTATTTGGCAAGATGCGCTGAAAATACCTATCAAAGAAATACTTCATCAGCCAGAGCAGGGCGTTTCTGTTGCTGGTAAAATTACTAAAAAAGACGCTGCTGATAAACCAATAAAAGCAGTAGGCTTTTTGTCGGAATTGTCTGCTAATTTGTCCATGATTGATTTTGAGACTAATAATTTGGGAGAATTCTCTATCGGTGGTCTACAAGCGATTAATGGTACTGAAATGGTGTTGCAAGCCGCTATTTTAGATAAGAAACAGCAAAAAGTTAAAAAAGGAAGTTATACGCTTAAGGGCAACCGAGCTATTAATATTGAGATAGCGGAACGGATGCCTTTTCTCGTAAATGATAAAGCGACTACTTTTTTAAACTTGGCTAAACAACAAAAAGAAAAGTTGACGAGTCTCTCTAATTTAGAGAATATCAGTTATAAGAATGATTTGTCTTATGAGGATGGTGATTTTTCGATAGAGATTGATTCTATTGAAGTAACGGCAACAAAAATTGAAAAAGTTATTGAATTTTATGAAGATGGTATGTTGTACAACCGACCTGATACTAGAATAAAGTTTGATGAAAAAGTGGTAGACCCGAACATGCACAACGATGTACTAAGTATTTTGGTAGGAAAAGCGCCTGGCGTAAGTTTTGACCCCGCAACAGCTTCGATTATTGTTCGAGGGAAAAAATCTGGATTGAGTGGCATTACGCAAAGACAAAGTGCGCGATTTATGGTCAATGGTACTATGGTATCGGATGGATATGCGATGGCTATTAATCCTATGAATATTGCATTTATTGATATACTCCGTAGTTTTAACCAATTAACGATTTATGGTGAGGCAGGTAGCAATGGATTAATTATGATTTATCTTAAACCTCCGAATGAACGGCAGAATGCGCAAAAAAAAGAGGTGGCGGGCGTTACTAATTTTACCTTTAAAGGCTATGATCAAGCAAGAACCTTTTATTCCCCTGTTTACACGGAATTAAATCGAGCAACAGGTAAAGCTGATAATCGAATAACCTTACATTGGACTCCTAGCATTCAATTTAATGAACTAGGAGAAGCATTTGTTGAATTTTTTACCTCCGATAGAATCGGAACTTACGATATTATTGTAGAAGGTATTTCAAAAGATGGATTGCCTATTTTTTCTAAATCAAAAATTATAGTAGAATGATAAAAAAAATAAATCAATTAATATGTTTTCTATTGCTGTTCAGCCATGTAATGGTTGGGCAGTCGATTAAAGCGATTGTAGCAGATGCTGAAACCCACCAAGCAATCCCTGATGTGTTTGTCTTTTTAGATAATAGTTCTACGGGTTCGATTACAGATGAACAAGGTGTTTTTACTTTGAAAATACCTGCTGACCAAAGTGTTGAATTGGTGTTTTCTCATTTGAATTATGAATTATTGTCACTTTCTTTAAAAGATGGAGAATCGATTGGAGATACTATATTTTTAGAACCAACTGGCATTTTGTTAAACGAAGCCGTAGTAACTACAAAAGCAAAACCTAGAGTTCGTTATAGGTGGTTAAAACGGTTTAGGGATGAATTTTTAGGACTTGATTATGATAAAAAATTAATTCGATTGGTCAATCCGGAAATCTTGTTATTTGAACAAAATAAAGGGGTCTTAAAAGTATCTTCAAAAGAATCATTGATTATAGAAAATAAATTATTGGGTTATCGGATTCAGTTTTTTCTAACAGTATTTGAATCTTATAATAACGGTGGAGATTTACGCTATCACGGCAAAGTTTTCTTTGAACCGATGAAAGGGACAAAAAAAGAAATGGCTCGATATAAAAGGAATCGGTCTAAAGTTTATAAACAATCGAATCGTCGTTTTTTTGCGGCTTTAGGACAACAAAAAACAGCAGATTTGGCGAATTATGAAGTGGGCTATTCGGTCTTTAACAAAACTGGACAAATTGTTAATTATGAACCTATGAGTATAGATGCTTTAGAAATAAAAGAAGTTCGGAAAGATGTTTATGAAATAGCTATTAATCGAATTTTGACAATAACTAATAATCAGAGCAAAATAAAGCAAGCTGGAATACGAAACATGGGCACTACCTTGGACAGTCGAGTAGGTGATTTTAAACAAACGCAAAATAATATTCCACGCTCTTATTTGTGGTCTAAAGAAGGCCGAATTGTCGTTAATAAATATGGCACTATTTTAAATCCGCTGGAATTAGAAGAGGCAGGGTATTGGTCTAGTTTACGGGTTGCTTCTTTGTTACCTTTAGATTATAAGGTGAGGGCAAGGGCTAAGTTGTAGAGGTTTGCTTCTAAATCTTTTGAATACTAGTTTTCTAGTTTTTTTTGAAAGATTAGGGCTTATTCATGCTTTTGAGGAAAAGCGTTTAAATCATTAGCTAATTTCTGGAAAGATACATTTTTTAATTTAGCTAATTGATTGAGAGCGTTGATTTTTTTTGTATCAAACTCTTCTATTTCTGCGACGTAAGCTTCCAGTTACAGTTTTTCCGTTTTACTTAGTGTACCTTCTTGAATTTTTAGTTTTAATAATTCAAAGCGTTCTAAAAAAGCATTAGGTAGTTTTTGTTTTATAATTTCTAGCAAAACTTTTTCTTGGTTTTCGTCATTAGGTTTCTTTCTTTTATTGAGTAGATTATCTATTTTGTTGGCTGCTCGTTGTAAATCATTAGTACCTAATAAATCAAAAAAATTCAATAAATCGTTTATTGTAAAGGGTAGTTTTATATTTAAATATTTCATTTTTAATAATTTATCGAATCAATGAGTAGCTTGTCATTTGATAATAAAAATAGTTTAATTTTTTTAGATAAACAAATAGAAAAAATCAATAAATTTATACAGAAACACTCAAAGTAGTCCCTTCATCTTCTATACCACCCTTCCGAAATAACTCAATAAACTCCCGTACCGCAGCAAAAGAAACCACTTTGTCTTTAAAATAAACGACCGCTTCCTTTATCTCTTTTTCAGAAGCTTCCAATTGATTTAAAATATTAATGAGGTGCATTTTCATATGCCCTCTTTGAATACCCGTCGTGACTAAGGACCGAACGGCTGCAAAATTTTGTGCTAAACCAGTCACCCCAATAACTTCCATCAAATTTTGGGCAGAAGGATTACCTAATAATTCTAAAGAACGTTTAGCGACAGGATGTAAGCGGGTCAACCCACCAACTGTTCCTAAGGCTAGAGGAATATCCAGCCAAAACTTAAATATCCCATCTTCAATGCTACAATGACTCAAACTCCGATACTGCCCATCTTTGGCAGCGTAAGTATGTCCACCTGCTTCAATGGCTCTAAAATCGTTGCCTGTGGCTAGAACGACGGCATCTATTCCATTAAAAATCCCTTTGTTATTGGTAGTTGCTCGATAAGGGTCAATTTCTGCAATACGGATGGCTTTATAAAACTTGAAAGCAAAGGTTTCCGCATCCATTTCTCCAAATTGGCCTAGGTCTTCAATTGGACAACTAACCGAAGCTCGAACCACACATTCTGGCGTATAATTGGATAAAATCGCCATAATAATAATCACCTCTTTTTCTTTAGCAGAAAAAATAGGGTTGGTAGCTACAAAATTAGTGAGCGTCTGCCCAAATGATTCTAAACAAGAATTGATGAAGTTAGCCCCCATTGAATCACAAGTCTCAAAATTGCAGCGAAGTTGATAGTAATTAGGTTCTATATCGGTAAAATCAACAAGTTCTATGTCTAGAATGCCGCCACCTCTTTTTTCCATATTGGCAGTAATGCTTTGGGCATCTGCTTTTAATGCTTTTGTAAGGTCTTCAAATACCTCCTTTAATTTTTGTACATTGCCATCCCACGAAAAGTGTAATTGTCCCACCTTTTTTGTGCCTAAAATCTCTGCTTTAAACCCACCTCTACTCATCCAGAATTTAGCAGCTTTAGAAACGGCTGCAACGACTGAACTTTCTTCCGTCACCATTGGTATCACATAGGTCTCGCCATTAATCAGAAAGTTGGGTGCAACGCCATAAGGCAAATAAAAATTGCTGATGGTGTTTTCACTAAATCCATCAATGATTTTTTGCTGGTCTTCATTATTTAACCAATAGCTTTTTAACTCTTTAGCCACCACTTCTGGGTCTTTAAAGAAATTTTGTACTATCCACTTTATTTTTCCTCGTTTGGATAGTTTTGAAAAGCCTGATATTGTTTTTTGCTGTTCCATATTTATAGCTGCTGGATACTGGATACTAGATATTGGATGCCTTAATAAATAGCACCTCTTATCTAATATCTAGCCCTTAATTTTTAAATAAGCTTTTGCTAATTTCAAACCCTCAATCTGTCGTTCAACGTGTTGGTACAGCGTTTCATAGTCACCTTGTGCATGTTTTAAAAAACCAGATGCTTGTCCATAAATCGCTGAAAAATTAGCTTTTTCAATTAAGTAATAACCATCTAAAAAGTCTTTGACGCCACCAGAAATAATCAATTGCTGACAAAGCATTTTATTGCCCAACTCCGCTTTGATTCGATTACAATCTTCTACCATGGTAGCTGCGGAATGCCCTATATGTGCTAAATTGTTATAGGTCTCTTGTTGCTTGGCATCACTTCTTAATAATTCGACCATTGAAAAATTAGTGCCGCCACTTGCCGCAAAGTCTACTGCTGCTAAAGGTAATTGCAATAAAGCTTTTAAACTTTGATAGCCCATGCCTTGCCCTACTTCTTTGACAATTATTTTAATATCCATTTTATCTAAAATGGTCGTAATTGTTTCTAGTGGAGATTTGGTATACATATCTCCTTCTGGCTGCATCCATTCTTGAAAAGGATTGATGTGGATAATTAGTCCATCTGCCGCTAATTTATCCAATAGTTGAGTGATACGATACAACTCGTTTTGGTCAATTAACTGTTCCAATTGAGCGATACCCAAATTTGCGTAAAGCGGTAAATCATCTCCAATCAATGGCCGTACTGCAAAATCTTTTAAATAGTCATCGCTGTATAATAACGCCCGACAAGACCCTAAACCCATACCCATACCAAACTCCCCACAAACTTTTGCCAAGTTGTGATTAATCGTATTGGCCATTTTAGTGCCGCCCGTCATGCTGGATACCCAAACAGGTGCTTTCATGTTTTTACCCAAAAAAGGAAGATTGCCATAGGGTGTACCCTTGACAGGATGAGCTGCAAACAAAGGCTCATAATCAAACCGCTTATCTAATTGGTCGGTGCCAATCTGTGATTTGAAGGCTAGTTCAATATGGTCTTTTTTACGTTCCTCCGCAGTCGGGTCTTCCATAAACACTTGCTTGCTTGATTCTTGATTCATTTACACTGATTATACCTTTTTGCAAAGGTAGTAGGATTGTTGAATAATTTTATAGGATTGTAGGGAATAAACAAGAAAAGCGGATAGAGGTTTAAAAGCTTTAATAGAGATTATAAGGATTTACTACAAGGTAACAAAGGTTTTTGTATTTTGCTCGGCTGCTTCGCAGCCTCGCAAAAGGGATATTAAGAGAGAACAAAGTTTGATTTTCGTAAGTTTTGGTTTGTTTTTTATATCTTTAGCTATGCAAAAGGTTTGTATTTTGCAATGTAAATTCCTATCTCTTAACCTACTATAAAACTTATGGCTACCTATAACTTAACGATTAACGGAAAAGAAACGCAGGTAGATGCCGCACCTGATACCCCAATGCTTTGGGTGCTTAGAGACCACCTCAATATGGTCGGTACTAAATATGGTTGCGGTATCGCTCAATGTGGCGCATGTACGGTCCACTTGGACGGAGTGGCAATGCGTTCTTGTCAATTACCTGTTTCTGCTATTGAAAATAAGAAAATTACCACTATCGAAGGTTTATCCGAAAATGGAACGCATCCTGTCCAACAGGCTTGGTTAGAACATGATGTGCCACAATGTGGCTACTGTCAAGCTGGACAAATTATGAGTGCAGCGGCTTTATTAAAAGATAATCCTAATCCTAGTGATTCGGATATTGATGTAGCGATGAATGGCAATATTTGTCGTTGTGGTACTTATACCCGTATCAAAGCAGCGATTAAAACGGCTGCGAAAATGGGCTAGATTTTCACCTATTTAATATTCATAATTAGGTGTGTACGAAGTTTTAAAAATAGTCCGTTTCCAACCCATCCCTAACCCTTCCCTTCAAAAGGAAGGGGACTACTTTTTCGGTAAATTGGAGAATTTATCGGTTTTTAACCCAAAATTTAGGGTTAAACGACTCCCTTCCCTCGGGAGGGAAGGGTTGGGGTTGGGTCGGAAAGATTGTATTTAAATCTTCGTACATCCCTTATTCAACATTCAACATTAAACATTAAAAAATGTCTATTATAAAAACATCCGTCGGCAGACGTTCTTTCTTGAAATCAACCGCTGTAGCTGGTGGTGGTATGATGCTTGGTTTTAGCTGGTTGGCATCTTGTCAATCCAAACCCGAAGCAGAAGTCTTGGCGATGCCTAAAGAATGGTTTGCTATTAATTCTTATTTAAAAATTGGTGATAATGGGGTAGTGACCATCATTTCTCCGAACCCTGAATTTGGACAAAATGTCCGAACTTCTATGCCTATGTTAATCGCAGAGGAATTGGATGTAGATTGGAAAAAGGTGATAGTAGAGCAAGCGCCTTATGATGCCAAGAAATATGGTTTTCAATTTACAGGAGGTAGTCGAGGAATCATGTCTAGATGGGAACCTCTGAGAATGACGGGGGCAACCGCAAGGCAAATGTTGCGACAAGCGGCAGCACAGGCTTGGGAAGTGCCAGTCGAAGAAATTACCACAAATGCAGGCGTATTACACCATGAAGCTAGTGGCAAATCGGCTGGATACGGCGAAATGGCTTCGGCAGCAGGCAAGTTACCTGTACCAGAAGAAGTGAAATTAAAAGAAGTAAAAGATTTTAAAATTATAGGCACGTCGAGAAAAAATGTTGATGGAAAAGATATTGTAACGGGCAAGCCAATGTTTGGGGTCGATTACCATCAAGAAGGGATGTTGGTGGCTATGATTGAGCACCCGCCAGCTTTTGGTATGACTTTGAAATCAGTCGATGATTCAGCCGTAAAAGGAATGCCAGGCATCAAAGATGTGGTGACCATAAAAAGTTATAAAGACGATTTTGCAAAGGGTGGATTTGACACCAACGCATTTGCTGAAATAGTGGCGATTGTGGGTAATTCCACGTGGGAGGTCATGCAGGCTAAAAAACAACTAAAAGTAGAATGGAAACCTATAACTGCTTATGCTGAAACGATAACAGGTTTTGGAGGTAGAAAAGAGACAAAGAATATTCCTGCTGGCTTAGAATCAACTACGAGTCATAATGCTCAAATGGAAGCTTTAGCGGCGAAATCAGGGAAAATTGTTCGGAAAGATGGGAATCCTGATGCTGCTTTTAAAAATGCGGCAAAAATTATTGAGAGAAGTTATTCCGCTCCTTTCTTGGCGCATAATTGTATGGAACCGATGAACGCTTTTGCGCATGTGCAAGGAGATAAAGTGCATATCGCAGCACCTTTACAAATTCCTGCACTGATAGTGCCAACGATTGCTTCAAGTTTAGGTATTCCTGCGGAAAATATTGAGATGGATATTACTCGAATGGGTGGTGGTTTTGGGCGTCGAGCTTATTCGCATTATATCGTAGAAGCTGCTTTAATTTCAAAAAAGGTCAATGCACCTGTGAAATTGATGTACACCAGAGAAGATGATATGACCAATGGTATTTATCGACCTACTTATCAAGCTACTTATCGGGCTGCTCTGGATGAAAATAATAATTTGACTGCTTTGCATGTAAAGGCGGGAGGCATTCCTGAAAGTCCTTTATTTGCAGACCGTTTTCCTGCAGGTGCGCTAGATAATTATCTAGCAGAAGAATGGTCGATTGATTCTAATATCACAATTGGCGCATTCCGAGCGCCTCGTTCCAATTTTATGGCAGGAGCAGAGCAGTCTTTCTTAGATGAAATAGCAGAAGCGGTAGGAAAAGACCCGATTCAATTTAGATTGGATTTGTTAAAACGAGCACAAGAAGACCCAGTTGGAGAAAAGAACGATTACGATGCCGCACGTTATGCAGGAGTTTTAGAATTAGTTAGAGAAAAATCCAATTGGGGAGAAAAATCTGCCAATGTTTCTCGTGGGGTTTCTGCTTATTTCTGTCATAGTACCTATGCCGCACATATTCTAGATATGACCATTGAAGATGGTAAACCAGTCGTTCAAAAAGTAGCTTGTGCGATTGATTGTGGTATCGTCGTGAATCCTGATGCTGCTAAGAACATGGCAGAAGGTGCTATTACCGACGGAATTGGCAATGCTTTATATGGAGAGCTAACCTTTAAAGATGGAGTACCAGAAAAGAAGAATTACGACAAATATCGGATGATTAGAATGAGTGAAGCGCCTAAAGAAATTGAGGTGCATTTTGTGCAAAATGAAATCAAACCTACGGGTATGGGAGAACCTCCATTTCCGCCAATTTTTGGAGCAATCGCTAATGCTATGTATCAAGCGACCGGTAAACGAAGTTATAAACAACCATTTTTAGCAGATAAAAATGTGTTGGGATAATTAATTCAAATTGCGGGGAAGTAAAAACTGGTAGCATAGCACCTACCTAAAGGTCGTCGGACAGGACAGGCTAAAGCGCTGTGCTACCAATTCTCCGCAACTTGATAATTAATCTAAGTTGCGGAGAAATCGATGGAAAAGTCTTCAGGCTTTGTAGTTCTGAGGTGTTTATATTATACTATTTCTCTGCTTTCGCTTCCGCTTGCTTACAAATAACAGGTAATAAATTATCTACCCAAGTGACTAGTAAAATTTCTTTTAATTTTGTCAAGTCTTCACAAGCACCCAAATAATTCTGCATATCCAAATAGGCGTTACCACGAGCATTTAAAAATTCTCCATTATTAGGAAATAATGCAAGGGCTTCTGATAACTTTGCAATACCTGCTTCTTTTTGTCCTGAATTATATAGCGTACTACCTTCAACAGCTATTTGCTGTGCTTTATCAAAGTCAGAAATTCTTGCTTTACACGCTGCACTCGTAGGCTTGAAATCCATGCGAATAGCGTAGGCTGCAGGTACTTTTTGCCCTTTATATTCTGCTATGTCCCACTGATTGGCGGTAGCAGTGGTGGCACTAATTGCCTCGAATTGATAATCCATGCCTAGACCACTATAATCATTCATTTCTAAGATACGGACCACTCCATCTTTTTCTACTAAGGCTTTTACTTCTACTGTTCCAATTGAGCAGCTATCATTGCCAGCGGCAGGATATTTTAAATTTTTTGCTATAAATTCAGACATGGCTGCATCTCCACCTTTAAAGGCTAAGGCTTTGTCAAAAGTGTTATAGACGGTATCTCCTTGGATAATATCATAGGGCGGCACTTCTTTAATTTTAAATTTGACAGGAATATTCATACTTACTTTTACAGGTACTCCTTTTTGTTTTCCGGGTGCCCATTTTAGCCCTAATGGATTTAATGCACTAATGACTTGTAAAGCTGCATCACCACAGCCTCCTCCAATGTCTCGGACAATCTTAACATCACTAATTAAACTATCTGGATTCACTACAAAACTGATGACAACCGTACCTTCTATGCCCTGCATACGAGCGGAATCAGGGTAATTTACATTGGCATAAATAAATTTCAGTAAAACATCTTGCGAACATTGTCGCTGCATTTGGTAAGTAGTATCCCAAGCGGCACAATTGGAAACCATCGGCATATATTCGGCTACGGGGTAGACTTTTGAGGTATCCACTGTTTCTGTTTGCCCAAATGCAAAAACAGTAAAAAATAAGAATAAACTTGTATAAAATATTTTCATGCTAAATTGTTATAGATAAAATTGTTAAATCGCCTGCTTTTGAGTGATTTTCAAAACAGTAAACACAAAATTAAAATTAAAAACGAAAAGGAAGGTCTTAGCGTCCGCTAATCATTAGCGAGAGGTCGTTAATTAATTCTTAATATTTGGGTAAAGGTAGGAGGAGGAGGGGTTTCTGTGCCACCCCCCCAAATTTTTTTACTCTATGATTCAACACAGATGCTTTCTTATGAAGCTAAAGTAATCCTAGTTCAAGCTATGATTCAATTGTCCTATCCCAAGGTCCTTGTATTGCTATTGTCAAACCAGCATGTTGAATATTGAGGAAATAGGTTTTGCCAGAAGGCGAAAAGACCCCACCTGCAAACTCTGACTTATATCGGATGTTTTCAGCGATTTTATAAAAATGGCCTTCTTTGGTGATACCTATAGCTCTTGGTCGTTCATTATCTTCGCAGAATACTACATCACCCCAAGGCGAAATGGTCAAGTTATCGCAATATCTCAACAACTCGGTGTTATTGGGTTCTAAAAATAATTCTAATTTACCAGGGTTATCTTTTTCAGTAGGCGTCCCTTCATAGGGACTTGGTACATAGCGAAAAATTTGACCTGTTTTGGTTTTACTTCCACTAGTACATGCAAAGTATAGTTCATTGTCACCAAACCACATGCCTTCTCCTCTGGCAAATAAAGTTGCTCCTTTCATATAGCCCCGCCTTCTCAAATCATCATCAGTCAAGTCGTAAACGTTTTCTAAATCTATCCATTTTACGTCTAGTTGCCGTCTGACGGGAAATAAAGAGTCATCTGTTCGCCAGTTTCTAGCGCTTCTTATTCTTCTTTTTTTGATGGCTAAAGCTTGAAGTTTTCCTCCTTTTTTCAATTCTTCTGGCGTGTTAGGAATGAAACGATAAATTAGGCCATCGTCTCTATCTTCTGTTTGATAAACGATGCCTGTTTTTGGGTCTACACAAACCGCTTCATGGTTAAATTGTCCCATTTCCTTTAGAGGAATAGGAGTAGCCATACTTATTTCTTCTGTTGCAGGTACTTCAAAATTATAGCCATGTCCACGTTCGTAACTATTGGTGGCAGGCACCACAATTTCTTCACAACTTATCCAACTACCCCAAGGCGTAGGTCCTCCTGCACAGTTTCTGAGAGTTCCTCCTAAACTTAACCATGATTTTTCTACTTCTAAGGAATCTTCGTTTACAATAAGCGTAGTGGTTCCCCCATTACAGGGTAGATTACCGTTACGCATATCATACATTTTTTGCTTATCCGTTTTATCTAATAACTCATAATCTTTGCCAAAAGCAGAAAAATTAGTCGGCATTAATTCGTGATTTCTAATTAGAATAACTCGTCCATCTTTACCTTCAAAGGTTGCCATGCCGTCAGGCTTGTCAGGATGCACTAAGCCGTCACTCATCGATTGCCCTCTATGGGCTATTATTTTATAGGAGAATCCTTCGGGGAGATTTAAAATCCCATCTTTATCTTCTAGCAATTCTCCATATCTATTTTTTAATAAATTTTCTGTCGTTGGTGCTTCATAGCTTGTACAACCTTCTAAAGAAGCGGCTAAATAGGTCTGTAAACCTAAAAA
>CALLVC010000061.1 GCA_938010785.1 uncultured Saprospiraceae bacterium
TTTTTATACTGGCGAAGATAGTTTTTTTGTTGCTAAATCCCATTACTTATGATATTAAGGAAAAGGGGTTTCTTATAAAAATGAAAACACCTGCTTTAGTACAAATTTTGCCGTTCGATACGGTCCCGATGAAAATCGGGATTAGGAACGCTTAGTATGGAATTTTTATAAGAAAACCCTATATGCTAATCTAAGAAGGAGTATAACTATTCAGTCCCCCCAAAATTATACGTCACCTTTGCAATCACCCGTCGCCCAATCTTTGGCATATTTGGTAAGGCTCGATATTCTGAATCAAATAAGTTGGTAGCCGTTATATCAAAGGTTATACCATTAGCTAATTGATATCCTACACTTGCATCAACTAAATTGGTTGCAGCTACCTCTCCAGAAAATTGACCTGCTCCAGATGTAAATCCATCATTATGTTGGAAAGAAACATTGGCTCTAACACCTGATAAAGGGGTGTAAACAACGCCAAAACGATACTTATTAGTTGGGGTGTTGCCCAAAGAAGAAAGTGCTGCTCTTGTCGCTTCATTATCATCTGCCTTGGATTCCACATCACCTACCCAAGAGTAATTCGCCCAAGCTGAAAAGTCTTTATTAATGTGGTACTCTGCACTAAAATCCATTCCCCAACGATTAGAAGTCGCATCCTCTAAGGCTCTAAGCCCTACAGGTACGTGAACAATACCGTCATTCATTGGTACTCTACTGGTTTCTACTGCTCCGAAAATAGGATAAAGCTGACTTGCCGCAGCATCAAAGCCTTCTCCTCCTTGCTGATAAGCGCCTACAATTAATGGAGTCACTTGACTAGCCAATCCTACTGCTGTTTCTCCACCTACTATTGGTGTTAATAAATCCACAAAGAACGTATTAAAATCCGCTCCTACAGCATTTCCTAAGTCTTCTGCAACATTAGCTCCTTGCAAAGTCATCAATGGTGCAACAGGTGCAAAAGACCGTGCTCCCTCGGTTCGAATATGGTAAATATCTGCACTGAAGCCTAATTTATCACTTAATACTCCTTTATAGCCGACTTCGAAGGTATTCGATATTGTCAAATTTGGCCCCGATGTTGGATTTAATTCATTCAATGGTTCTCCATTGAATACATTCACCCCGACCAATTGACCAGTTACACCCGTCGGATTGTAATTTCTTAAAAATTCTAAGATGGGGTCCGCTACTGGGGCCAATGCAGGATTACCTGCTATTGCAGGTTCTAAAGCTGCTAAAATATCACCATTAACCGCTTGAAATGGAATCGCTAAAGGTAAGCCTGGAGTTCCAAAAGGTATATCAGGAGCACCTGGTAAGGTCAAGTCAATCATAGGTACATCGGCAAATTCATGGGGTTCGAACATACCTGCATACCAAACATCAAATAATCCTGGAACAGGTACATTTAGAGGAAAGTCGATATAAACATCTAATGCCGTAGGTAAATTAATTGCTCTGTTAAACGAAGCTCTAACTGTATGCTTAGGGCTTGGCTTAAAAACAGCGGCTATTCTTGGAGAAAAAGCGCCTTCGTCAGTAAAACTTACATTATCATATCTCGCCGCTGCATATAAATCAAACTTATCCGCCAACGGGAATTTACCTTGAACATACCCACCAAAAATTCGATAATCATCCTCGTCTTCCTGTCGTCCGTACACTAGATTTTTAGTATCACTTACTGCTTCTCGATAATCTATTCCTGCTGTCCAATCTGCATTTAAAAAAGAAGGCGTTTGGAAATTGTATTGAATTTGACCTTCTATCTGATCTCTAGCTAGAGATGACCGTAGACCAGATTGATATAAAAAAGTTGGATTTTCATCGTTACCACCATTATTATTAACATAGAAAAACTGCGCAAATAAGCCCCCTTTCTGCACTCTCGCTTGAGACCAAAACTCCACTGCCTGCGCTAATCCTTCTCCCAAATCATTATAAAATACAGAAGAACCTGTGTTCATACCTCCTGAAATGGTTACGGACAAATCATCTTGTGGTCTAAATTCTAAGGTGGTGTTGATAGCAGCATTCCACCAGTGATCTTGCATCATATTGCCATCACCATCTGGGTCTAAATCACTTTGGGTTAAAAGTATACGCCCTGGTTGAGCCAAATCTACTAATTCATTCACAATCGCTGGGTCGGTAATTTCTGTTTTAAATAAAGAAATTTGTCTAGCATCATCTGGGTCATTAGGGTCTAAAGTAAACTCATCTCCTCGATTGTAGGAAGCATTTATTTTAAAACCAAAAGTCTTCTCTGCATTACTTTGTGCATGTCGAATCGAAGAAATGAACGTGTTTAACTCTCCTCCCCCAACTTCTACCGTTGTCCCCGGCTTATCAATCGGATTTTTTGTAATAAAGTGAACTACCCCAGTCGTAACTCCAGGACCATATAAAGCAGAACCTGGACCTCTTACCACCTCTATTCGTTCTACGTCAATCCGACTGATTCCCGATTGGTCAGATTGAAAAGTCCCAATTCCTGGCCCGACTAAACTACGATAATCCATGATTGGAAACGCATTTGTATCAAATAAGCCAACACCACCTCTTAGCTCTATATTAAATCGAGCTGCACTCTGTTGTTGAATTTGTACACCTGCCACATTTATTAAATTTCTGACGGGGTCTACTTGGGGAGAACTCGCTAGTTTTCGTTCTGTCAATACTGAAATAGAAGCAGGTGCTTCTTGTATTTTTTCTCGCTTTCTTGAGGCAGAAACGACTATCTCTTGACCAATTAATACGCCTTCTTCGAGTTGAAAGTTTAGATTATTAGTTGGTTGATTGATTTCCATCTCTTGAGAACTAAACCCCGTGTAAGACACTTCGATTGTAAACGGGTAGTTGCCGTCATAATCTAAATTAAAATTACCGTCTAAATCTGTAATAGTACCAATTGCAGTACCTTTGACGATAACACTTGCGCCAATTAAGGCTTCTCCACTATCGTCTGAAACATTTCCAGACACATTTTGAGCGATTAGCGCTGTGTTAAACATTAAGCATAAAAAGAGTAGTAAAGGGTTTTTCATTTTCGTAAGTTTTGATGAAAATATATCAATTATAAAATTTAATTTTGCATTTATATATTAAACCAAATGTGTTTTGTTTAATAAAACATATCACAATATAAATTTTTTATTTAATTTCATATCTACTTTTGACATAAATAAAATTATGAAATTTCTTACTCAGCTATTTACCCTCTTCTGTCTTTGCCTATTCAATTTGACTTGCAAAGAAGTTACGGAGTTGCCCAGTAATACAAAAAAAGCAATTACGACAAAGTCTACCGAAAATTTTCAGCCCACGCCCCTCTCCCAAAAAGTACTTTATGACAAGGTCTTAGGGTTGCTCGTTGGTTCTGCTATTGGCGATGCAATGGGTGCACCAACCGAAATGTGGCAACGCCAAAATATTCAAACGGAATATGGTTTTGTAGAACAATTAGATGATATGACTCGCGCACCCTCTCCTGAAGGAACCTGGCAGATGAATTTACCCGCTGGTGGTACTACAGATGATACTCGATGGAAAGGTCTGTTGACCGATTTTATCCTACAAGAAGGCAGTGATTTTTATCAAGAAGGCGGTAGTAATCCTTATCATTTTGCTGAGTTTATTGTTGCTACTTACCAAGAAAAAATAAAGGCTTTAAAAGCAGTAGATAGTTTCGCCCCCGCACCTTATGAAGAAGCTTTAATGAAAATGTCGTGGATGCAAGAATGGGCGGTCGTCGCCAAACCATTTAGCGAAAAAGATTTGGAAGGCTATGCTTATGCCTTAAATCATTTTTATGGTGGGGAACCTACTTGTGCTGGAATGCTGTATGCACCAATGATTGGATTGGTTCATCCTAATAATCCTGAAACTGCTTATCAATCGGCTTACCGTTTGGGTATTTTTGACCTTGGTTATGCAAGAGACCTTACAGGATTAACGGCTGCAATGACCGCTGCGGCTTTGAAAGAAAATGCCACACCTAATGATATTTTAAATACCTTGAGAGATATTGACCCTAACGACTTTTTCAAGAGTCGATTGGTCGGTCGGTCTGCTCAGCGTTTTTACCAAGATGCTCGATATGCCGTTGCAGAAGCTAAAAAAATGACCTCAGCGGATATTGATTTAACCAAAATAAAATTACCATACCAAGGTAAAGACACGCTCTACTTTGCCCAAATGCAGCAATTATTCAATGCCCTAGATGCCAAGAATCAAGACATGGCTTTCCACCCTGGCGAAATCCACCAAATTAATTTAACCGCTTTGTTATTTACTGATTTTGATTTTGAAAAATCTTTGGCATTTGTTACCAATTATGGTCGAGATAATGATACCGTGGCAGCTATTACAGGGGCTATCTTGGGCGCTTTACATGGTTTTGATAGTTTACCCAAAAAATCAGTCGAACAAGTTTTATCCGTCAATAAATCGCAATTGGGGATTGATTTGGAAAAAATGGCGGAACAATTGACAACGTTTTTGATTAAACAAAAGCAGGTAGAGATTAAACCTACAATGTAAAAGTGTAAGTGTATTTTAATAGACTTGAAGTCTTCCCTCTGCTCCTATTTCGTTATCGACTTCATATAAGCCATTACAGCCGCTTTTGATTCAGGGTCTTTCAAGACTGTCTGCAACATATCTCCTTCGGCAGACCCAACATAGGCTGCTCCAATATGCTTAGCTACTGCATTCACTTGTTCTTTGGTCATTTGGATAGGCACTGCTGGTTTTGCTGCTAAATTATTTGCCAAGGCTACACATTCTTTCTCCAAGTTATCCAATGGCACTATTTGATTGACCAATCCTAAATCTTTGGCTTCGACTGCATCAAATCGTCGGCAAGTCATGACCAACTCTTTTGTTTTCAAAGGACCAATTTCGCTTACTAATTTGGGTATACCGCCCCAACTTAATGGGATGCCTAGGTCTACTTCTGGAATGGAAAAAAACGTGCCTTCCGCTACGATTCTAAAATCACAAGCTAACATCAATAAAAACGCTCCGCCTATCGCAAATCCATGTACTTGGGCGATGGTGATGGCGTTCATGTTTCCGATTGCTTCCGCCATTCTAAATCCTATTTGTCCTTGATTTCTCCGTTCTATCCAAGAAGCTGATTCGGTCGCATTGTTCTGAAAATCTTGTATATCAGCTCCTGCTGAAAAGGTTCTTCCTGCTCCTCGAATCACGACCACTTTGATATTTTTTTGCTGATTGAACCAATGGGCTGCGGCGGCTAGTTCTTGCAGACAGGTGCTACTCAAAGCATTCAACCTTTTAGGTCGATTCAAGGTTAGGTAGGCGATGCTTTCTTTTTCTTCTATTTTTAAAGTCGTAAATTCAGGGCTCATACTAGGAAATATTTATTTTTTTACGAAATTACGGAAAAGTTCTCCGTACCGACGAATTCATTCGTCGGGAACAGATAAAAAGATAATGATTTTTTATGGTAAAATTTTAGTTCATTTTAGCAGAATGTTTTGAATTTGCAAGATGTTCTGGGGTTGTGTAGAAAGTATTTTGACGCTGAAGGACGCTGACTTTTTATGACTTTTTTATGTTTTCTTGTGTTTCTTGTTCAAAAACATAATTCAAACATAATTCAAACATAGTTTTTCGTAAGAAAACATAATAAATCA
>CALLVC010000062.1 GCA_938010785.1 uncultured Saprospiraceae bacterium
CGTGAACCGTAGACCGTGAACCGTAGACCGTGAACCGTAGACCGTGAACCGTAGACCGTGAACCGTAGACCGTGAACCGTAGACCGTGAACCGTAGACCGTGAACCGTAGACCGTGAACCGTAGACCGTGAACCGTGATATCTACCTAATCTACCTAACTAGATAGGATTCGACACTGATTTTTCTTTGAAAAATACACGGATAAAACGGTTAATATAATAGATTTGCTCTAGGTAAGATGCCATAATAAGACTCGACCTAGAACACATTTGCCTACTCCCTTACCTTCACAGCAACTACATCTCCAACTTTCATTTCAGCCAAAATGCCTTCACCATAATGAAATCCCGCAATCCCTACTCTTACCAATCGTAATACAGGAAATCCAATAGCGGCAAACATTCTGCGGACTTGCCGATTTTTGCCTTCCGTAATCGTAATACTTACCCAAGTATCTGGTATTGATTTTCTAATCCGAATGGGAGGATTTCGGTCTGGCAAACTAGGAATTTCTTTCAATAAATGAACTTTTGCAGGAGCTGTCTGATGAATTTTCTTTTTTATTTTAATCGAAATACCCTTTCGCAAGGGCACTAAATCACTATCTTCGGGTGCGCCTTCTACTTGTACCCAATAGGTTTTAGGTTGCTTGTTTTTTGGATGTAACAACTTTGCATTCAGTTGTTTATCATCCGTCAACAATAACAATCCTTCACTGTCTGCATCTAGTCGCCCAACTGGATAAACATTTTTAGGAAAGGTAAACGCTAAATCTGCTAAAGTAATATGATGTGGTGCTTCTCTAGTAAATTGAGAAAGCATGTTAAAGGGTTTGTATACCAAGTAAGTTGACATGTGGGCAAAGTTACTGTATCCTATTTACACTTACATTTTATCTTTAATTTTAATTATTTCCTTACCTTAGCTTTTTTATAATATTTAAAATGAAAAGCTCATGAAAAATAAACGTCGTACTTTTTTACAAAATGCCGGCTTATTAGCTGCTGGTTCTTTAATATTGCCTCAATGGGCTTGCAAATCGGGGGCCAAGGAAGCAGCCACTTCTGCTGCAAGTGAAGCTGCATCCACTGTTGCTGCTGCCGTTCAACCTAGTTTGGACCAATTTGGTATTCAGCTATACACCCTTAGAGATGTGATTCCACAAGACCCGCTAGGAACACTGAAAAAACTAGCTGGCTATGGCTTCAAGCAAATTGAAAGCTATGATGGCAAACAGGGCATGTTTTGGGATATGCCGCATACAGAGTTTAAAAAGAATTTGGATGGCTTAGGCTTGAATATGGTTTCTGCTCACTGTAATATCAACGAAAACTTTGAGCAAAAAGCAGCACAAGCTGCTGAAATAGGTATGAAATACTTGATTTGTCCTTATATCGGACCACAAACTAGTGTGGAAAACTGGAAAAAAGTAACAGATAAATTTAATGAATGTGGGGCCATATGTAAGAAAAACGGTATCCGATTTGCCTACCACAACCATGCCTATTCCTTTAAAGCATTTTCTGGTATGATTCCTCATGATTTCATCATGGATAATACAGACCCAGATTTAGTAGACCACGAAATGGATATTTATTGGGTCGTAACGGGTGGAGCTGACCCAATCGAATATTTGACAAAATATAAAAATCGATTCAAATTATGTCATGTAAAAGATAGAATGAAGGACGCAACGGATGACGTAAGAGAAGCAACTTGTACTTTAGGAACAGGTAAAATTGATTTCCCTAAAATCCTAAATGTCGCAAAGGAAAATGGGATGGAATACTTTATCATGGAGCAAGAACGCTATGATAATACCACGCCTATGGACTGTGCAAAGGATGGTGCAGACTATTTGAAGAAATTGGTCTTTGCTTAGCTCAGTTGGCAGTGGGCAGTAAACAGTTTCCACTGCCTACTGCCTACTGCCTACTGATAACTCCTACCTCCTCCGATGATTAGACCGTCCAGGCGATTTACTTGAATCCTTAGCCTTTCTTCGATTGGAAAAAAATTCTTGCTTTCTTCTCTGTTTTTCTTTATTCCACTCTTTCTTTTCTGCATCGGTCATTGGTTTATCCGTCTGCGGATAAGGATGGTCGTCAATTACTTTTATTTTTTTCTTAATCAATTTTTGTATGTCTCTAATGTACTCATTTTCTTCTGGTTCACAAATCGCAATCGCAACACCGTCTTCCCCTGCTCTACCCGACCGTCCAATTCTGTGTACATATGTTTCTGCTATATTCGGTACATCGTAATTTATTACATACATCAACTTATCTATATCAATTCCTCTGGCAGCAATATCTGTCGCTACTAACACCCGAATTTCCCCAGCTTTAAATTGCTTCAGGGCTTTTTGGCGTTGATTCTGCGCTTTATCTCCATGAATAGCCGCAGAAGAAATCTTTTTCCGCTTTAAGTCCTTTACAATTCTATCCGCTCCTCGTTTGGTACGAGAAAAAACTAACACTTGGTCTATCTCCTCATTCTTCAAAATATGCGTTAACAAATTTTTCTTCGTCGTTCTATTCGTATAATACAAGTATTGTTGAATGGTCTCTGCCGTGGAAGAAACAGGACTTACCTCTATTTTCTCTGGGTCCTTGAGAATGTCTCTAGATAGTTTTACTATATTATTAGGCATCGTAGCCGAAAAGAAAAGAGATTGTCTTTTTTGAGGTAAAAGCGGTAAAATTCGCTTAATGTCATTGATAAAACCCATGTCCAACATTCGGTCAGCTTCATCTAAGATAAATACTTTAATCGTCTTTAAACTAATGATTCCCTGACTGATTAAATCCAATAATCGCCCAGGTGTTGCTACCAAAATATGTACCCCTTTACGCAAAGCTTGTACTTGACTATACTGCTTGACCCCTCCAAAAATAACAGTTTGCTTGACTACTGTATATTTAGCATAATCCTTAATGCTTTCTTCTATCTGAATAGCTAATTCTCTGGTAGGCGTTAGGATAAGCGCACGCATGGTTGGTTTGCCAACTTGCTTCGACTCTATTTGGTGAATTAACTGAATAATTGGAATAGAAAAAGCGGCTGTTTTTCCTGTACCCGTTTGAGCAACGCCTAATACATCTTGACGCTCAAGAATAATAGGAATAGCCCTACCCTGAATGGGTGTAGGCTCTACGTAGTTTTTATCTTTAAGGGCTTTTAATATCGGAGGAATTAACTTCAAATCTTCAAATCGCATGCAACACTTCTTTTTTACTCCTATATTTTATAAAGTAGGAGTTACGAATAATGCTGCAAAGGTAGGGTATTTATTTCATTGGTGAGTTATGCATCAATTTGATACCAACTAATTCTTAATGGGGGTACATACTTCAATCAACAACCCATTATTATCTCTTAAATATCCTACTTTTTGGCCCCAAGGCTTTTCAACAATTGGTTCATATAAAATTGCACCTGCTGCTATTGCTTTTTGAAAATCCGTTTCAATTTCCTCCGTTACCAAAACTATTTCTATCCCCATTGGTTTATCTCCACTTTTTATTGGTGCAAACCCTTTTTTGAAATTTGATTTTCCCAATTCAAAAGAAGCAAAAGAAATGGTCGTTTCTCCAGATAGCAATTCCCCATAATCATTTTCAGGAGTGATAAATTTTCGTTGAAAACCAAATGCCTTTTCATAAAACTCAATGGTTTCAACAACATTTTTGACATAAATAATCGTGTAGCCGTATTTCATATTTTTTGATTTCTACAAATTTACTTTCTTTCTTGAAAAGAGTTTTCTTATAAAAATGGAATATCCGAGTAAATGTTTGATTTATTGGGACATTCCCGATAGCTATCGGGAATACGGCAAAATTTGTGAGGAACGTCTAGTTAAGCATTTTTATAAAAAAGCTTTCTTTCTTGACTTCACGGTGTATCTTTGTAGTAAGATAAAAATAAATTTAGATTCTTTAGAGTCAAAGAATTAAGATAAGTCGTTTAAAGTGAACCACTTAGTTATCTTATTTCTTTGACGAGAATCTAAATTTATTTTTATCGCGTTCCTTTACAAGAAAAACGAAAATCATGCGTCCTACCTTACTCT
>CALLVC010000063.1 GCA_938010785.1 uncultured Saprospiraceae bacterium
ATAGATGAGCTCATACTTCGTAATGACACAGAAGATTGTTCTTTACAAGCATATGATATTGTAGTTGAAGTAACTGATGAAAATGATTGTATAGTAAGCATCTTGACCATTATCTTTAACGTGATTCCTTACATTGATGGAGATTTAATTGATTTACCAGAAGGATGTGGGGTAGAATTAGAATTGGCTTGTCCTGAAAAATTCAATATTATCTGGTCGGATGATTTAGGAAACAGAGGAGAGGGCTTGATTTATGAAGCAGCAGCAGGAACTACAGGAAAAGTTGAATTTGAAATTTCCTTTAAAGAGGAGCTTGTAATTGACCATAATTTAGTCAATGAACCTTGTTTCACGAGGTCTTTTAGAGGTGATTTTGATTGTCAGCATACTTCAACATGTACTTTCGAAGATAAAGGAATCGTGTTTGATGGTTCAGAAATAGCGGGCTGTAATTTATTAATTGAAATGTCCGATGGAACAATTTTAGAACCATTGATGCTTCCAGCAGGAATAGTATTAGAAGCTGGACAGGAATTGCTTTTCAGTTACGTCGAATTGACGGATAGAGTGAGTGTTTGCCAATCTGGTAAAATTGTAGAAATCATTTGTCTTGAAAATACATGCCCTGAAAAAGGAACGCCTTGTACAGATGGAGATTTAGCAACTATCAATGATGCGCATGATGGAAATTGTAATTGTGTAGGAGAATCAGTCCCTGAGGTCGAAAGCGAAATTAATCTAAGATTCAGACCAACTCTAGATTGCGCAAGTAATACTTACTGTGTGATGATTCAAGGGAAAGCTTCGCAAACGGATTTCTCTATTGGGACTTCTTCTATCATGGTAAACTACAATGAAGATGCCTTAGAATTTGCTGATTATACTTCTGCACAATTTGATGAAAAAGAGACCTGTATTGGCGGGACTTCAAGTCCTTGGGGGCCGCACCAATATGATGCCACTTCTGTACCAGGAAAGATGTGCTTGACCATGATTCTTGATGCTGAAGGAGCAAGTTGTCCTGAAATAACTTCAGATAAATGGGAAGATATTGGACAAATTTGCTTTGACATTATGGATAATGAAGCATTACCAAATATCATTTTTGATACTAGTAAAACTCATTTTAATAGTAGCAGTCCGAATGATGGTACCGCTGCCATTAAAATAGGAGAGTTACACGAAATTGATACAGAAGATGCCTTGGCTTGTTCGGCGAATGAAGTGGCTGTTAGCAATGAAGTGGCACTAAAAGCATTCTTACAAGGTGCTTATAAACGAAATAAAGGAACGATGGATGATATGCTTAGAAAGAAAGGATTTATTCCTTTGACAGAACCATATACAGGATTACCATCCTTTGTACACTTTGGCGAAGGAGGGGGCGAAACCACTACAGATGTAGTGCTTAGCATGGGAGGAGATGACGCAATTGTAGATTGGGTTTTCATCGAGTTACGGTCTGCTTCAGATGCAAAGACCATTATTTCGACTAGAGCAGGTTTAATTCAAAGAGATGGAGATATTGTGGATGTAGATGGAGTATCAAATCTTACGTTCACGGTTCCAAATGAAAGTTACTTTATCAGTATAAAACATAGAAACCACTTGGGAGCAATGACTGGCACCCCCGTTGATTTCTCAACTGATGAACCAATTATTGTTGACTTTTCAGACCCTGAAATGGAAACTTTTGGTACCAACGCACAAACAAAAATTAATGAAATAATGGCACTCTGGGGTGGAAACGCCAATCCTGACAAACACATCATTTTAGCGGGTGGAGGTTTAGGATTACCAGATAGAGACATTATATTTTTTGATATTTTCTTATCCCTTTGGCTTGCCAATCCAGAATCCCCAATCACTTATAATAGTGTATTGCATGGGTATTATGGTTCAGACACTAATTTGGATGGAAAAGTAAAGTATCAAGGACCTACAAACGATATTGATGGGATAATATTTTTCAACGTATTATTTCATCCAGAGAACACCCAATTTCGTTTGAATTTTTCAATTTTAGAACAAATACCTTAAGGGTTTAAGGATTTTTGAATACTAAGTTTTAGAGATTATGGAGAGATTTATCAAAAAAGGGCTAACAGACATTTTTAAGGCATTGAGAATTACTAATGATTGTACACTTTATTGGTTACTTTTTATACTAGAATGCGGTTTTAAGAATTCATTTACCAGTATTAATCAAACCTATAAACAACTGTTTTATTATGACATTCTCTAAGATGAACAACACACAAATTTTTAAAGGCTTATTGACAAGTTTATTTGTCCTAACCACCTTTTGCATGACTACTGCACAGGTTCAGTTTAAATTAACTATGTTAGAAGATGGCGAAACTTATCAGGTTTCTATGATTCCTCAGAAAAGTTGGGCACATCCCTATAACATTACAAGTACTGCACAGGTTACTGTAAAAGTACCTGCAAACTCATTTGAAGTCGATGATTTAAAAAGCCTTCAGCTTAATGTTGATTGGCAAGCAAATTCTCGAAGTGATCATCCGGTGGAAGCACCAGGAACTGATTACATTTCTTTTGGTTTGGGTTCTTTAGGTACCGTTGATTTTAACTATGAAGCTGGTGTAGAAATGCCTTTATTCACTTTTAAGAATGCATTGCCTTGTTCTGGTGATGTTTCTTTAATGGATAATGAAGAAGATCCTTTTATGGCGCCTAATAGTAGAAATGCCAATGTTGGTAATTCGATTACTGTTTTCGGGGCTAGGGGAGAAGCATATACAGGTAATGTAATTGCTAATTCAGCAATTCCTTGCCAAGCAGAAGGATTTACGACTAGTATTGAATCTAACGAAATTGTAGCTAAAGCAACTAAAGTTTATCCTAATCCAGCCATAAATGAGGTATTTGTAGATATGAACTGGACTAATGGAAAAACAGAAGGTGATTTTGTTATTCTAGATGCTACGGGTAGAGAAGTAAAGCGTCAGGCGATTACTTTAGTTGATGGCTTTAATCAGGTCCAACTACCAGTAGAGCAATTGACTTTTGGTCTTTATTCTATCGAAGTACAATTTGATAACCAAACGTTAGCGCTAGACCGTTTCGTTAAAGGAACTAAATAAATTTAAAATAAGATTAAAGATTTACTAAATTGTTGGAAATTATTGATTGTTTACGAATGGTCAGTAGTTTCCAATTTTCTATATTGCCCTAAGTAACCACGCCACAAAAATACCTACGTAATTTCCCAATGCTATTCCCACCAATCCTAAAGCAATTCCCGGAAAGACCAGCCTTCTATTATTAATCGTACTTGCAATTTGACCTATAAAAACGGGGCCATAAATGGCAGCTACACTGGCAATTAAAACTGTACTACTATCCAGCTTAAAAAAATAGCAGAATAGCCAGTGTAACAAAACGGTAATCGCCCAAGCCATTGCCATGAACTTGATAATATGCCATCCATTTTCTAAAATATTATTAAAATTAGCCATCATTCCTACCGCTACACAAAACATTAATAACAAATAATCGCCAACTTCAAATGTGCCTTCCATTGATTTTATCATTGGTATCCTTGAGGCAATTAAGCTAATAGTTGTTAAACTAAGTATGATAAAAGTGGCTGCTAATTCCTGATAAATTAGAAAACTTAGGCCTACAGAAATGCCAATAATGCCAATGGTAGCGGCTAATGATTTGGCTAAATTCTTTAAACTAATTGATTGGTTTATTTGTAAATTATTTTTACTCAGATAAAATTTTCCGACTAAATATTTGTTAAGAAATAAATTCAAAACTTTTATTGCAATTGTGGTCATGAATATCAGATAAAACCCTCCAATGAATATATCTGCTGCATTTAATAAGACAATGGTTTCACTCTCCGCTTCTAAGGCGATTCCTACCGCTTGCATATTAGGAATCCCTCCTGAAAAAATGGCTGCCATCATTCCACCAATTCTCCAAGCATCGGTTATACTATCTTTAAAAAACCAGCCAGTGACACTTGTACCTATGATTCCACATAAAACGCAAAGCGCAAATGCCAACACCATATTTTTAAAATCTTTGAACCAACCGCTAAAGTTAGTAGCAAAAAGCAAAAAAGGAATGGCTAATAGGATAGTCCCTTGGGTAAAATAATTAGCGATTGGAATGTTTAAATCTAAGAAAGAAATGTTGGCTAAAACTATACCCAAAGTGTAGCAAAGAACCACAGGGCTTAACCAAGAAAAGGTAGATTTGGAAATTTTTTTAGCTAACCATGGAAAGAATAGAATTAATAAGATTTGGAGTGTAGGTATCATTGTCAATTTAAACTTGAGGTTTTATTGAAAATCATGATGCAAGATTTTTCTAATTAGAAACAAAAATAGTATTTACTTATTCAAATAGGGTAGTACTCATTAGAGATTATTCGAGAAGCTGCATAAGGGGTGCTGGTGTGTCTCAAGTTTGCACAATGCTGATATTCCAAGTTGAAAACTTGGAATCAATATCTTTAATCATTTTATGATGTCTAGCTCATCAAAAAAGCACAAGCTAGAAAAGATAAAATCTTAAAAGATAGTCTTTTCAAGATACAATCCCCGAAATACTTCGGGACAAGCTTTGAAAAATCGCATCGTGCTTTTTACTTGGCTTTCGTGTATAAAATAGTCGTTTACCTTTTTACGGCAAACAGTTGTTGCATTCTTAAAATATCGGATTAATAGTTATTGTGTACGACCGAATGTGTAAATTTATTACCAAATTCGTCGATAATATATAAAAAGTAAATTCCTTGATTTGCAACATTAGGGACCTAAATACACTATTTCGCTCAAAGGTAGAATAACCGTAACTACTAAAATCGCTATATCTACAAAACAATTGGTCACGCTAGAGTAGCTATAAAGAAATGATGACAACTAAAAGCAAACAAAAGTACAACTAATAGCCTCAGTAGGAAAATATCGTTATTTTTAAAAACAGGAGATTCTTCCAAAAAAAATATAATCTCCTAAAAAGTTAAGATGGAATTAAAACCAAATTTTTAATAATCTAAAAAACCGAAATTGCGTTATATTTGGGCATAAGCAATACCTGAATTTAAAGAATTTTAAAAGTGAATTTATGAAGAATGCACGTCTTTTTATCCTAATTTTTCTCCTTACAGCTGCCGCATTTTTTGCTGGAACAGCTTGGAAAATCAATGACCAAAACGCTGGTGCTAGGGTAAATGTTAAAGATTTACAAGTGGAACAAGTAACTACCTTTACGGAGGAGAAGGTGGCACCAACAAGAAATAATGAACCTATCAGAGGATTAGGAGATGCCGAGAAAGCAACCATTTCTTTATTTGAAAAGGCAACGCCTTCAGTTGTATTTATTACGACCTC
>CALLVC010000064.1 GCA_938010785.1 uncultured Saprospiraceae bacterium
TGATTTATTATGTTTTCTTACGAAAAACTATGTTTGAATTATGTTTGAATTATGTTTTTGAACAAGAAACACAAGAAAACATAAAAAAGTCATAAAAAGTCAGCGTCCTTCAGCGTCAAAATACTTTCTACACAACCCCAGGCAGAAGTCAGATTCGTATTGTAAAACACCTAAGCCATCTGACTTCTGACAATCATCGAAGATGATGTTCTGACTTCTGACTGTTATCGAAGATAACGTTCTTATTTCGGTGTATACCAAATTGGCGAACTCCATGCCCGTTCTTGAATAGATTTTGCTAAGTCGCTTGGAGGGGCCATGCCCAATTTAAAAGAATCATAGGTACTCCATCTTGGCGTAGGTATTTCTAAAACTCTTAAATAATAAAAAGCGGATTGCGTCGCATCAAATTCTGGGTCGGTCCAGATGGTTTGTAGATTGACTGCCCCGATGTCGTTGGTATAGGAAGCCTTCGGTACATCAACCGTATTTCCTACCGCCGCCAAATCACCATTTGCATCTACCGTTCTATCTCCCGACCAGACCACATTAAATATTTTTTCTCTCGGATTGCCGTCTGCATCCAAATAACCTTTGACGACTTGAATACGGTCTAAATTCGCCCCTTCCGCATCTTTGGTTGCCCAAATTAAAAAAGTAGGCGTGCTATTCAATTTTCGAGGGCCTTCGCCTAAATCGCTACCCATTGCTACCCCATTTTCATAAGCGTCTTTCACCCAATCTTCACCGTCCATCGCCGTTCCATTATAATGATACCCCGCAAAGAATCGTACTTGAATTCTTGGACCAGAAGTGGCAAAAGTTTCTTTACTTTCTAAAGCATCGTAGATTGCATCTCTCGTATTTTCTTTCGCCCAAACACCCGCTAAACCTGCTGCGGAAAAATATTTAGCTCTTAAAAATTTATCATTGTTTCCGACTCTTACTTCTGGTGTTGCATCTATATTTCCTAATTTTCCAAAGTGGTTATTTTCTTCTACCGAACTAGCGGAATTATGTCCATCTGAACTTCCGATTAATCCAAACTTAAAGGGATTGGTCCCTAACGTTTTTTCCAAGGCTAAACCATTTTTAAATGCTTCTCTTACATAACTACCTTTCGGCTTACTTGGTGGTGGCGCGCTATTGGAAAAAGTATAGGCGTAGACTTCAAAATCAGCAAATTCATCATTCGGTGCTAAGGCTGGATGAGACATCGACTGTCCTTTGATTTGTACCACCTCATTTATCGGCTCATTTCTAGCACGCATCTTGGCATATTCTGCCGTTAAATCATTGCCGCTCATTGTTTTTAAACTATACATCAAACCATCACTCATATTCGCATTGTGTGGAATCGCCATCACATCAATTCCTTTGGCTCTTTCTTTATCCAACCAAGCCCATAATTTTTCGGGGTCTTGCGAATCAAAAGCAGAAAAAGGAATATCCGATACTTTATGTCCTCGGTACACTACATTTCGGTGCATATTCCGAGCAAAAGTTGGTTCATGGTTTATTTCTGGTGGGGAAGAGGTCCATTCATATGCAGGAAAGGTGGTAAATTTTCCTGGTTGATTATATTTGTTAGCCGTCTCTACCAATCGTTGCCAAGTGGATTGATTAATTTCTTTTTTACTTAATTCTGCTATCGGTTGATTTCTTGCCATCGACATACCTACATCTCCAAAAGCAGCTAAAGACTCATCTCTATCATCACTTAAAATTCGTTTAGCAATCTCCAATTTTGACAAGGGATTGTTCGGGTCTAACATCTGTTTCATGATGCCCATATATTCCGAATGGTCGGTCACTGCCATAAAATCTAATGGTCTTCCCAACTGAATTTTATTACCTGAAACGTGGTCTATTGCTTTGCCACTTGCAAAATCATAAGCATCATCTGGTGTCGTTCGGACATTGTAGATAAAGGCATCAAACGACCAACTGGTATGCACGTGCAAATCCCCGAAATAGGCATTTTTAGATGCGCTATAATCGGCTGTCCTTTCTGTAACGGTTTTGGATGTTGCTTCTATGCTGCTAGTGGTTTCTGTCGTCGTCTTTTCTCCACTACAGGCCACTAAAAGAAGGCATATTAATAAGGGAAGTATTTTAAAAAATGGTTTTAACATCGTTTAGGTTTTGAATGATATAGTATTTGGAAGCTAAAGGTTTTTATTATGTTTTTTTGAACCACAAAGGGCACAAAGTTCACAATAGAAAGGCACAAAAGATTATTTTAATTTTTCTTTTGTGAATGCCTTTTGTGTTCTTTTGTATCTTTTGTGGTTCAAAAAATTTAAATTGTTTCCTTTATGTTTTAAGGTTCTTTGACAATTTTTGCAAAAGATACTTTATTAGTCTCATCGGACGGCGAAGCCATCCGACGAGACGGTCGTTCCCGTCGGATGACTTCGTCGTCCGACGGGAACAATGCAAAAATTGTCAAAGAGCCTGTTTTAAAAGAAAATTCCATACGAAGGTAGGAAAAGATTCTGATTTTAAAAGTGACAAATACTAACTCAACAAAAATTTCACATCCTCCTTAGAAAAAGACATTCCGCCCTTTCCTTCTATAATCTCTTCTGCCAAACGAGATTTCCGTTCCTGTAGCTTTAAAATTTTCTCTTCGATACTGTCTTTAGTAATGAATTTAAT
>CALLVC010000065.1 GCA_938010785.1 uncultured Saprospiraceae bacterium
GGACCGATATCTACTCCTGAAGATTTTCAACTAATTTACGACTATAGTCTTACTTGCGATTATACATCGGGAGGTCACTATTGTAATAGGACAACACACCCTACAAGAGATATCTATTCCTTTTTAGGAAACCAAATTGAATATCCAGTAGAAGATTGTAATGGTAGTGGGTCTTTCTTAATTTTTGACCAAAAAGATTATCACCTAACAGAAGACACCTCATTTACGTTAAATTTTAATGATAATAGTGCACCACTTCCTGCTTTGACTTCAACAATTTCGAATACCCTATTGGCAGATGCCGCAGGTGCATCCGAATTCAATACCTATGAAGTATGTGCAGGTGCAGGAGGTACTTCTCATGAAAACGTGATGACCACTATATTCTTAGAACCTACTGTAGATTTAATCAATATTAAAGATGGTTCAGGCAATCCTGTTACTTATACTTTAACCAATTCGAGCAGTTTAGGTAATACCTATTTAATAGAACACAGTACGGATTTAGCCCCCAATACCTGTGAGACTTTTGAAATAGAAACCGAATTAAAAATATGTCCTTACCCTGGAGCAGGAACCATTGTAAATGTTAAAACAACGAGTAGTTGTATGGACTTAGAATTTGCTTCTCAGCTATTTGGAGTTGGAGGAGATGCTTGTACGTCTACAGGGAAAGAATACGAATACGTAGCAGGAGAAGCAGAAATTCAAGCAGAGTGGGAAGCACCTTCAGGAAATGTAGCTTTGTGTTCTACCAATGAATTTGTGGTAATTGTTAAAAATACAAAAATTGCCACTTTAAAAGACTTAGAATTTAACTTCAATTTACCTCCAGGTTTGGACATTATTCCTGGTAGTTTTGAATATGAATATCCACAAGGTGATGGAGATTGGAATAGTATTTCCGACCCAACTCCTAATGGTTCAAATGTCTTTGGTCCACTCTTTTCGACCAATGATGATGATATGGTTGCCGATATTGATCCTAACGGATTGCCAGGTATCTTAGATCCAGTAGAAAATAGCAACTTACTACGGATTCGATTCCAAGCAAAAACAATATGTGATGAATATACCTCTAATACACCTTTATATTTTGAAACAAGTTCTGCCGACCCATGTGAATCTAGAATCAGTTCTGGCTTCACTAAAAATGATGGGCTTGTAGTAGATAATGCTATTCCTTCAGAAAGTGCCCAATTCTTATTAGTAGCTGACCCACTTAAATATACTTGTGGAGGGCCAGTACCCGTAAGTATTTCTGGAACAAATTTATCTAACACAGGAGGAGAAACTTTCATGTCAGAAGCTTGCTTTAAGTTTCCTTCTAATTTGGCCTATACGATGGGCAGTTTCAATTTTACTGCGCCATCAAGTTGGACACCAACTTATGTTAATGAAACAGTGTTGCCAGGTGGTTTCACCCAAGTTTGTTTTGATTTGCCAGACGGCATCAAACCATTAGAAATCTTTGCTTTTGATGTAGAATTGACACCTGACCCAATGGCAATGTGTGAAGAATTACAATTTGGGGCAGATGTAAAATCTTTAGTGGAAGACCAAATTTGTATTGGTGATGATAACACTGAAAGAACAGGAGATGATACAACTTGTGATGTTTTTGTCAATAATGCCATCAATGACCAAATTGTTATCCAAATTGCACCACCAGCAGAAATTGCAGAATTAAATGTAACGGTGGCTTGTGATAATGACCCAACAGTTACAACTTATAATTATACCTTAGATTTAGAAGGTGTTTCCACGACGGATTATAGTGGAGATGTGATAGTAGATTGGTATAGAGATTTAAATCTAAATGGTGTTTTCGATGATGGAATAGACCCATTATTAGCAAGTGAAACATTAAACGCTACTGTTCCAAGTGGAGAAACAGTTGAGTTAATGGGTTCTGTAACAATGCCAGAAGCCTTCTCTTGTCCAGTTATTGTTAAAACAACATTAGACATAGCTTGTGATTGTGCAGGTGATGAATTTTATATGGACAAAGCACCAACACCAGAATTCATTGACCAGTTTGATGGGCCTGTTCAACTTTGTCCAGGCGATGATTTCAAAATAGCAGTTTGTACAGGTTATGATTTTGAGGTAACAGGAAATGCTACTTTAACAGAAACGGGAGATTCTGTATTTGTTGCTATCGCACCAGGTGCAGGAATTAATTCACCTATTATTTTAGAAGCAACGACTCAACAAGGTCAATGTGCAGAAGAGACTTTCCAGATAGAAATTTATCAATTAGAGTCTTTTGAGTTCGGTCCATTTGAAGCGATGGAAATGTGTAATATGGAATGTACAGAATTAGATTTAGCTGTACCTGCCGATTGGATTGGTAATATGATGGTCGAATGGTCACCTACGGACTATTTGGATGACCCTACTTCTTTCAACCCTATGATTTGTAACCCAGCAGCGGATATAACCTATACCGTTACCATTACAAATCCAAACTCAGGGTGTACAGCTACGGCAATGTTCCCTGTAACAGTAAAGGAAGCAACACCAGCTACCATCACTTATGACGGTTACGAGGATTGTTTCTTACCGTATGACCCTGCGAAGTTAATAGTCACACCAGCAGGAATGGCTAATTATGAATTCTATTATGTAGATACTACTGGAACGAGTCCAGATGTATTATTGCAAAATGGTTCTAGTAATGAATTTACACTTCCTTTTGCGCAAGGTAAATTCTATGCCATTATGAGTGACGGTATGTGTGATACACCAACCGATACCGTCTGTTTAGATATAAAAACTTGTATTTTTGATTTAGCATTAACCAAAGTAATGAGTCCGACTCAACCCTTACCAATTACGGTGGGTGATGTGGTGACTTTTGATATAAAAGTGCTTAATCAAGGTACGGTAAGCGCTGATTCTATTACGGTCACCGATTATATACCAGCAGGTTTTGCTTTGATGGATGCAGCTTGGACAGATGTAGGTGGTGGTGCAGCAGAATATTTCCATTTAGGGCCTTTAGCGGCTGGAGATTCTGTTACGATACCAGTCATGGTAAAAGTACAGCCTGGAGTAAATGCCACAAATATCACCAACGTTGCTGAAATATCGGAGGCATTTAATGAAAATGACGAAGATTATCCAGATGTAGATTCTGTCGAAGATGATGACCCTGACAATGATGCAGGTGGAGACTCCGATGGTGATTCTGACAATCAAACGGACGGAAACGGGACCGATGACGAAGATGATTCCGACCCTGCGACTATACCAATTTTTGATTTAGCTTTAGCTAAAAAATTAGCCAATCCTCAACCTAAATTTATAGAAGGTGATACGGTTAAATTTGATATTTCCGTAGTCAATCAAGGTAATATACCTGCCGCAAATATAGTAGTAACAGATTCACTCCCTTGTGGATTGATATTCGAACCGACTCAAAGTGTAGCAGCAGGCTGGTCAAACACTGGTCAAGTAGCGATGGCTACTCTACCAGGCACACTTGCGCCAGGAGAAGTAGCTACCATTACCATTTATGCTATTTTTGACGGCGCAACCTTTATGCTTTGTACAGGCGCAGAAGCTGACCCTTACATTAACTATTCTTGGGTAGAAGATGCCACAGATGAAGATGGCAATCCTGTCACGGATGTTGATTCTGAGATGGGAAGTAATAGCGAAGAAGAAAATGATGTAGACCCAAATATGCCAGGAGATAACGACTTAGACAGTGACGGAACAGATGGCAATCAAGATGACCATGACCCTGCTGCATTGATGGTTTTTGATTTGGCTTTGACCAAAATGATTGACACCGATTATAATCCTAGCGCTTATGTTTATGGTGATACGGTTAAGTTTATCATCAAAGCATTTAGTCAAGGAAATCTTCCAGCATCCAATATTGAAATAACAGACTATATGCCTGAAGGTTTCAACTTTGTAGCGAGTGCTTTAAATAGTATTTGGACAGATAATGGAGATGATACTTATGCGACGGTTATTACGGATACCTTAGGATTTGCAGATACTGCAACCGTATGTATATTCGGAGAAATCATCGCTTCTGATGCAATGGATGCTTACTTAAATTATAGTGAAATTTCTGCAGCGACAGATACAGAAAATAATCAACCTGGTTTGGATAATGATTCTACACCAGATAATGATCCAACAAACGATGCGGGTGGGGAACCAAATTCTGATGATGATGACAATCCAAATGGTAAAGGAGGAGATTTAGGAGAAGATGAAGATGACCATGACCCTGCTTTCTTACCAATATTCGACTTGGCTTTAAAGAAAAAATTGGCAACCGCTGGTCCTTATGCTTATGGCGACACCTTAACGTTTGACCTTACAGTTTATAACCAAGGTAATGTTCCATCGACCAATATTGAAGTAACCGACTACATCAATTGTGGGTATATCTTCGATATGGCATTCAATCCAAATTGGACAGCCGCTGGTGCAGATGCGAAGACTATTATCACAGATACTTTAGCAACGGGTGATTCTGCGGTTGTTTCTATCCGATTGATTCTACAAGCTTGCGATATGGACGGTGGATTCCAAAATGTGGCAGAAATTAGCGGTAGTGAAGATAATATGGGCAATGATACCACCGATGATGATGCAGATAGTAAGGCGGATGATACCAATGACAATGATGGCGATATGGAAGATGATGCTACGGATGGTGAAAATGAGGACGAAGATGATTCCGATTTTGCGACACCAGAAATAGTAGATTTAGCACAAATCAAGGAAATTGTTACAGAAGGGCCTTATATGTGGGGCGATACTTTAGAGTACGCTATTACCGTAGTGAACCAAGGTAATGTTCCCGCTACGAATATAGAAATTACAGATAATTTACCAATCGGTTTAACTTATAGCGCAGCCCTTAATCCAACTTGGACAGGTGCAGAACCTATTGTAATGACTACTATTACAGATACCTTATTATTAGGAGATACTGCTGTAGTAAACCTATTTTTAATCTTAACCGAAGCACAAGGAGGTGCACCTAGTTTTACGAATATTTCTGAGATTAGTGGAAGTGAAGATGATATGGGTAATGATACTTCAGATGAAGATGCAGATAGTAGCCCTGATGATGACCCATCTGATGATGCAGGTGGAGAAGCAGGTGGCGACTCTGATGACCAATTTGATGGAAATGGGACAGACGATGAAGATGACCAAGATCCTGCTTTGGTAGAAATATTTGATTTGGCTTTGACCAAAACAACTACTGAAACAGGTCCATTCAGATATGGCGACACGGTGACCTTTGATTTTAATGTATATAATCAAGGAACTATACCTGCTACAAATATTGAAATCACAGAATTCACACCTTGTGGATATGCTTTTGATGCAAGTATCAACAGTGATTGGGCATTAGTTGGAGGAAATCCAACCACAACCATAACTGATACAGTTGGATTAGCTGATTCTGTAATAGTTTCTATTCACTTAATTGTACAGCCATGTGACACCATTGGTGGTTATAGAAATAAGGGAGAAATAAGCAACGCTACAGATGATGAGGGCAACCCACAAGAGGATATCGATTCTAAACCAGATAACAACCCAGAAAATGATGGCGTAATGACAGATAATGAGAATGGGAATGGCAACGGAGACGAAGACGATTCTGATTTTGAAGAAATCGAAATCTACGATTTAGCGCAAATAAAAGAACTTGTAACAGCTGGACCATATGCTTGGGGAGATACTTTAGAATATGTAATTACTTTGGTTAATCAAGGGAATGTAACTGCAAGTAATATTACCATTGCAGACCATGTACCAGCTGGTTTAACTTATGAAGCAGGTTTAAATCCTGACTGGATTGGAGCAGCGCCAACGGTGGAAACCATTATTGAAGGTCCATTGAATCAAGGTGATACCGCTAAAGTATCCATTTACATGATTTTGACGCAGACTTCAGGTGGTGCAGATGACTTCACCAATATTAGTGAAATTACTGGTGCAGAAGATGAAGATGGCAATGACCCAACAGATAATGATGCAGATAGTAATTCTAATGGAGATGCTGATGATGATATAGGAGGGGAGCCAAACGGAGATACGGATAACCAATTCGATGGTGACGGAACGGATGACGAAGATGACCATGACCCAGCTATCGTTGAAGTATTTGACCTTGCTTTAACCAAAACAACTACCGCAACTACTCCATTTAGATATGGAGATACCTTGACTTTTGACTTTACCGTTTTCAATCAAGGAAATATAGCGAGTACTAATATTGAAGTAATGGACTATGTCCCTTGTGGATACGCTTTTGTGCCTAGCTTGAATCCTGATTGGATGGCAGTTGGTACAGATGCTAAAACAACCATTACAGATACCCTACAAGGTGGAGATTCTAGTATTGTTTCTATCCACTTAATTCTACAAGAATGTTCAGAAGAAGGTGCATGGAAAAATGTTGGTGAAATTTCAGGTTCTGAAGATGATAAAGGCAATGATACCACCGATGATGATATTGATTCTGTAGCGGATGATGACCCAGATAATGACGGCGAAATGGATGATAACATGACGAATGGAACGAATGCAGACGAAGATGATTCTGATTACGATGATTCTTTCGATGAAGATGATTCTGACCCTGAAGTAGTGAGTATTTTTGACCTTGCTCAGATTAAGGACATTGTAACACCTGGCCCTTATGCTTGGGGAGATACTTTACAGTATGCTATTACAGTAGTGAACCAAGGAAATGTTCCTGCTACGAATATTGTAGTGACGGATAATTTACCTGTTGGTTTGACGTTCATTCCTGGTTTAAATCCAGACTGGGCGGGTGCTGCACCTACGGTAACCAATACGATTACCGATACTTTACAAATGAATGATACCGCTGTGGTTTATATCAATTTAATATTGACACAAACTTCAGGAGGTAATGATAATTATACAAATACTTCTGAAATCACTGGTTCTGAAGACGATGAAGGAAATGATACGACGGATGCGGACGTAGACGACGATGATGATGCAACCGATGAAGACGATGACTCATTTAATGATGGTGATGATGACCGAGATGATGAGTTTGTTAGAGTAGTAGATTTAGCTTTAGCTAAAACGACTGCTGACACAGGACCATTTAGCTACGGTGATACCATTACTTTTGATTTCACGGTTTATAACCAAGGAAATGTACCTAGTACCAATATTGAAATTACAGAGAATACACCATGTGGATACGAATTTGTGCCAGCAATTAATACTGCTTGGACAAGTACTTCTGCCTCTACAGCTACTACGGTCATTACAGATACCCTTCAAGGGGGTGATTCAGTAGTTGTTTCTGTTAACTTTATCATTGAGCCTTGTTACGAGGCTGTAGATGACGCTTGGAAAAATACAGGTGAAATATCTGGTTTTGAAGATGATGAAGGCAATGATATTGCAGATGAAGATATTGATTCTGATGCTGATGCTGACCCATCTAATGATGGTGAGATGAGCGACAATGATACCGACGGAACGAATGGCGACGAAGATGATTCTGATTTTGAGTTAATTGAAATTTTTGATTTAGCTCAGAAAAAAGAATTAATCACTGCTGGTCCTCATGCATATGGTGATACCATCACTTATGCGATTACCGTCTATAACCAAGGTAACATCAAAGCAACCAATATAGACTTAGTTGACCATGTACCTAGTGGTCTTGAATATGTAGCAGCCATAAATCCTAATTGGACGGGAAGCGTACCTACAGTAACGACGACTATCACAGATACGCTTTGTACAGGTGATTCAGCAGTTGCAAATATTCACTTTGTAATTTTACCGAATGCTGGAGGCTTAGCGAATTATACCAATATCTCAGAAATTTTAGGTTCTGAAGATAATGAAGGAAATGATACGTCTGATGATGATATTGATTCTACTCCAGATGGAGATGCTACAAATGATAATGGAGGAGAACCTAATGGAGATTCTGACAATCAAATGGATGGAAATGGAACTGATGACGAAGATGACCATGATCCTGCAACCGTCAGAATTTTCGACTTAGCCATGAAGAAGACAACTACAGCAACTGGACCATTTAGCTACGGTGATGTCGTAACTTTTGATTTCACGGTATATAACCAAGGAAATGTTCCTGCTCAAAATATTGAAGTAACCGAATATACACCTTGTGGCTTCGAGTTTGACGCAAGCTTAAATAGTGGTTGGACTGGAAATGCAGCAGGTGTTGCCGTAACGACGATTACTAGCCTAGTACAACCGGGCGATTCTACCATTGTTTCTATCAATTTAATTGTAGCACCTTGTTATGAAGAAGATGGTTGGAAAAATACAGGAGAAATTTCTGGTTCTGAGGATGATAAAGGAAATGATACGTCGGATGAAGATATTGATAGTACCACAGATAACGATCCAAATAATGATGGAGACATGTCTGACAATGATACAGACAGTACTGGTGGAGACGAAGATGATTCTGACTTTGAAAGAATTGAAGTGTTCGATTTAGCACAATCTAAACGATTAGCACCAGGACAGTTAAGTACAATCACAGTAGGTTCACCTGTTACTTATGAAATGACGATTTTCAATCAAGGTAATATGACTGCCTATGATATCGAATTAACAGATTATATACCAAGTGGATTACTTTTTGATTTAGCAGCAAATACTGCTTCAGCTACAGGTAATCAAGATGATTGGACCTTAGTTGGTGGCAATGCGACCTACAGTGCAATTGATAGTTTAGCGGCACAAGATCAAATTGCTATTACTATTACCTTCACAGTAGATCCAGCAGGATCAGGTGGTCCAATTACGAACTACTCTGAGATTAGTAATGCAGCAGATACACCAGGTGGTCCAAATGCAGTCGATGCGGATTCAGCTCCAGATGCAGAGGAGAGCAATGATAATGGAGGAACACCTTATTCTAGTAATGATAATGACGTTAATGGAAACGGAATAAATGATGAAGATGATCACGATCCAGCAGTTATCGTTACGGTGGCACATTATGCTAGAATTGTAGACCCTTGTAATTGTCTTGGCAATGGATTGATTGCGGATAAAGTAAGAATCCACTCTACTAAACCTAATGAAAATTGGTCTTTAGTCGTCAACACAGGTATGTACGCTAGCACTTCTACTCCATCCAACTTATCTAGCATTCCACTTGGAACAACTGCTACATTTGTAGGCGTAGAGTTTGGATTCTATGTGTATGAATTACCATTGATTCATTTAGATGGTGTTGGCTATACTAGTACCTTCTCGAATGGAAAAGATTCGCTTTCAGTAGCTAATCTATGCGTTTGTCCTGCTACCTCGGTTAATCCTGATGGAACACCAGCACCAGAAGGTACAAATGCATCACTTGTATTCCACGGAAGTAAAACGCATGGAGAAAGCACATTGGACCATTGTGATGGAATTGAATTTACTAGTTCAACAGGAGAATTATATGTAGATACGATGGCTTGTAGAATTGCACACACCATTTGTCCAACCGACCAATGGAAACAGATTAGTTTCAACTTCTCTGAATTTGATTTAGCTCCGGGTGATACCTTATGTGTATTTGATGGGAAAGATACTCTTAACAATCAGATAGCAAAATGGAGCGGAGCAGGTGTTAGCCAAACAGGCGGATGGATTTCATCTCACTGTAGTCCTACTGTCAATCCAACAGGATGTTTAACTTTCCTATTCAAAACGAATGGAGATAATAATAAAGGGATTGGTTGGAAAGCCGAAATAACTTGTGATGACCGAGGTGTGACCTTGAATGCAAGAGACCAACATGCTAAATTAGCTTGTGAGGAAACTTTCCAAGTATTCACCATCGAACCAGCTACTATTGCTGCCGATTGTGGTACCGTCGTTGATTCTCAGATTGTCCGTGTCTTTAATGCACACGGTGACTTATGCATGGATACTTGTTTAGCGGCTACCGATAGTTTCGATGAAACCTTCGGTTTAGGTACCTACTTCGTAGAATATAAATTGAAGAGTGATACGGTGAAGCAGACAAGGTCTGTACTTTCTGTACAAGAAGCGCCTTTAGTTTGTAATGATAAAGTGACGATTCCACTAGGTTCATCTTGTAGCATCTTCTTGACACCAGATGACTTATTAGAAGGGCCTTGTGATACCATTACCGATTCTGTTTATTACTTCATTACCCTTAAAGGGTTGGATAAAAATGGAAATGAGGAAATCCTCGCTACTGGTGGTGGAAAAGGTGGGAACTATCCTGCTATCACCAAAGAGATGATTGACCAATGTGGAGGGACCTTCACCGCAGAAATTGAAAAACGATACTACGATGGATTGAATCTGACTTTCTGTAATAACGGTCCACAAAGTATTAGCTGTGAAGTGGAAGTTGAGGTCATTGACCAAACAGTTCCTTTCTTCACAGGTGTCTCAACTGTGGCAGATACTTTCAGATTATGTGGTGCGGATTTAACGCCTGAAAACTTAGGTATTCCTGCACCAACTGCTTTGGATAATTGTACCGATGCAAGCGTTGAATTTACCAGTGTAAATGTCTTAACCGACGGTAGTACTTGTGATACGACTAGAGCTGAAATTATTTGGACAGCAACCGATGCTTGTGGCAATACGGCTACCGCTAGTCAAACAGTAGTTATCCTTCGCCCTGAAATTGCAGACATCGTAATGGCGCCAAATACCGTCCTTAGCTGTGGCGAAGATGGTACAGATGCCTTAAATGATTTTGATAAAGCGGGTATTCCTAGCATCAAAGTAGGTAAAGTAGTTAATGGTGTATTAGTACCAACTGATACTGTTCCGTTAAATACCGAAACTTATGTTTGTGGATACATCTTACAGAAAACGGATGTTACCGTGCCTGCTGATTGTGGCATCAAAGTGTTCCGTTCTTGGGACATCTTAGATTGGTGTGATTCAGCAAATGGTCCACAACCATTGGCTACACAATTCATTGAATTAAGAGATACTTTAGCGCCTACTTTTGTGGCAGGTACATTGCCGACTAGAACAATGGATTTACCACATGATGCTTGTACTTTAGATATTACAATTTTAGACAATCCAGCTGCAACGGACAACTGTTCAGCAGTAAGTGTGCAAATGGATGCGGTCTTTAGAATAGTAAACGGTGCAAGAATACAAGTAGAAGCAAACGAATTAACAGAACTGGATTGTGATTCTTTCTTAGTTCAATGGGTCGCACAAGATGCTTGTCGTGAGCAATTAAAGAATGATACAATTACACAATTAATTATCATTGAAGATAATACCGCACCATCGGCAGCTTGTGTGGATAAGATTAACTTATCTCTTGGGCAGAATGAGGCGAAGATACATTACTCTGATATTGATGGAGGGGCTTATGATGCTTGTGGCATCGTGAAATACGAAGTCAGTAGAGATGAAGAAAACTGGGAGGAAAATGTAATCTTTACTTGTGAAGATGCACATCAAGCAGTAACTGTTTATTTAAGAGTAACAGACGGCAAAGGCAATCAGAGTACTTGTTGGATGACCGTCAATGTAGAAGATAAGATTGCACCAATTTGTAGCGATTTACCAGATATGACGGGGACTTGCGACGAAGCGCATTTAGCAGACTTAGGCGCTAGTACGGATACGAATGATAACGGATTATTAGATGATGAGTGGGTGGATTTAACCGACGAGCAGATTGAAATATTCAATGCTGAATATGGTAATCCAAATTGTTCGGACAACATTACTTGTGGTGGCTTAGTTGTACAACAACAATATCAGTTAGTCAACCAAAAATGTGGTCAAATTGCTATCCAACGTCGATTCAGAGCGATTGATTGGGATGGACAAGGTAGAACATCTGATTGGTCTACTCAGAACATCAACATCGAATCAGAAGCGGCTTGGTCCATTACTCTACCAAGTGACTGGAAAGGAACTTGTGGAGATGACATACCAAACTCTGATATTTTCATTACCAATGGAAATTGTGATTTATTAGCACACGAAGTAGAAGAAAAAGTATTTACCATCACAGAAGATGCTTGCTTAAAAGTAGTCAGAACATTTACCATCATCAACTGGTGTAACTACGAATCAGGACAACCTGCAGTACAGATTACAAGAGATGAAAATGAGCATGGTATGGTGACGAATTCAAGAATCCTTACCGCTCTAGAATTTGAAAATATTGGCAAGTTAGAATACATTCAAATCTTGAAATTACAAGATGATACCGCTCCAGTAATTGAAATAACAGAAGTGGATGACTGTTTAACGAAGGCTGATTGTAGTGACACCAAAACATTCGCTATTACAGCTACTGATTGTAACGAAGTAGCCGTGGCTACCTTAAGATACAGTTGGATTATTCGAGCAAATGGTACAGCTATAGGAAATGGCATAGGCGCATCTTTTGACTACCCTGTAGAAGCCGCCACTAATTATGAAGTGGTTTGGACAGCTATTGACAACTGTGGCAATACGAGCAAAGCTACTGCAAATTATGTGTTCAAAGATTGCAAGAAACCTACGCCTTATTGCTTACACGGAACAGCTGTGGCATTAATGCAAGGAGTTGGTATGATTCAAGTATGGGCTAAAGACTTCGAAAGAGGTAGTTCAGATAATTGTACTCCAGCAAATAAATTAGCTTACAGAGTATGGCATGCAAGCTTAGGCGAAGCGCCAACTGATTTAGCGGGTGTACAAGCACTACCAGAAGTACTCACTTTTGATTGTACGACTTTGGGACAACAAAATGTGAATTTCTATGTGATTGACGAAGCAGGTAATTGGGACTTCTGTACCACTTATGTTATCATACAAGACAACATGAATGCTTGTGAAAACATAGACAATGAAAATATAGATACTACAGGAATGGCAGTCATTAGCGGTACTATCAGAGACTGGAAAGAAAAGACAGTAGAGGAAGTTCAAGTTCAAGTGTCAAGTTCAAGTTCAATGACCACTCAAGCAGATGGATTCTACAACTTCGAGTTAGCTGTGAATAATCCATACACCCTTCAAGCTAATAAGAATGTACAACCATTAAACGGAGTAACCACCTTCGACTTAGTCTTAATTTCTAAGCACATCTTAGGCATTACTGAATTTACTAGTCCATATCAAATGATTGCAGCTGATGTGAACAAATCGGGTAGTATTACTGCTTTCGATATGGTCCAAATCAGACAATTGATTTTGAATATCAGAACAGAGTTTATGAATAATGAAAGTTGGAGATTTGTAGACGCAGCTTATGAGTTTACGACAGACCAGCCAATATCGGAAAACTTCAGAGAAGTTATCAAAATTGAAGATTTACAACATGATATGGAAATGGATTTCGTTGCTATCAAAATAGGAGATGTCAACAGTAGTGCAAGACCAAATAGTTTTGCGCAAGCAGCAGATAGAACAACGACCAATGTTTTCGAAATAACGACAATGGACCAAGAGTTGAAGGCAGGTCAGATTTATACAGTAGAATTCAAAACGACACAATTAAATACCATTCAAGGATATCAATTTACCTTAGGGTATGAAGACTTGAAAGTGGAGAAATTGAATATTGGCATAGCTGATGTAGAAAACTTCGGTTTACATATGATAGAGAAAGGAATGATTACAACTAGTTGGAATCATTCCCCGATAGCTATCGGGGTTGGCAGTAAGCACCCGTCAACCGTGAACCGTGAACCGTCAACCGTCCTATTCAACATCAAGTTCACAGCATTAAAAGATGGCAAGTTAAGCGAGCAATTAAATATCTTAAATCGACCAACAGCTATTGAAGCTTATAATGAAGATGGTGATTTAATGGATGTTCAATTAACCTTCACCACCCCATTAGAGGATAAATTTGAGTTATTCCAAAATCAACCAAATCCATTCCACGATAAAACAATGATTGGATTCAATTTACCCGAAGATTCTGAAGTAGAATTAATACTAAGAGATGAAACGGGTAGAGTCTTGAAGACTATCAAACAAAATGGAACTACTGGTTACAATACCATATCATTAGAAATTGGAGATTTATCAAACGGATTTATATATTATCAATTGTCTACTAAATTTGGTACAAAAGCCAAAAAGATGATTCAATTGAAATAAGAATAACCTGGATAGAAAGCATCCAAAATTAACTTCGAGCCGATAAGTAGTCTTACTTATCGGCTTTTTTTTGACATATTAAATTATTTAAAATTAACCAGAAAAAAACAGCCGATTAAAACGTCACATTTTGATTATAAAGCTCCAATTAAAATGTAGCTTTTTTCCTAAATTAAGATTATCTGATATTACTCAATTTAAGTATCCCCCCTCCTTTGCATTAAATAGAGAAATTAGAGTGAGCAATTGTATTCAAGATTATTAGTGGCCTATTTATTTAAAGTATTTTATAGTCAAAACATGGCTTAAAAAAATTAAATAATTCACAAAACACACTGTTAGTCAAGGCTTAAGGTAAACCTCTGTTTCTAAAGTAAAAATTTAATCCCTAAGTACTATGATTTCCCTGAACAGTCAAACTAAG
>CALLVC010000066.1 GCA_938010785.1 uncultured Saprospiraceae bacterium
TGTTTAATTTTTAAATATTTCGACAAGTTTATCCAAACAGTTGATATTAGTTTTACCACAAATTTAGGACTGAAGCAGCTTGATAAAACAAAGCTAGGATTGTATTTTACCACATAGGTACATAGGTCACATAGCATACGTCCTAACTATGTGACCTATGTACCTATGTGGTAAAATTGTCAACTACTGTTGTGGTTTAGATAAATTTGTCAATATCTCATAATTCAAAACTAATCCCTACCCAAACAAAGGCGCGTGCAACAATCCACCATCATTCACAATCGTACTCCCTGTCATATAAGAACTAGCATCCGATGCTAAAAAGACTGCCAAACCCGCCATTTCATCAGGCGTAGAGTACCGACCCAAGGCACAATTTTTTTTAAAGTCTTTCACCAACGTTTCATTGGATAAAAGGGCTTCGCTTAGTTTTGTTCTGACATAACCAGGGCAGATAGTATTGACTCGAATATTATCTTTTCCCCATTCAATGGCTTGATTTTTCCCGAGCACAATCAAAGCTGTTTTGCTCAGATTATAAGCTCTCATCATTTTGGAAGGATGCAGCCCTTCGATGGAACTGATATGAATTATGCTTCCTCCGCCTTGTTTTTTCATAATCGGATACACCAAATTACTTAATGCAATAGCCGAATTGATATTAACATCCATCGTTTTTTGATAAGCGGCTACGGGCATTTTATGAATAGGTCCAAAATAAGGGTTGGTGCCTGCATTATTAATTAAAATATCAATGCGTCCATATTTTGCCATTACTTTTTCGACTAAGGCTTCCCGATGTTCGGCTTTGGCAACATGACATTCGATGCCTGTTGCGGATAATCCTTCGGATTGAAATTGTTCGGCTACTGCATCCACAGCGGCTTGTTTTCGGCTACTGACTACAACGGTTGCGCCAAACTCTGCCATGCCTCTTGCCATTGCTTCGCCAATGCCTTTGGATGCGCCGGTGATGATGGCGACTTTTCCTGATAGGTTGAATTTTTCTTTTATCATTTTTGAAAGATTGTTTGATTGTTAGATGGTTGGATTGTTTCCGTGGCGTATTCGCCCGTCAAGCAATCAAATCGTCAAGCCATTATTAAATTTTCCTGCTATAATTCTATCGCTTTTCTAGTCGTCTAATCCAATTTTAAAATATTTGATATTCCAATCAGAATAAACTATTTTTACCCTAAAGCTGGTTATAGATTATAAAGATAGTTTTAAAAGAAAAAAAATATGGATTCATCATTACCAATGCCCTTTAATAATGCTCAAGTAGAAATCTTAAAATTATTTTCGCAAGGTCTATCTGATGAACAGACAGAAGAACTACGCCGAGTATTAATTGCTTTTAGGTTCAAATTATTAGATGAGCATGTAAAAACAGTAGCTGTAAAGAAAAAATTAACTTTAGCTGAAATCAATAAGATTTCTAAAGAACACCATAGAATTCCTAGTAAAAATAAGTCTAAGAAATAGCCTAAAACCCAATGAAATTAGTAATAGACACTAATATTATACTAAATGCTATCTACCCTGGTTCGAAAAACTACTGGATAAGAAAAGCATTAGAACTTCAGCAAATCGACTTATGCATTACTACGGATATTTTGGATGAATATGCTGAAATCATTGAGCGTTTTTTTGATGAAGAAACAGCTAACCTTTTCCTTTCTGCTTTAGAAATTTTACCTAATATTATTCATGTTAAAAAATATTTTTTCTGGAAACTTATTCCTGAAGACCCCGATGACGAAAAGTTTGTAGATTGTGCAATCGCAAGCGGTGCAGCTTATCTAGTTACTAATGACCGTCATTTTAATAAATTTAAAGAACTACCTTTTCCTAAAGTAAATGTGGTAAATGAAGATGAGTTTAAAGTAATCTTTGATGAAAATTTACGCTCATAACGACTATTAATCTAATCCACCAACAAATTCCAAAATCTTCTCATTCAACAACTCCGTCTGTTCACACGAAATCCAATGCCCACAGTCCTCAAAGAATTCAACGCCTCGTAAGTCTTCTACCACGGTCGGCAACCGCTTAATAGCTTTTCTGACCATATAATTAATAGGGTCATTTTTGCCCGCAATAAAATAAGTCGGTTGGGTTATTTTTTTTCCTACCAAATGTGGCGTACGTTCCCAATAAATATCCAAACAACGATACCAATTTAGGATGCCTCGAAAACCTTCTTTCTCATATCGACTGACATAATAAGCTAAGTCTTCCGCCTTTAACCATTTAGGCAATTTTTTAGGTCGAATTGTGGTGTCTAGATAGTTTTCAGCAGATATTGGATTGTCATTCGCAACATATTGAGCAGCGATTTCACTTCCTTCAGCACCTAAGGAAAAATAAATACGCAATAAGGAGTCATAAATATCTGCATCTAATTCTTTTTCTGCTACGCCAGGTTCTTGGAAGTAGAGAATATAAAAGAATTTATCGCCAAATACTTTTCTCATGTGTGGAATAGGTTTGGCCAATGCTCGCCCTCCATAAGGAATAGATAAAGCGATGACTGCTTTTACTTTTTCTGGGTAGAGCAAACAAATCTGCCAAGTCAAGGAGGCCCCTAAATCATGCCCTACGATAATGGCTTGTTCGTGTCCTAAAGCAGCTATCAGTCCCACTATATCTTTTGCCATTTCATCTTGACTGTATCGCTCTATTTCCATTGGGGCATCGGTGGCTCCACAGCCGAGCATATCGGGTGCAACGGCATAATAACCTGCGGCTGCCATTGCGGTCAATTGATGCCGCCACGAATACCAAGAATCTGGGAAACCGTGCAGAAATAAGATTAACGGTGCGGTTTTATTTCCTGCTGTTTTGAGGAAGTAACGGACACCGTTGGTTTCAATAAACTGTTGTTGAAATTTGCTATTATTCACGATATAATGATAATTACAGCCGCTCCAAAAATGAGCATTGAGCGGATACCCTTATTTTTCATAAGCCATTGCAATCCACTCTGCTACACAAGCTGGTTTTTCTTGCCCTTCTATTTCAATGGTTAAACCTAGTTTATATTTAGCAGCATTCTCTTTCTGTTCATACTCCAAAAGAGATACTCTTCCTCTGATGCGGGCATCAACAGGCGTAGCATTAATAAATCTGATTTTATCAAATCCATAATTTACACCCATTGCTACGTTCTCAAAAGCTAGACATTGAAACGAAAAATCGGAAGCAAAGGATAAAACTAAAAAGCCATGTGCGATAGGTTTTTTATAAGGGGATTCTTTAGCTGCCCGTTCTGGGTCTACATGAATCCATTGTTCATCTTTTGTCAATTTCGCAAACGCATTAATGGTGGCTTGGTCAATTTTTATCCACTCACTCAAGCCTAGTTCTTTTCCGATTTGTTCTTTCATATCGGATAGGTGCTTGAAGGTGGTTTGGTAAGGTGTATTGGTCATGATTATTTTTTAAGTTCAAACTCAAGTGTCAAGTTCAAGTTCAAAAACCAAACGTGAACCCCTTGATACTTGAACTTGACACTTTAAATCGGATATATCCCGCCATTCGCATGAAGGGTAATTCCATTAACAAATCCCGCTTCTTTGGAAGAAAGGTATAAATAGGCATAGCCCATATCTTCGGGTAAACCAATTCTTCTAACTGGAATTTGCTTGATGGCTCCTGCGACCACTTCTGCTGGTATAGATTCTGTCATAGCACTTTTGATATAACCAGGTGCTACACAATTGACGGTTATTCCATGCTTCCCTACTTCTCGGCATAGCGAGCGAGTGAAACCTTGAATGGCCGCTTTAGAAGCGGAATAATTCGTTTGCCCATACGCACCATTCATTGCATTAATCGAGGAAGCAGAAACGATACGTCCATATTGGGCTGCTATCATGTGGGGCAATACAGCTTTGGAAGTAACAAATAAACTTTTAACATTGACCGTCATTACTGAATCCCATTGGTCTTCGGTCATTTTCATAAAAGACTTGTCTCGAATAATGCCCGCATTATTAATTAAAATGTCAATTCGTCCATGCTTATCCATGATTTCTGCAACAGCAGTTTCTACCGATTCTTTGGAAGTGACATTTACTTTTTGATAGAAAATAGTACCTCCGTTAGCGGCAATTCTATCCGCTACAGCTTGTCCATCAGCAATATCCCAACAGGCAACAGTTGCCCCTGCTTTGGTAAATACTTCGCATATTCCAACGCCAATGCCATTGGCACCACCAGTAACGATGGCTACTTGTCCGTCTAGTCTGAACATGTATTTTTTTTTTAAGAAGTCAGGGGTGAGGAGTCAGGTGTCAGAAAAACTAACTTTTGAAACCTTCTTTCCGAATCCTAATTTTAAAAATCCTTTTTTTGAAAAAAATAAAAAACTTAATCAGTAATTTATTGCCGACTACTGACTCCTCACACCTGACTCCTATTCGTAAGTCTCTCTACAAAACCTTTCATTCTTGCACGTACTTCGGGCTTCCACCAAATTGCTAAATTTTCTTTAAGTTCTGCCTTCGCATTATTACCCAATTGGTTCAACCATATTTATAAACTGGTAAGACCAAGACATCCTTAAAGCCCGATTCTGGTTTACCCGGTTTTCCTACTTTAGAAAAGATATATTTCCCCACTTTCATAGTCTCCAAAGCACCGTCCTCAGTAGCATCCGGAGAACGTCGAAAAAAGGCAGCGTCATGGGCAGATTCGCCTATTCCAGTTATGGCAAATCCTTTTGGTAAGGCTAAGGCCTGCCCTTCTTCATGGGAAATCGGTTGTTGGCATAACCATACAGTTCTGTTGGCTAGTTCCGTAATTTCCATATAGGGGCCTGGTCTGCCTATGGTCCAGTTGGGAATCCATTCAGGATTACCTAGTTTGGATAATGTTTGAGGCTGAAGGTTTTTCATTATTAATTCTTGATTGAAAAATATATTTATTACAAAAATAGGTTTTAAAACCTAATTTACAAATTTATCACAAAAAAAATGCACGATAGGTTTGAAAATCTATTGTGCATTAGTAGGCAGATGAGGAATAAATTTTCTCAATGAGAACTCACCATCAAGCAATCAAACCATCACTCAACGTCTCCGTAGCAATCAACCCCCCATACTCCAAAGACAAATGCCGATGATGTCCAATTGCCGCATATTCATCTGATGTGGACATTTCAATAAACGCTTCTTTGGATGGATAATAAACGACTAAAAAACGGTCGGGTTGGTTAGCATAATCTCCGATAACAGTTTTTTTTGTATCACCTGCCCAAATAGTTTTACCACCCACTTTTTCTAAAAGTGGCGTAACGTGTTTGGAGTACGTATTATACGCTTCTTCGCCCGTTCTACCATCCTCCGTCTGGTCTTTAAATTTTAAAATATTCACCATCACCAAGGGTGTTTGCGAAGGATAGTTTTTAATAAAATCTACGAAGTTTTCTTTAGGTGCTAATACTTGATTAGTTAAATTCATTTTTATGATTTTGTAGCTTAGACATTCCTGTCTGAGCAGCATTACATTAATTGCTCTACGGTTGAACAGCATTACGTTAATTGCTCAGACAAGAATGTCTAAGCTACGGTTGCTAATTCTGCCAATAAACAAATTCATCTTCTTTCGTCTTCGACGTATTCAAATGCTTATCAACATAAATCGGCGAAGTTAAAGCACCTTCCCAAAGTGGGGCGATTTGTTCTGCTAAGAAAGCAGTTAATAACGTGGATAACTCCTGGGTTTTAACCGTATTTTGGTTGATTAAATTACGTTGTTCTGTCGGGTCATTTTTTAAATCAAAGAGCCATTTTCTTTTCTGTTGCTGGTCCCAGACCATTTTCCAATCAGCTTTGATGACTTGGGACAAAGTCCCGTTTTTCGTAAATAAGGGACGTTCAGGACTACCTGTCTTTGCCCCCGTTAAATAGGGCAACATATTCGCGCCATCTAGTTTGCGGTCGGTCGGTAAAGTAGCGCCAGCTAAATTGGCGGAAGTAGCAAAAATATCAATATTAGAAACCCGTCCCTCATAGACTTGTCCAGCAGGAATGCTATCGGGATAATTGACAATAAAAGGCACATGGATTCCGCCTTCAAACAACGAAATTTTCCAACCACGGAAAGGCTTATTGACATCGGGTAAACCCACATAATGCGGTGCGCCATTATCACAAGTAAAAATAATAATGGTGTTATCATCAATGCCATTATCTTTTAAGGCTTGACGGATTTTTCCAACGCCTCTATCCACCGATTTCACCATTGCCGCTTGCACTCTTTCAATGTGGTCGTCTATATAAGAAAGGGCATCATAATCCGATTTCAAAGCCTGCAAAGGTGTATGAACCGCCCAATAAGCGAGGTATAAAAAGAAGGGTTGGTTTTTGTTTTTCTCAATCACTTTGACCGCTTCATTGGTGAAGTAATCAGTCATGTGTCCATCGGGTTTAAAACGTGGGCTGTCATTATGCTGAACGGCATAAGACAAATTTCCCCACAAAAATTTATCTATAGGGTCAAAATCTAATTTGGCATTCACTATATTTGGGTCCTCTACTGGCAAAAACAAGCCGCCTGTTTCCAACCATACACTTTCATCAAATCCTTGATTCTGTGGTTGAAATTTTTCCGCGCCGCCCAAATGCCATTTGCCTATATGCACAGAGTGATACCCTGCTGGCTTTAATATTTCTGGTAAAATAATTTCAGAAGGCGGCAAGCCCATATTTTCAACTTCTGGCAATCGCTCATCCACTTCGGCATTATAAATATAAGGTTGTACGGATTCTTTATTCCATTCCGCTATAAATTTTCCAAAGCCTTTGGAGGTAGGCGTATATTCAAAACCAAAACGAGTAGAATTTCTCCCCGTCAACAAAGACGCTCTGGATGCCGCACAAACGGCGGTGGTCGCATAACCATTTCTACACAAAGCACCATCGGCTGCTAATCGGTCAATGTTAGGGGTTTTAAATTGACCATTGCCCATACCTCCACCATAAGAACTGACTTCATTATAGCCCATATCATCTACCAAAATCACAATGATATTGGGTTTGTCCGAGGTTCTAGTACTAGGTCCGTCTTGCCAATCAATTACTTGATTTGGACCTATTGGGCTTTTGAAACTTTTAATGATACCAGGGAGTCGATGCCAGTTGTATTTAAACCAGATGCCGCCAGCTATTCCTATTAAGGCTAGGATGCCGAGTGTGATTAGGAGCTTTTTTTTCATGGTTGTTTTGATTGTGCTTGGTGCTTAGATATGCCAAATCTTTGATATTTGGCATATCTATAATCCGCTAATATTTTAGTTTTTAAAACTAAAATATCATTAAATTTAATGACAAATTTATCCAAGTAGGAAAAGTAGTTGACAATGTTAAGTTCAAGTGCAAGAATCAAGTTCAAGTTCAACATGACATGTTGACCCCAAACGCTTGCCAGCGTCACGTTTTTGAACTTGCGTTTGATACTTGAACTTGAACTTCTATAAGTTGCTTACTCAGGCCAATAATCAGGCTTCGGCAACCCAGGAAAAGTAATCCGAAAAGTCTCCGCCCCTGCAAAATTAGGCGCCAACAAACGCTCTCGATGAAATTCGCCACTCGCCCCCGCATACTTTCCTGTTCCTCCTAGAATTGCACCCGTGAATTTTTGACCTTTCACGCCCCATTCAAAAAACATAATACCGTGAATAGTATCTGTAACAGGTTCTCGCCAATCATTAGGGTCTTGACAATCTTTTGACCGAAAAGCAAATGTAGCTCGTTGTTCCAAAATAATTTTTCTATCTAGTTTATCACATTCTCGGACACTTGCTAAGTATGCGTCGATTCTTTCTCTAGTATTTTTTTGAGGAATAACTTTTCTGTCTATGCTGGCTGCTATAAAATCTTTAGACACATTTGTTAGAAACCGATTCAATGCAGTGAAATTACCTATGATTTTTTCGGGATGAGCAGGAACAAAGGTATCGTCATCTAAATATTTTAACCCCCCCGATGTCTTGGCAATGAAATCAGGGTCATTGGGGTCTAAGGTTAATGGATTAACGCAACATTGTGATTCATCAAAAGTTCCTACTGGATGAATCGGTCCTCCGCCATGCGCCAACATTCCATTGACAGGTAAATTGTCTCCTACATAAGACAAAGTAGACCTTGGAATCAAAGAAGAAATTAAAGGCAATCTAGCTAAAATGCCTCTGCGTTTGATACCAGAAAGAGCAGCTCTTAAGGCCCTAGTTTGACCTTGCGCCATTTTGTTTCCATCGGATATAGTTTCTATTACTAAGTCTTTATTTGACATTTTATTGATTGTTTAATGGTATGGTAGATGGAATATTAAAATGTTTGATGGCTTAAGTCACATACACCAACAATCAACCAGTCAAGCCATCTAACAATTATTTTTTCGCCAGTTACAAAGCAAATGTAATATTTTGAAATGGAAGATTCTAATTATTTAGGTTTTAAAACCTAACTTATTTTATTTACTCGTTTAAAAATAAATTCAGACTAGGTGCTAATTATGGTGGTGCAATGGGTTGGAGAGCCAATGTATCTTTCCAACACGATGATTCGTTCCTTTCTTTTGATGGAAAATTTGCAGGAGAAACGGATGAAAAAATTCTTGTTGATTTAGGTGTTGGCTATAAGTTCGATTTTGGCTTGACGGTCAATGCAGGTGCTCAAAATTTATTTGATACTAAATATAGAGCTTTCCCAAATATGCCTAAAATTGGTAGGCGGTCTTCTATTACTTTGACTTATGATTTCGGGGGTGGAGATAGATAGTGTTGTGTTTTTTCTTGGATTAGATATGCCAAATCTTTGAGACTTACCCGTATGCAGTAAGGCGGGTTTGGCATATCTGTAAATCCTTAAAAAATTACCATTTTAATGAGTCTTCTATCGCAATTCCTCAGTTTGAGGGATTGCGATTTTTTTTCAATACATATTGAGTACTACGTCCACCACCAACTTCCTTCACCAATATACCTTTCTCTTCCAAATCTTTAATATCTCGAAGGGCAGTATCCGTAGAGCATTTACACATTTTAGCCCATTTAGAAGTAGAAAGTTTTCCTTCTGATGCGCAATTTTTACAATTTCTGTAGGTTTCTCTAAAGAAGTCAAAAAATATTTAACACCTTCTTTAAGGACTAGCGGGGGCATTCGTACAGAAAGTTACGCTTTTGAAAAAATAGTGATTTGATAATTTTCATTTTCTCTCCTTTGCCTGTTTCACATATTTATATAGTATATATTTTGAGATATTTAGTATCTCATACATTTCTATCACTTGTAGTTTTTTACACAATACGTGCACACTTTTTTTAATATAATCTTAATTATAGGCAAAATTGAATATGCCTGGATTAGGTTGACACCTTCCTTGCAAGGGGCATCAGATGAGCGGAATTATGGGGATCTCCATTAAATAGAAAATGTTAGTATTCTAGACCATAAGACAGTACAGGATAGTTGCTCAAATTATTTAATTTAATTTTGCAACAACCATAAGAAATCCGAATATTTTCACACCCTACAATTTTTTCCCATCGTTTTTCCTTTTACGAAATAGTTGAAGTGCTTAGGCAAATAATACTCTACTTATTTTACTGGCTCTTTTTTCCTCATGCTGCGTTAGAAAGCCTTCGAGCTGGCTTGTGCCCAGAGGCACAAAGAGCGAAGGCAAAAGCAAAGCCAACCGACCGCAAGCGGTTCACTGCGTTGAAAAGATTCACTGAATCTTTTCTGCTTCGCACCACTTCGTTCCTGTTTTCTGCCTTGCCTGAGAAAAAAATAGTTGCCTAAAATTTGGGTAGGTTATTTATTTCCTAACCCCTACCCTAACACGATAACTTTTTCTATACCTCCCTACAAAAAGACCTAATAATACCCACCATTTGTTTTGTCGTTACTAAGAGTATGTCTAAATCAAAAACTGGAATATATTAATTTTTTACAAATTAAGTAGTCTGACAAAAATAAGTTAACAACTTTGCTTTTCAGTTGATTGATT
>CALLVC010000067.1 GCA_938010785.1 uncultured Saprospiraceae bacterium
AAAACACTACCCAAAGGATTCTTAGCTGATTTAGATGTCATCAATGAAAACTTAGACAAATATCCTGATATATTACCCAAATTACGTTATGCAGCTTATGATTCGTATTTAAAAAGTCAAGGCATTTCAGAAGGTATGAAAAGTTATAGCTCGATTATTATGTTGGTGAGGGCTTGGGAGAAGCGAGCGGTGGTGGGGGATGAGCAGTAGGTAATAGATAGTTGGTAGCATAATTGATATTGCTATTATCATTTTTAAATATCCAAAGTAATTTTTAATCGTCTTTGAAAAAACTGTGGAGTTGGGATTGTATAGAAACAGTATTAAATTTTGTCTTTGGAGAACATAGTTATTATCAGAACGCATTATTTTAAAAAAAATGTAATCTTTTTTTGTCTTTCTTTTCGCCCATAATGAAATGTAAATCAACTAATTAACAATTGTGGATAACTTTTGTGAATGTAATGTGGAAAAATAAAACTTGCTTTTTACTTCAATATATTTGTACCTTTATAGTCCCGAAAGGGAAAATAAAATTTCTATAATTGTTAAAAAGTTAATGATTTATATTGAAATATATTTAAATTGCCTAATAAAAGTAATTTTTAAAAATATAGCTTAATGGACAAAATTTGATAGCTTCTAAAGCAAATCAATCCATCAAAATAACTCAAATAATTTTTTGACCGAAAGGAAAATAGATTTGCTGATTCGTTGAGATGTTGTTGATTTTATCTTAAAGTAGCACATTAAGTTTATCATTAGATGGCAGGTATTTCTAATGAAAGTTAGTTTTTCCTATAGTCGCTGATGATTTAGACTAGATTTAGAACAAGTTTAGTTATAGTTTATTTTTCTTTTTTGAAAATCTAAAAATTGAAAACTTGAAAGAGTAGTTATTTTTTGGATGAATAGGATTAGAATCGATAATTATATCAAATGGCTTGTTTTAATTCGAGGTCTATCGGAAATGAACTTTTAAAATAGTTTTTACGAGTTTGGTGCTCATTTAAAGTTAGTCATTCATTTGGCTTGCTGATGTGGAGACTCAATTTGGAATACCATTTCTAAAAGTTCTTTCTAATTCTTCCAATAGAATTAATTTTTGATTAGTAAATGATTTGAATCCAACTAAATCAATTCATTTTAAAACCGGGCAACTGGCTATTAAGATTATGCAATTAAGTTAAACTCAAACTGTTTCTAAATTCATCAAAAATTTGTCCCTTTTATTGGAAAAGAATTATAACTAAATTCTTTGAATTTATTGTAATTCACCCGTTTAAAACTACAAACTGACCTGTATTTTTATCTTATGATACAATGTTAGTTTAAATAATTTACAAGCTTAAACACTTGATGATTATGGTTTTAAACAAAAGACGAATTCAATTTTCATTCGTGAAACCTGAATTTGTTCTTAACTGTTTTCTGTAGGGCAATAGAAAATGATAAATTAGTCCTAGTGGCTAATTAATTTTTTTAAATTACCTAAAACCTACAAGAATAGCGTATTTGCAAAAATGCTCAATTCTTGTATCGTTTTGAAAACAGCAAAGCTCCTTAAATTTCTTATTTTTTCTGAGAATGAGAAAGAAAAAGCGAGTTAGGATAAGTAAATTTTGAAATTTGCAATTCGGATTTAGTCCGACAATTTTTTGGCTCGATTCACTTTGAACCACCAAATTGAAATACTAAATTTAATCTCTTCGTTTATCGGAAAGATTGATTGCTAATTTTAAATTTTACCTTCCAACAAAAGTCCTTATTTATTATCGCTTATTTTATGAGTAAAGATGAATATGGCAGTAGGTTTTTAAAGTAAGTTTTCACACAAAACCCTTTAAAATCCGCAACTAAGCTTGGTTACCTTGTGCTGTTCGTTTCACTTGGCAATCAGTTGCCAATTAAAAATTTGCCAAGGATTATGTATTTTCAAAATTTATGCAATTATTTATAAGGGTATAAATTCTAAAGTACCTTAGTCTAAATTTTTAATTCAAACTGACCACCTAAAAAACAAACAACACAAATTGGGACTTGAAAGAGCAATCTTTTGGGTCCCTTTTTTTATTTTAAATCATAAATGATGAATACTTGCTTGTTCGGTAGACAAGTGAATTTAAAAGTAGGTTAAGTCTGTTACTTTTAGACTTAGAATTAGAAATTCATTTAGAAAAGTGGTAAAAATAAACTACTTAGTAACGACTAAATAATAACTATCACATTTATGGCTGTCAAATTTAGAACTATACTGCGTTAAAAATACTCGTCGATGCTAGGCATCGCCTGCGTTTTTTGCCTTGTCTAGTGCTAAATTTCCCTTGCCAAAATGCACCACTTATTTTTCACTCGTTACTTAACGAGATAGGATTCGACACTGATTTTTCTTTGAAAAATACACGGATAAAACCGTTACTAGACTAAACTAGCTCTAGGTCAGTTGCCATAATAGAACTAATCTGGCAGGTTATTTTTTGCTTACTTCCTTAAGTAAGCTTATTTTCCCGTTCTAAATCAGCGTTTAATTTTATATTCACAAACTTGATAATTGCATCAGGGTCTTTGGCATAGAATCGATTCCAATAAGTTTTTTTCCGGAACCAAGTCATTTGCCTTTTGGCGTATCGGCGAGAATTTCTTTTAATTAGCTCTTTTGCTTTTTTTAAGCTATGTTTTCCTTCAAAAAAATCAAATAATTCCGTATAACCAACTGTTTGTAAGGGAGTTAAATGTCGATATTCGTGGAGTTCTTTGGCTTCCATTAATAAGCCCTTGTTCATCATTTTATCGACTCTTTCATTGATACGAGTATAAAGGACAGGTCTTTCTATCTCCAGACATATAAAAATGGGCTCGAAGTTACGAATTTTAGGTTCTTGGTATAGAAAACTAGAAAACTGTTTTCCACTCGCTTGGTAAACAGATAATGCTCTGATTAAACGATGTGGATTTTTATTCTCCATAATTTCGTAATACTCTGGCTCTATATTTTTTACTTGCTTCTGTAAATATTTTAGTCCTTTTTCCTCAAAATCTTTTTGATTTTTATCTCTTATTTCTTTTGGCACTTCTGGAAAATCATCCAAACCCTCTACAACTGCTTGGATAAAAAAACCAGAACCTCCCGCTAAGATGGCGACATCATAGCTTTCATATAATTTATCTAGGAAGGGAATAACTTCTCTTTCATAGTCACCAGCAGTGTAAGTGTCCTTAATACTTAGATTATTGACAAAATGATGAGGCGCTCTGCTCAATTCTTCTTTTGTTGGCTTAGCTGTACCGATAGTCATTTCTCTATAAAACTGACGACTGTCAGCAGAGATAATTTCTACACCAAAATGGTTAGCCACCTTTATCGCTGCTTTGGTTTTACCAGATGCAGTTGGACCTCCGATAACAATTAAATATTTTTTTGACGGCATAGTCGGCAAGATAAGTTTAATGTGATAAATAGTCCAAAAAAAATATCAGTCCATTTAATAGTTTGGTACATAAACGGTTTAAAAATGGGGATAAGCAATTTTTTTTACGCGATTAAGATTATCAATGTTTTTCTGACGATAAATTTTTAATTTAAGTCACTATCTAATTTTATCCGTTTCTTTTGTAGTTTTTACTATTTTTGTGACCTGATTCAAAGAAATAATGAGGTTACCATATAGAATTGTTCGTCCACTTGCCAGAATTGCTTTAAAGACCTACTTTAGCAAGATTTACCTCAATGGCTTAGAGAAAATTCCAAACGATAAACCTATTATCCTTGCAGCCAATCATCCTAGTGCATTTTTAGAACCTTGTATTTTAGCAACTACCCTTCCTAGACCACTGCATTTTATGGTTAGAGGAGATTTATTCCAAAAGCCAATTTATGCTGCCATGCTCATGTCGTTGCACATGATACCAATGTTTCGATTAAAAGATATTGGTTATAAAGGATTAAAAAGGAATTTTTCCACACTTAATATTAGTTATGACTTATTGAATAAAAATGAGCAAATCTTAATCCTTGCAGAAGGAACGACAAAACATGAGAAACGGTTGCGTCCAATTCAAAAAGGTGCTGCAAGAATGGCTTTAGGTGCAATAGATAAATATCCCGATTTGGATGTTCAGATAGTTCCAATTGGGGTCAATTACGCAGATATTCTAAATTATCGGTCTGAAGTAATGCTCGAAATTGGCGACCCAATTCCTGTACAAGCATTTATAAGAAGTGAGGAGGAAAACCCAGCTCAAATTATCAAAAAAGTAACTTCTATACTTAAAGAAAGGTTGGAGAATTTAGTCATACACATTGACCAAAAAGAGGACGAAGATTTATGTGAAGCTTTCTTTGAATTTTACAGAAATAATTACCCAACACCTAATTTCCCTGTTCAAGCTGCCAATCGGAAACCATTAGAGAAGGCTATTTATGTAGCCCGCAAAGTTAATAGCTTGACACCTACGGCTAAAAAAGAATTGATGGACAAGATTCATACTTACCAGACCAGCCTTCTAAAAAATAATTTGGTAGATGAAGTCATTGTTCAGCCCCATTTTTATCATCCATTAGCAATTTTGGGAATTATTGCAGGCTTTTTGCCATTCGCCCTAGGTTGGTTGTTTAATATTTTACCAATACAGTTTGGTAGATATTTAGCAGAAAATAAAGTAAAGAGCATTACTTTTTACGCCTCCATTAAAGCCTCCATGGCATTGGCAGGATACATCGTATATTTTCCCATCTTATTAATACTCAGTCTTTTTTCCAAATCAATATTTTTGATAATTTTTGTAATAATGATTCCATTTTTAGGTTTCTTTGCACTTCAATATTATGAATACCTTCAGAAATGGACACAAGGAAGGCAGTTTTATAAAACAGACGCAACTATCATTGAAAATTTAAAAACACAACGTAAGACGATATTGAGGGAGTTTGAGAAGGGAGGTGCAAAGGTATAGAGGTGCAGAGGTAAAAAGGCTAGCCTTTAAAAGTACCCTGCAAGTAATCAAAAATAGGTAAACATTATTTTAAATTGGGAACATCCCAATTGTGTATTTTACCCTTATACCTCTCTACCTTTATACCTCTCATGCCTATAAACAAAAACAAACAAATGCTATATTACATTCTAAGGCTTTGGGTAAGTTGGTATGCCCGATATTTTTACGCCAAAACCTATTTTACTGGCATGGATAAAATTCCTGATGATAAGGCAGTCATCTTGGCTTGTAATCATCCAACCGCCTTTACGGAACCAGCTTATATCGGAGGGTCAACACTAAAGGCTAGAAACTTTATGCTTCGTGGCGATATGTTTAGTGGTGGAAAATTAACAGCCGCTTTTTTAAGAAGTATCAAATGTATTCCAATTTATCGGGCACAAGATGGAATGGCAAATTTGAAAAAAAATGAAGCTACTTTAAATTATTGTTACAAATTATTAGCCAAAGGAGAAAATATATTCATCCTATCAGAAGGGGAATCAAAGTTAGAAAAACGGCTAAGAACCATCCAAAAAGGAACTGCTAGATTGGCTTTTGGTGCTTACGAAAAATATGATGCAAAGGATATTGTAGTCGTTCCGATAGGCATTAATTATATGGACGCAAGTAGATTTCGAAGTAATATATATGCTGACTTTGGCCCACCTATTCCATTATCTGACTATTTCGAAGCGCATGAAAAAAATCCTCGACGAGCGGTAAAATTATTAACAGACAAATTAAAAGTAGAACTACGAAAAAGGGTGATTCATGTAGAAAATCCTACAGATGATGAGTTAGCCGATAAATTATTGAAAATCGAAGAAAATAATCAAATGAATCCCCCTTTTCCTTTGATTTCCACTAAACCTTCTAGATTATTTGACTTTATTGGAATGATTGACCGTTTTAATAATCTGGAGGATTCACACAAAAAGGATTTAGCAAATAAAATGGCTGCTTACAACTCAAAATTAACCGCATTAGGTATTTCAGATATAGGAGTTGCGCAAACAAGGTACTATAGTTTCTTTACGTTTTTTGCTCTAATTATTGGCTTTATCCCATTTTTAATTGGAATTATCACCAATTATATCCCCACTCAATTACCAAAAATTTACGCAGATAGAAATATCAAACAACCTAAATTTTATGCTTCTGTTCAAGTAGGAATGGGAGCTGTTCTTTACAATATATATTTCTGGGTGCTGTTTATTGCCGCTGCTATTTGGGGCAATATCTGGTATTTACTTTTTGTTTGTACCCTACCTTTATTTGGGGTCTTTTCAGCACTTTGGCGAGATTATGCTAGCCATTGGAATAACGCGAGAAAGGTGGCAAATTTGGATGCAAAAACCTTAGCCGAAATTAAGGAGATGCGGAGAGAATTGAGTCTGAAAGGCGGAGAGGTAGAGAGGCAGAGAGGCAGAAAGGCGGAGCGGCAGAGCAGTTGAAAATAAAAATCTGCGCACAAGTGCAGCTTATTCCGAAGAGATTAAGCAAACTTTGGGGATATAATGCTATTTTTCAAGAACGTTTCTTATTTTTGATTTTTACTCGAATCTGAAAGTTTGAATCTTAAGAAAGTCCTTGTATGTCAAAACAGAAATTCACCGCCTACCGAAATCAACGAAATCGTAATCAAACTAAAAACCATAACCCTTCAAGGGAAGGTCAAATGCGTGCGGTTGCACATCGGCTCAAAATGGATTTTGTGTTGCAAGAAGAATATAGTGTAACTAGAGAAGTATCTGATTTTGAGCTATTTAGACAAGGGCAGAATCGTATGGCCTACAATATCATGCAAAAGCAAGACGAGTGGATGGAAGATAGGATTAAAATCTTTGACTATCAGTTTGAAACAGGATATGGGAAGAGTCGGCGATTGGTGGCGCAAACAGTATTTCTGATGCGGTCAAAAAACTTAGGTTTACCGCAATTTGTGATGAAACCAGAGACCATTATGCACAAATTGGGTAGTTATTTTGGCATGCAACAAGACATTGATTTTGAACGCTTTCCAAAATTTTCTGGCAATTACTTGTTACAAGGAGACGATGAAGATTATATCCGTTTTAAAATGACGGATGAGATTTTACATTTTTTCAGTAAAGAACGAGGCTGGCATATGGAAGGGGTAAATTATTACCTGATTTTATACAAAGAAAATCATCGACTAAGAGCAAATTCCATTCCGCAATTATACGAGCGAGGTATGGGGTTATTTAATATTTTAAAAGAAGATAAACCTACCACGTAA
>CALLVC010000068.1 GCA_938010785.1 uncultured Saprospiraceae bacterium
GCCGGCAGGCAGGCTCGCCATAGCGGTGCTATGTCTGTAAGCCTCCCATCCGCTTTGCGGTTCACCCGTACGGGTTCATGCCTTGTCTAGGAAAAAAATATTTCCTCAAAATGACCACTTTATTAATTTATTTTGCCTTAACTGTTTAATTTCCTAAAAGTCCCGCAGCACTTTTGCTTCTTAAAAACCAAATTTGGCGGATTTTGTCTTACTTGAATTTTGAGACCTTTTTTCTGTGAAAAGCGAATTTTTACCTTTCTTTTCTTGGTTTAGTAGTTCGTCCAAAAACACTAAACCTGTGTTGAGTTTTGGTGGATGTCCGCTTGCAAGATACTTCTAAATCTTTGGATAAAATCATCATTTTGTCCGAACTAAAGGTGGCGTTTTCCGAAGGGTAGGATTTGTTTTCCGAGCGTGTTTTCTTCATTTTTTATCTAGGGCACGTTCAGAAAATCTGCTCTCTCTTCTCTACTCCCGATGGCTATCGTGGACTTTTTTACTTATGGTTTTAAATAGGTTTAGGGAAGTGATAAAAATTAACCTACCCAATTAGATAGGATTCGACACTGATTTTTCTTTGAAAAATACACAGATAAAACGGTTTCTATACTAGATTTGCTCTAGGTCGGATGCCATAGGGACAAAAAAATACGTAACCACTAATTTTCATAGTGATTACGTCTCATAAACTCTCTCAATATTTATCTTTTAAACTTTGGCAAATTTCAACCTGCCGATAAGAAGGTGATGTTATAAAAACACTTTCTTTAATTTCTTTTTCCTATTTAGTTGTCTATAGAAACTTTTAATATAGACCGCCATCCCAATTTTACTTTTCTTGGTTAAATAGGGGCATTCGTTGAATGCTGTCAGATAATCTGTTTTTAAACCTAGAAACTTTTGCGTAGTTACCGTTAGCGCTTCTTTAGAGGAGAAGCGACCTACGCAAAAGCGCTCTGTGAAATTTTCTTGACCATAATCTGGATTCAAACGAGCATAAGATGGAAATACTATGGCTGACATATCAAAATCATACGGAACTACCATAATCTCTTCCTTATTTGGAAGTTGAACAAGTTTTATATTCCGCTTTAACTCTATATGCCAGTCTAAATTGCCTATCATATAATTAAACAACATGGCGTTTTGATGACTAGATGCTACTAATTTATCAGGGGTTAATCCATATTTAACTACAAGCTCTCCTCCTAAACGATGGGCCATTTCATTATTATTTTCGATTAAAAAACCAAAGCGTTCTGTTTGATTTGATGTATCTCTTGTGTTGATATACGTCACCTTTACTAAATGAACTTTAAAACTATTAGGGGTTAATTCATTATATAGTTTATAGGTCCAATACTCTTTTAGCAAAACTTGTTCGGCGTTTTCATTTTCTACACAGTGGGTTACTAATTTCAGCTTATCGTATGCTTTATTGAGGCCCATCGAATCTAATTCCTCATTTTTAAAGTTCAATCGTAAAGGAGGTACTTCGCAATACCTTCTTCGATATACTCCTCTAGTTTTTACTTTTATACCTAATTCTTGAGTAGTCCCATTAGGATTTTTGATGGTCAATTTTGCCTTTTGTTCATCTGTCAATTTCTTATAATTGAAGAGAGAATCAAAATCGGCTTCTATTGTTATATGCCTGATGCTATCATTTACTAATTTTTTAAAAATTGTAAGATTAGAATCTACTGGATGTGCCTGCCCAATATAAGGAAGACAAAAGAAAATAATTCCTAATAGTGTTGTGTGGTTCGGTGTTGTTAGTTTTCTCATATCTGCTTGTTTTTAAGAAGGTAAGAGAGAACAAAGGCTCTTCTCTCTCTTTCTTAAGTGATTTGGGGTTATTCGCTTTTATAGATAAGCGATAGTAGGGTTTTTTTATAAAAATGAAAACACCTGCTTTAGTATTGATTTGATTGGACATCGAGTCCAATCAAATCAAAAAAGGTTTTTAAAGGGTGAGCTAAAATAGATTTTCTCCGAAAATCTATTCTAGCTCACCCTTTAAATCCCTTTTTTATAAATTTTGCCGTTCGATACGGCAAAATTTATTAGGAACGCTTAGTATGGAATTTTTATAAGAAAACCCTTATTTGAAATAAAATAACCTATTTTCATATCAAAATTAATTTACAACTGACTAATTCTCATCGAATACCCTTAAGTTTGGCTACTACACGTCGTTTTAATCTTTTTTATACATAAGCCGACAACAATTTTCGTTAAATATTAACCAACAAATAGGTAAAAGTGTTCTTTTTTGTAGACACATACCCAAATCACCTTAAAGACATCCCCATCGGACTATTTTTTTTTAAAACATCACCTTCTAATGAATAAATTTTACTCAAGCAAAAGGGCTAGTTTATTTAGCTTTCTAGTTCTATTACTTTGTCCGATTTTGTTATTCGCCCAACCAGCTAATGATGAATGTATTGATGCAATCCTAATCGATGATATTACCCAAGCATGTTCTGAAGTAGGGCAATACAGTAACGAAGATGCTGCGCCTACCAATTTTTCAGGAGGGAGTTGTACTTCTAATAATGGAAGTGATGTGTGGTTTAGATTTACGGCAATTGCGACAGATTTAACCTTAACAGTCATTGGAAATACTGGTGGAGATGGAAATGGGGGGACGCTAAGTCAACCAGAAGCAGAACTTTATATAGATAACTGTGGGCAGAATAACACTGGTTTCCAAGTTTTAGAATGTGAGCGAGGAACTTCTAGTGATGTCGTAGAATTGTACCAAGGAGGCTTAGTACCAGGTCAAACCTATCTCATCAGAATTCAAGGTAGAGGCGGTAGAGAAGGGACATTTAAGATGTGTTTAGACAATTATTTCCCACCTGTAGAACCTGGGTCTGATTTAGAGATAGCTTCTGTATTATGTGACAAATCAAAATTTGTTATTCAACAAGTCATTGGTACAGGAAATGACAATGATGAAGCATTTGGAACCTGTTTAAGTGTACCCGATTTTTTTGGTAACGCTCAACCTTCAGAACAAAGTTCGACTTGGTTTACATGGATAGCTGCCAATGATGGACTATTAACATTTACCTTAACTCCACTCAACCCCGAAGATGATTTGGATTTTGTTGTATATGAATTACCTAATGGCTTAAATAATTCGTCTGGAAAAATTCCACTCAGATGTATGGCCTCTGCCCCACCCTGTGCAGGGCCCACAGGTCTAGATTTAACATCGACCGATGAATCAGAAGATTCCGAATGCGACCCAGGAGAAGATGGTTTTGTACGAGCCTTAGAAATGAGAGAAGGAGTTGCCTATGGCGTTTTAATTAATAACTTCTCAGAATCAGGCAATGGTTTTTCCATGGAATTTGGCGGAGATGGAGAATTTCAAGGACCAGAACCACAAATTGATGCCATTCTTAGTACTACCTCTAATGTTGTCTGTGCAGGAGAAGCAGTTACTTTCACTGGAGCTAATTCTCGTTTTGTAGCAGGACAAATTACCGAATACGAATGGACTTTTGGCGTAGGTGCTGAAGCTACTTCAGTGACGGGACCGGGCCCACATACAGTTACTTATTCCGAACCAGGGGAAAAGTCAGTAGTATTGACCTTGACGACCAATTTAGGTTGTAAAATCAGTGATATTGAATCTTCTATAGTTGTTGTAGAGCCTTGCTGTGAAATGTTAAATAATATTACCGTTACTGACGAGGTAGAAAATGTAATATGTGGAGACCAAAGAGGTGCAATAGATTTGACCGTAACAAGTAATTCCGACATCAATTTTTTAGAATGGAATAATTCATCCAATACAGAAGATTTATCTAATCTAGAACCAGGAGAATATATAGTCACTATTACGAACGAGGCCACCTGTAGAGATTCTTTTCCATTTACAGTAGACTCCATTCCTCCTTTTGAGGTAGTGACCGATTTAACAGCACCAACTTGTGGGGGAGGAACAGATGGTGTTATCGAATTAAATATTCAAAATGGAGCAGGGCCAATGCTCATTAATTTTGGTATGGGAGATGCACAAGCGACTACTTTATCCAATCTTTCAGCAGATGACTATTCCGTAACTATTACTGATGCGAATGGTTGTTCCGAAATAAACCTAATAGAATTAAGAGAATTAGAATTATTATTAGATACCAACCAATTGATTAGACAAATGCCTACTTGCTTTGATTTTAGTAATGGAAGAATTGCGGTTAGTATAGCTAATGGGCAACCTGGATATGAATATAATTGGAATGATGGAAATGGTTTTGTTACTAATAATAATTTAAATAATATTCCTGCCAATACTTATCAACTAAATGTTAGAGACGCTAACCTATGTGCTGGAACGTTTGAATTTATAGTAGACCAACCTGATGAATTAACATTAGCCATAGACACCACCAATATCAGCTGTCAAGGAGCCGACGATGGAATGATAACCACAATAGTGGAAGGCGGCACAGGGGCATACGAATATCTATGGAATAATAACCAAACCAGCGAACAAATCACTAATTTAATTGAGGGAACTTATTCAGTGGTAATCACAGATGACAATGATTGCCAAGTTACAGGTGCTGCTACTATCATTGAACCAACGATAGTAAATGCAGCCGTTTCAGATGTTCAGGATGCGATTTGCTTCGGAGATGAAACGGGTAGCATTACAGTAGAAGCATCAGGAGGAAACGGAAATTTCGAATACAGTGTAGATGGCACTAATTTTCAAAGTAGCTCCATTTTAGCAGGTTTGCCAGCAGGCGATTATACCATCACGATAAGAGACCCTAATGGTTGCTCTGAAACAACGACTGCCAGCATTACCCAACCAGAAGCACTAGTCGTAGACGCAGGGGAAAATCAAACTATCGATTTAGGTTTTTCTGCGGATCTCCAAGTAGTTACAGGACCTTTCGGTCGAACGGTTGATTTTTCATGGTCTAATCCTGATTTATTAGATTGTGTGGGTTGTCCGAACCCAACAGTTACTCCTCCAACTACGACTTCATTTGTTGTAACTATTACAGATGAAACGAACTGTATAGCAACGGACTCCATTACCATATTTGTAAATCCAAATCGGCCGCTTTATATCCCTAATGCCTTTTCTCCTAATGCCGATGGCAATAATGACCGATTTAGTATTTTTGGCGGTCCAGCAGCAGCATTAATCAACGAGTTACAAATTTATGACCGATGGGGTAACCTAGTTTATCATGGTGAAAATTTACCAATGAATAGTCTACAAACAGGCTGGGATGGATTATTTGATGGAAGAGAGCTACCTCCGGGCGTATATGCCTTTGTCGCTCAAGTATTATTTATAGATGATGTGGTAGAAACAATTGGAGGAGACCTAACTTTGGTCAAATAGCCTGCAAAACAATCTAAAAAAATAAATAAAAAGGGTTTTACGAGCATATATATTTCTCGTAAAACCTTTTTTTATTCAAAAGATTTCCCAAATAACCTCCTCAAAAATCGGCTAGACTACATTTTCTATTATTTTTGCCCACATTTTAAGGCATATGGAACACCATTCGCCTAATTATTAACGTTATAAGAGTTGCAAAGTCAGACTATGTTAGTCCACTTTTTTCTATTAAATTCCATTATGATTTTCAACGGATTTACTCAAAAAGTTACCCCCCAACCTATATTAGCTATGAAGAATACTTTTTCTAAGAAATTAATGTGCTGTTTTTTATTACTTTTAGTAGGTGGAACAGGTATAAAAGCGCAGGATGCGAAGCCAGATTTGAGCGATGCGACCATTCTTTGTGATAAAAGAACAGTAACAGTTGAATCTTTTATAGGAGCTGGAACAGATACCAAAGAAGCAGATAGTGGCTGTTTATTAAATCTTGAGGAAAAAAATACTACTTGGTTCGTTTGGGAAGCTGGAGGAGACCCCTTTGAAGAACAGCTCCTAGATTTTACTATACAACCCAATCAAACAACCGACCAATTCAGTTTTTCTCTTTTCCAATTACCTAATGGCGCAAATGACGGAACGGGTAAAGGCGTACTACGCTGTGCTTTTCCATGTCGAACAGGTGCTATTGGTCTTAGAGATGGCGATAATGATGACATCATCGCAGAAGAGGATTGCGCGACAGCCCCAGATGGCTTTATGCGAACTTTAGAAATGACCCCCGGTACTTTCTATGGGCTAATGATAGAAAACACAACATCTGATGGAGGCTTCTCTATTTCTTTTGAGGGGAATGGCGAATTTGTTGGTCCTGTTGGGCAAATCACTCCAGATAATACTGTTGCTTGTTTTGGTGATGAAATCATTTTTAGTAGTGATGAGATAACCTTTGCTAATGGGAGTATTACTGAGTATGCTTGGAGTTTTAATGATGGAGAAGACGTTACTAATCAAACAACGATACCAAGTGTACCTCAGGCTTTCACCTTCCAATCAAATGGTACAAAACAAATCGAATTAACAGTTACTACCGATATTGGTTGTACGGCTTTGTTCGAGGAAACCGTAGAAATTAATGATTGTTGTAATTCCACTAATCAAATAACGATTGATGATAATCCTATCATCTCAGAAGTAGCTTGCCCCAGTGATGTTAACGGAGCAATTGATATAGAAGTCACCAATGTTAGCAATTTCCCAACGATTTACGAATGGGATGACGGTGTAAGCGACGAAGACCGTAGCATGCTTGCTCCAGACAACTACTCCGTTACGGTATCTAACGCAGCAGGGTGTAGAGATTCTATGGAATTTGCACTGGAATTACCTGGCGCATTGAGTGCTACGGATGCGGTGACCGCTCCATCTTGTGGAGGAATAGAAGATGGTATAATAGAAATTACAGCTACAGGTGGGCGAGCCCCTTATGAGTATGACCTAGGAAACGATGGTGACTTTGTTGCGAGTGATGGAACTTTTGGAGGATTAGGCATTGGAGACTACATCGTGGTCGTTAAAGATGCAAGCGGTTGTACAGACACCGTTCAAGCAATAGAATTAGACGAAAAACAGCTCGATATTACCGCCAATAACCCTACCGACCCAAGCTGTTTTGGTGAAGACGATGGCTCTATAGAGATTACTGCAACCAACGCAGTAGGTGTATTGACTTTTGATTTTAATGATGGAAATGGGCCTTTGGACGAAACTTCTATCACTAGATTAGGGGGAGGATCCTTCACTATCAATGTTTTTGATAGTGAAGGATGTACGGGCAACACGGTAGATTTCACCTTGACAGAACCTGACCAAATCACCTCAATAATAGATAGTCGCCCCGGCATAACTTGTAATGGAGCCAATGATGGAACCGCAATCGTCACTGCTACAGGAGGTGCTCCTGATTACACTTATGAATGGAGCAATGGTTCCACAAACCGAAGTATTGCTAATTTAAGTCCTGGAGTCTACACGGTGGTAATAACAGATACGAATGGCTGTACAGACACAGCAATGACCGCACCATTAGCAGACCCAGAGGTTTTAACAGCTACCATCTCTAACTTCAACGATGTAAGTTGTCCAACTAATATGGATGGAAGTATTACGCTAGATGTAAATGGTGGAATAATGCCTTATAAATACACGACAGATGGCATTAACTTCGAAAATGGTACGACCCTTTCAAATCTAGCTATCGGAGATTATGACATTACGGTAACCGATAATAATAATTGTCCAGTTGAAGTTAGTGGCGTCATTAGTAGTCCTGCTAGTCTTTCTTTTGATGTTAGTTCAACTACTGACATCTGTTATGGGGAATCATTAGAATTTACCAATACGTCAACTTTTACTCAAGGAAATATCACTTCTACGACTTGGAATTTTGGGGATGCTGATGTAACGGGACAAAACGTGGCAACTAGTTTCACAACTATAGGTACCCCAGTAGTTACTCTAACAGTCACAACGGATTTAGGTTGTGTAGTACCCCTAACTCGAGAGCTAGACATTGAGGTCATCCCATGTTG
>CALLVC010000069.1 GCA_938010785.1 uncultured Saprospiraceae bacterium
ATATTAGACGAAAAGCCTTTGCAGTACAAGATGAATTTGGAGATGAAGCTTCAGCTAATGAATATTTATTTAAGGTCGTGGAAAAATTAAATGCTAAAGTTCCAAGAGGTAAATCGCAAAGCCCTAGTGATTTACTGAAAAGAGCATCTGGTTATCTAGGACTATTACCTGCTGCTCCGATGGAATGCGCTACTTGGGAACAGTATCGGGTGGACAAATATTCAACGATTTGCGTCAAAACGAACCATTACTCTGTACCAGAAGAATTTACAGGAAAGATGGTACAAGTCAAATTGTATGCTGACCGCCTAGATATTTACTACAACGATATGGCAGATAGTTCCTTATTTGGAAAAGCGACAATTTTCAGAGGTACTATCCTTTTTTGATAATGATAGGGCAGGGGAGAAAGGTCTGGGGCCTTTACAGGAGCAGTTTTTGGTGGAGCAGCAAGATTTTTATTACTCATGTAAAGATGTGAATGATTATGGTTCTTTGACAATTTTTGCAAAAGATACTTTATTAGTCTCATCGGACGGCGAAGCCATCCGACGAGACGGTCGTTCCCGTCGGATGACTTCGTCGCCCGACGGGAACAATGCAAAAATTGTCAAAGAGCCATGATTATTTAATTAACGAACTTCCTTTGGTGCAGACCCAAACTCTTCTTTAAATACTTTAGAAAAATAGTTTGCACTACTGAAACCAACAGTAAACGCTACTTCCGAGACATTTAAATCTGTTTTTTCCAATAATCCTTTGGCAATATCTAAGCGTAAGGAGCGTATATAATGAGAAGTAGATTGTCCCGTTAACTTTTTTAGTTTTCGATGCAGTTGGGTTCGGCTAATTTTTAACAACTCACATAATTCTGCTATTCCAAAGTTTTCATCACTAAGATGTGCTTCGAGAGTCTCATGCACTAAGCTAAGAAAACTCCCTTCTTTCGGAGTAGTTTTATTTTTGATTTTATTAGAAAAGGCAAGTAATTTATTTTCTGCTAGCAGTCGTTGAAATTCTGTTTTTTCTGCTTTCCGTTTTTCTGATTGTTTAAAAATTGCCCCCACTATTGATACAAATAATAAACTATAAAGTAGATATGCCCACCAACTTCGCCACCATGGACGTTGAATGTTGAATGTATAACTGAACGGAACACTCCATTGTTGATGGTCTACAACAGCTTTTACCTTGAAAGTATAATTACCAAAAGGTAAACTTTGATAAATGGCTTTTGCTTCCGTCGTAGGCTTTGTCCAATTTTTGTCAAATCCTTCCAATTGATAGCTGTACTTTATTCGATGAGGTGCTTTCCAATATATCGCTGTAAAGTGAATATCGCCGACCATACGATATTATTAGATAATCCATCTTCGGCGTTAAATAAGGTCATTTTCTGACCATCGTAATAATTCAATCCACCTTGTCTGGTACCAATCCATAGGTTGTCTTGGCTATCTACTAAAATACATTCAATATGGTTACTACCTAATCCTTCATTAGTCGTAAAATGCGTAAAATTCTTTCCATCATAACGATTGAGTCCTCCACCGACCGTGCCAATCCAAATATTTCCTTTCTTATCCTCTGTTATGCAGGTAATATTATTCTTACTTAATCCTTCCTTAGTTGTATAATCAGTAAATGTTTTTCCATCATAATGAGATATTCCATTATTGGGCGTACCAAACCAAAGATTCCCTTGGCTATCTTCAAACATAGTATTAATATATTCCCCAATTATCCCTTGCTTAGTCGTAAACTGGGTAAAACTTTCGCCATCGTATCGATTTAAACCAGTTCCGCTAAACCAAATATTTCCTTGGCTATCTTCCAATATGCTACTGACTGTGTTCGAACTTAATCCTTCTTTAGTTGTAAAATAAGTCAGTTTTTTTCCATCATACCGAATCACTCCGTCATACTCCGTACCTATCCAAATATTTCCCAATTTATCCTCTAATAAAGATAATACTTGTGAATTACCCAAGCCCTCCTCTTCGGTATAATGAGTAAAACTGTTGAAGCGGAATCTGTTCACCCCTCCACCTTCCGTTCCTAACCAAATATTTTCTTGACTACCATTTGCCATATAGTATATGGTTTGATTACTTAAACCTTCATCCGTATTGATATGGGTAAAAGTGTTGCCATCAAAACGAGTCAAACCTCCTTCTCTTGCACCTATCCAAAAAATACCTTGACTATCTTCTACCATAGACACTAGGGTATTTGATTGCAAGCCTTCTTTAGTCGTATAATTGGTAAAACTTCCCTCCTGATTACCTTCGAGGCTACTAGGGACAAAACAGCTCAAACCGCCATTGGTAACCAACCAAATTTTTTGCTGACTATCTTCTAAAATATACCAAATTTCATTATTGACTAACCCTTCTTTAGAGGTATAATTGGTAAAATTTTTGCCATCAAACCGACTTAGACCTCCTCTTGTACCTATCCAAAGAATTCCTTGGCTATCTTCTTCAATGAACCAAGCCATATCATCTGCTAACCCGCTTTTGTTGTAAAATTAGTCAAATACGTTCCATCAAAACGATATAGGCCTCCAGTACCAACAAACCATATCTTTCCTTTATTATCTTCTAAAATATTATAGACTTGGTTATAGGTGAATTCTTCTTTGGTTGTAAAATTAGTGACCGTTGTTCCATCATGGCGACTTAGCCCACCTAATGAACCAAACCAAAAATTTCCTTTACTATCTTCTAAAATACTTAATGTAAGATTATCCTCTAGCCCTTGTTTCGAGGTAAACGTCGTCAAGTTTTTTCCATCGTAACGAGTTGCCCCATCATGCGTGGCAAACCACATTCTATCTCTTTTATCCTTATAGACAAAAGTTATATGAGAATTAATCATTCCCTGGTCTATCCCTAATTGTTGAATATCATAATTTGCATTACTCCGAAATTGAGGCAATGAAGCTTCTACTGGTTTTGGAGAGGAAGCAGGTATTGTAATATCTTTTATAGGTATCTTTTTTAGTTGACTAGTATCAACAAAAAAAGGCGTAGGTGGATTAATTATTTTTGTTATTTGCGGCTTTCCTGCTGGATAGACTTTATTAGTAAGTAGTCTTTCTTCGGGTTTATTTTTAATCGGTATTCTTTTAGGAGGTTGAATACTATCTGGATGTAGGTTATTTCTACGGGAAAGTACTCGACTCCCTCCAGCGGTGATGCTCATGTCTCTAACTTCTACCCGACTTGTATCCTGTTTTATTGTAAACGATGGTGATAAATCTGCTGAGTTAGTATTGGTTTTCGTTATCGTTTTATCGGTCAAATTTTCTGACTGTTGAGTCGATTGGGTGCAAGAAGGCCAGCTAAAAAGCAGTAGCGAAATAGCAAACATACAAACACTAAACTTTCCTAGTATACTATACTTTCTAAACCGAAAAAGAGCTTTTTTAGTATTTGACTCGCTTTTTACGGATTTGTGCTGTTGTTCATTCATATTTTTCGGTTGTGTTTTATAAGGCAAAACTCTATACATTCTTTAACTAAAGGTAGGCAAAAAGATAGTTTAATAAAAACAGTTGCAACAATGGGATAAGGATTGCAACAATAGAGTATATCAATGTATCCATGTAGAATTGTTAATAGCTTTGGTATATAGCTTATTGGATTAGACATAATAGAGGAAATATACAATGACTTTGAAGGAACATGTAAAAAATGGAACAATAGCCAATGAATTAGTTGAAAAAATTAAAAGTCGAATACTTTATTGATTTTTGTAGTTTTAGGAGGAAAGCCAAACATAGCAGAGAAAGATGCAGAGAAATAAGTTACATCCTTAAACCCTACTTTATAAGCTACTTCATAAACAAATAAATCGGAGGTTTCCAATAATTCTTTTGCCTTTATTAATCGTAATTGTCTAATGTAATGGGAAGTAGATACTCCCGTTAGTTCAGTAATCTTTCGGTGCAAATGCGTCCTGCTAATATTTAAGCTTTCACAAAATTCAGGAATACCAAAATTAATGTCTTCCATATTTTCATAAAGTATTGTTTTTAGCCTTTTTAAAAGTGAGGTTGATGTATTCATTTTTTTATGGATTAATTAAAAATTAAATCCAAGATAGGTGGTCAGAAAACATAAAAAGATAGGGATGCAACAATAAGGAAGGAATGCAACAATAGGGTATATAGTAATTTGAAAGTTACAGGAACTTAGTAAAAATGGTAGGGTTCTCTTTAATATTTTAACACGATTACCCTATTTAAAAAATAAATAATTGAGGTGAAATTCTTTTACAAAACATAAGGTACTAAAACTAGAAATGGTAAAAAATAAAATAACCAATTTATCAGAGTTGTTCTTTCGAAGATAGAAACAATAACTTTTATTTTAACCTGCCAAAATCTCAGAATCGCTTAATTTTTAATTTTTTTCAATTAATTCATTGGCTATTGTTCCATTTCGAGTTCCGAGCTTTAAATCATTAAATCATTAGAGTGTGTGACTTCGTCCAAGTTACTGGACAAAATCGACTGGAAAAATCTATGTATTAGATGACGACTTACATTTGCCAAAGGGTAAATGGTCCTATAATTTGCAAGAACTAATCGGATTGAACGCCTCGGAAAATGACTTTCGAGAAAG
>CALLVC010000070.1 GCA_938010785.1 uncultured Saprospiraceae bacterium
AAAGGCAATTAATATTATTTACTAAACAAAGCGTATAAAAGAAAATGATAACGATTTTAATGAGAGTTAGAATTGTTTTGTCGGTTGCAAGGCCTACGATGATTTACTTTTAACGAAGCGAATCAATCATTTTCATTATCAGCATTTCGAGGAGTTGGGGACAGTAGTCGCTAACTCCTTTTTTAATTGAAAATAATAATTTTTAGCAGCATTTTATTGAAAATAGTAGGAAAAAGGTAAATTTAGGCGATTTATCCGTTCACAACTTTCAAAATTAGATAGATAAATGCTTTTACTAGAAAGTTCTTTTTCCTTATTCATAGGTCGATTTCATCCTGTATTTGTACACTTGCCGATAGGTTTTTTATTACTCGGCGCATTGATGGAATTTTTTAATTCCAGAGTAAGGTCAAAGAATATGGATGCCGCTATTTTATTTACTTTTAAACTAGGGGCTGCCAGTGCTGTCATTGCAGCCTTCATGGGTTGGTTATTAGCAGAGCAAGGTGGTTATAATGAGAGTCATTTATTTTGGCATAAATGGCTGGGGATTGGAGTTGGCATTTTATCTATAGTGGCTTTGTTTATAAAAGGCGAATGGTTGAATTTACCAAAAGTATTGTATAAAACGCTATTAGGGATTATAGTCGTCTTATTAATGGCAACAGGTCATTTCGGGGGAGTCATGACGCACGGAGCGACTTATTTGACAGAATATTCGCCATTCGGAGAAACAAAAAAAGTAGCTGAACAACAAGAATTTAATAATCCAGATTCTTTAATAGTTTACCGAGATATAATCCAACCTATGTTGGAAAAACGATGCTACGAATGTCATAATGCGGATAAAGCTAACGGTGGATTACAAATGCATACAACAGAATTATTGAGTAAAGGGGGAGATGGAGGTCCTGTTTTGGTTAATGGAAAAGCTATGGACAGTGAACTATTTGAACGAATCACGAAAGACCCGATAAGTAAAAAATTTATGCCTACAGGTGGAAAAACACACCTTGGCTACGAAGAAGTTAAGCTGATAGGGTGGTGGATAAATGAAGGCGCTGCTTATGAAAAAAGTATTGCTGAAATGAATGTTCCAAAAGAGGTAAAAACGATTTTAGAAAATAGCTATAAAGTAAGTTTAGTTAAAAAATCTTACGTGGAGACAGCTAGTGTTGAGCCATTACCGGCAGACCGTATGGAGTCTTTGACCACATTAGGATTTACTGGTGCACCATTGGCTAGTGGGAATAATTTTTTAGATATTCGATATAATAAACTAGGTGCTACGCCAAGTGCAGCAGACATCGAAAAATTATTAGTCGCTAAAGAACAAATCACTTGGTTAAATTTAGCCAATCAAAACATTACGGATGCTATGCTTGCAAAAATTGCAGAATTGCCAAATCTTACCCGTTTACAAATCCAACAAAATCCAATTACAGATGCTGGAATAGCCAACTTAGAAAAACTCCAAAATTTAGAAACCCTCAACCTCTACGGCACACAAGTTACGGATGCAGCCTTGACCTCCATCGAAAAATTACCCAACTTGAAAAAACTATTCTTGTGGCAAACACAAGTAACGCCAGAAGGTGCGGAAGGACTGAAGGCTAAATTGCCTAAATTAGTAATAGTAATGGGGCAGTCGGTTACTTCAAAATCGTAGCTTGAACAAACAGTTCCGTCTTACAGCAACTTAACTACCCTCCAAACTCTTCACCACCGATTCTATAAATCTATCATTATTAATAAACCCTGCACCCCAATCTTCCCATTCTTTAATATAATCTGCTGCTTTTATTGCTTCTAAAGTTTGACCGTCAGCCAAAGCCTTTTTAATTCTTGTTCGTACCGTCGCTAAAACATCTCGATAAGCCATTAATTCTGCTCGATTAGACATCGTACCATGTCCAGGAATAATCTGTGTTTCTTCATCTACCAAAAATAAAGCATGATTCAAAGCTTTGATATAGCCATTAATCGACCCACCAGATTGAATATCTATAAAAGGCCATCGAGCTTTAAAGTAAGTATCTCCCATATGTAAAACATTACTTTTGGGAAAATAAATCTGCGCATCTCCATCCGTATGGGCATTATGTACATGTATAGCTAGAATATCTTCCCCATTCAAATACAAAGATAGATCATCAGAAAAGGTCACCACTGGTAGCGCAATGGCAGGAGCAGGAGGAGTTATCCTTTCAGGAGAACGCGTCATCCCTTCTGACATTCGCTTTCTCACATTACGATGAGCCATAATCATCGCTCCTTTTTTAGCGAAATTTTCATTGCCACCTGAATGGTCACCATGCCAGTGGGTATTTAATAAATATTTGACAGGCTGGTCAGAAATTTTGGCAATAGCTGCTGAAATTTTTTCGCTCAAAGGCGCAAATTGGTCATCAATCATAATGACGCCATCTTCACCAGTTAAGATGCCAATATTGCCTCCTGCACCAAACAGTACATAGATATTATCGGTTAATTTTTCTGTTTTGATTTCTACCTTGTCAAAGCGGTCTTGCGCATAACTAATTGAGAAGGAAAGCATTAAGGCTAATGCTACAAGCGATTTAAAGAAGTGTTTTTTCGACATTTTATTTGATTAAAGTGTTATATTAAGGGGGTTATTGGATGTTATCAGCCTATCGGCTGACAGGTTAAAAGTTATTGTCGGTTTTTCTGATATGCTAGTTGTTAAAGTCTGCCACTGCAAACTGCCAACTGCCAACTCACCGTTCCCCAATCGTTCCCAACCCACGAGTCAATTCCTTAATAATCCCTTTTTGTCGTGGGTCATAAATCCAATTGGTGTCAAAGCGTTGCAAGATTTCACTGTTAGCCTCTTTTGAAAGCGTTAAGCTATGAAATTCTGTGCCTTTATTTTGTTGAAAATAGCGAATATCATCCAAAACGTCTTTATCAATACGATACATGATGAAGTCCGAAATCATTAGGACATCTGCATCTTGGTAGTCATTTTTTCTAAGTTGTCGAAGTGCCTCACTTAAAGCAAGCGAAGCATCCGTTCCACCATTAAAAGACATTCTTAAAAATGCCGCCACATCTTCTAAGGAATTATAGATGTCGAATAAATCGAGTGTTTGGATGCCAATAGAAAAATTAATCAAAAAGGCACGTCGATTATCTTTAATTGCCATTTTTAGAATGCCCAGACAAAGCACTTTAGCTATTTGTTCGGGGCGACCTGACATAGATTCACTGGTATCCACCAAGACAATAAAGGGCCCTTTTTCTTTTTGTTTAACTCTAGAATGGACTTCCATGATATTGTCTCGACTATTAACCAAACGGTTATCTTCATATCGAAAAGTGAGCAATTGTTTGTCTACATATTTTTTCAAAAACAAGGCTTCGGTGGTCTTATCACTCAATAAACCAACTTCGGAACTGACTAAGTTACTTAAATCTTGGCTTTCGTGGACCCCCACAATTTCACTCTTTGCCAATTCATCCACCACCCATTCTTTCCGCACAATCGTTTTTTCAAAGGTCTCTTCCTCCATGATGATTTCTGCCTCTTTCATCTCGCCCAACAAATCTGCTAATTCTTGTATAGAAGCCTCATCCTTTAGTAAATCCTCATACTGTTCCAACACTTGAAAGGACGTATCCTTCCATAATTCCTTTGACAAATCCCAACCGAGGTACTTCGTTACAGGGTTAAAAAGCGATTCCATTCTATCGTAGCCTTCCACTTTGGCTTCTAATAATTCGGTATACCCTTCCTCTTCCTCTTCAAATTTTGTCAATTGGTATTTTAGAATTTTGCCTTGTAATAAAGCATCCCATTGAGACAATAAATCAGTGAAAATCAACTCGAATTTCTGTTTTTCCGACTCCGTTCGTTTACTTAAATCCTTCGCAAAAAAAGTTTTAAAGCGGTCGGCATAAAATTCGGTGTCGAGTTCTAATCGCGTATATCGAGTTTTTAGATAATTGAGTAGGTAAGGGTATCGTTCTGTAAAGATTTTGAGTGGTGTCACCGCCCAACCTTTCAACAAATCTTCTTCCTCTTTATGCGGATTTTTAGCACGAACTTTGGAAAAGGTCTTACGAATCCATTGTAGCGTATCCAACACAACGTGCTGTGTAATACGCTGATTATCCTGTAAAAGGGGTAATAAACGATTAATAGAAAAGATATTTTCTAAAGCCTTTTGAAAATATTTAAAATATTGGTCATTGAGGTCAGGTGGTTGGTAGGTGGTGTTTTCTAATTTATGCCGAAAGTACTCCACCAAATAGCGGCGAGATTTTCGGTCTAGTAAATTACCAAACTCGATAAATCGTTCATATTCTTCTGCAATTGTTTGGCGAATTTCTTTCATAAATTAAATTATAAAATGCTTAAAGGCTAATTCTAAGTAATTTTGATAAGTTACTTTTGTTCTTTTTAAAGTGTATTAATCTTTAATAAATTGGCTTTTTGTTTTGAAAAAGAGTTCTATAAAGTTGCAGCATTGGAGGTTGTTACTTTTTGCATTCGCCCAAAAAGTAACCAAAAACGCTTGTCAGATTAAACTCCCTCCGGTCAAACAGTAATCTGACCGCCTCCCGCCCTTCGTGACAGCTAATCAAACAGCATAGCTAACATGCTGTTCTAACGAGTTCCCATCTAATCAATAAATCAATACAAGGCACCCGACCTAGAACAAGTCAAGCAAAGAAACCGTCGGCACTCCCATCCGAAAACGGTTCACAAACAGTGTTTGCTCATGTCAAATCCGTGGTCCCATCCTACCTATTTAGAAAATAAGCAAATCCCTTACCCAACCTTAGCATAACTAAATTGCAATTTTTCCAATCGAAGTTGCAGATTTTGCAAAGCTATTTTCACTTCTTCTAAATTGGCGCTAACCACTTCGCCCCATTCTTTGGAGACAAATAAATTATCATTGGTATGATTTAACTCACTTGGGCCTTCTTGGTCGATTCGTGTCTGTTGTTGTTGGATGTAGTGGCTTAACTGCGTCATTCTATCTTCCCAAAATTTGACAACGACTTCATGTGCTTTTTTAGGAATGATTTCGACCCGTTCATTCTGCCGAGTTTCAAGATTAAAGGTTTGCAAAGCACCATTAAAATTAACGACGATGGTATTTTCTTCAGCTCCTTTTTTAGCTTTAATTCGGTGGAGTAAATTTTTATTTTCATCATAAAAATTGACCACTTTATCCTCATCCAAAGTCATTTCTCGAAATTGCTCAATGGAAATTAGCTCTCCTTTGAATTCCGTTTTCACCTTTTTCAATTGGTAATATTCCTCATGAACAGGTAATAACTGGTCTTCGATGACGGTATTTTTGATTTGCGTTTCTTTTTCCACATCCGATTCGAAATCATCCACTTCTTTTTTCAAGGAATTGAGATTAATCGCCATAGAATACCCATGCTTTCGAACCGATTCAATCACCATTTCTCTAATAATAGGCCGATGTTCTGGTCGATTCCACAGGCAATGTTCCATAATAAAACAGTCCATCAAATCAACTTTTTGGCGACCATTTAAAAAGGCAGAAGTTCTGAGTAAACGAATGATTTTCTTCCAACGACGGTCGTAGATTTTAATTTGTCGCTCCGAATTATTCGGCTGCGCATTGAACTCCTCAATTTTATACATCACTAATTGGATGGTATTCAAAACCTCTGGAGGTACCTCTATCGCATTAATTTGATTGGCCCAATCCGTTAGTTCCGCTTCTGTCAGTTTGGTTTCGGCTGGCACGGTGTCCACATAGACATCTTCTGTGCTGACCATCATGTCCACCAAGTTCTGAAAACTTTTGATTTTACCAATTTCCAAACGCACTAAAAACCTATCCCAAATCGGTTCTAAACTTTTATTCTTAGGAGGTAATTCATTGGAAGCTGTGATGATGCCCCGAATATTGACGAGCATATCCTTATCTCCATTGCGATATATTTTTTCATTCAAAATGGTCAATAAAGCGTTTTGAATCGCTGGCCCTGCTTTCCAAATTTCATCTAGGAATACAATATTTGCGCCCGGTAGGTAACGGTCTGTTAGCCGTTCATACTTATCTTCTTCTTTCAGTTTTTTGATAGAAATGGGTCCGAATATCTCATCGGGTGTACTAAATTTACTC
>CALLVC010000071.1 GCA_938010785.1 uncultured Saprospiraceae bacterium
GCACCAATAACGACCAAACTTCGAGTTCGACTCCGCCAAATATTTCGCCAAGCTATTTGTAGTAACATAGTTGTAGGGTTATGAGGTTAATAAGGCTATGAGGTTAAAGGCTGTAGCTTTTGACTTTACACTTTTATACTCTGCACCTCTATACCTTTTATTCTCAACTTCTCATTGCTTCCACGGGCTTCAATCGCATAATGGTGAATAATGGGTAGAGTGCTAAAACACTTGTAATCAAAAAGATAATTAGTGCTTGGGTGAAAAATATATTCCATTCAAAAGCTGCGGGTAAGTTGCCCTGTAAGCCGAACTTTTCATAGGCGGCGGCAGCTTCCTCGCCCATCATTTCGATAGTTATGGGGTTGATTTTTAAATAATAAACGAGTGGTACACTCATTAAAATACCGACGATGGCACCAACCATTGCCACTATGATAGTTTCTAGCCAGACAATGGAAAAGAGTTTCCCTCGTCTCATACCAATAGCTGTCAAAACACCAAACTCGTAACTTCTTTCCTTGGTCATCATGAGAATAGTTCCGAAAATAGCAAAGGAAATCAACAAATATAAAATGGCAATGAAGATATAATTACCTCCTTCTTTAAGTTGGCGAGTTTCTACTAATTCAGGCATCAATTCTTTCCAATCCATCAATTCATATTGCTCCATATCGGGCAGGTAGGCTTGTACACCTGCAACGGCCGCTGGAATACTTTCTTGATTAGGTATTTTTAAAACCAAAGTGGTGACTCGACCTTCTGCACCTAAAAAATGAGCAGCCGTTTCGAGCGGCAAGTATAATAGACTTTTATTTAAATCAGGTAAACCAATTTGAAAAATACCTTTGATGGGATATTTGCCTGCTGAATTGACACCTCGATAGCCTTGTGAGAGCAAAATAAGCGTATCATTCAACTGGAGCCCTAATTTATTAACCAAACCTGCCGCTGCAATTACTCCATTTTCAGAAGGGCTATTAAAATAATTACCTTCAATTATTTTATCAGCTATTTGGGTGATATCCTGTTCTTTTGCTGGGTCAATGCCAATGGCCAAAACACCTGTCGAACGGTCCTCTGCTGCTGCCAAAGCAAAAGTTTCTATTCTAGGGACAACCGCTTCTACTCCTTCAACGTGCTGCGGAAGGGTCTTTAGCGTTTCCGTAAAATCAAGTGAATTATCAATAGATTTTTCTTCCCAATATCCATTGCCATGAATCTGGGCATAGCCAAAATATTGTCGGACTGCTCCGTCAATCATAGCATCAAATACCCCCTTGTTAAAAGAAATGGCAAAGGCAGCAAAAAAGACCGAAAAGGCAATGGCACTGATGGTGATGAGCGTCCGTCTTTTGTTTCGCCAGATGTTTCGCCATGCTAGTTTTATAGTCATTAGTCATTGGTCATTATGTCATTGGTCACTTTTTTTTGGACCTATTGACCTTATGTATGAATTCAACATTTTTAGTATAGTATCCAATTCTTTTTGAAGAAAATCGTATCTTTCTTTGGATATTAAATTTCTATTGTTGGCTTTTACTAACCATGTTTTAGTTTCTGTTAGAGAACCTCTACTATAATAGCAAAATTTTTGATTTTCTTTATAATGATACCTGCCATATCCTTCGGAAATATTAGCTCCAATAGAATCGGCACTTCTAACCCATTACTTCCCAATCGTATCTTTTTCAAAGTATTTCCATTCTTCTACAACGACCCATACCCACTCACCAATTTTCATAGCTTTGATATAAACTTGCAAGTCTTCTAGTTTTAAGGGCTGTTTCATTTAGTTGTGTTTTAGTTTTCTCTTAGTTTAAATGACCAATGACCAATCTACCTAACCCTTTTCATATTCTGCACAGAAAAGAAATTAGACTTAATCGCTTTGTCAAAAACCATAGACAAATATTCAATTCTAGTTTTATGTCCTTCTTCTTCAGCGGGAATAATTTCCATGACTAAAGGTAAGGTTCGCCCCCCTAATTGTCCAATTTTTTTGCCATACATGGTATTCACTAAATAATCATCTTCATCGTAGAATTCTGTTTTTAATTGTAGAAAATCCTTTTGGTCTACCCAAATTTTTACTTTTCCCCAAACCACAGCAGCTTCCTCTTTTGGTATCAAGGTAATTTCCCAACAAGTACGTTCTTCGATGACAGCTTCGCCAGTGATAGCTTGGTCATAATCATTGACAATAGAAGACTGTTTAACCAAATCATCATTCGTAAAATCAGACCCCATCCAACTTTGCGACATCATACTTGGAGGCATTTTAATCACTCGGTCGATAGTCGGTTGCCAGTTCCAAAGTTCCTTGTCTCTTTTTAGAAAAGCAGCGCCTTTATCTCTTGCAGGGGCAGTCACTAAGATTAAGGAGAATTCATCGCCACTAGCCCATGATTTCATCGTCATTTCTCTTGTCCAATCAGGTCGAATGATAGACATTTTGATTTCACCTTGGTGATAATCACCTTGTGCTTTTTGGTTGGCCTTCTCAATGATTTCAGCGGCAGATAGTTCCTGTGAAAAGCCTGTTGTGCTGGTGAAAACAAGGAGACAGAAAAGAAAGAGTGTATTTTTCATATTTTAGAGTTTGCCGGGTGTCGGTTAATAAAATGTCTTTTACTGTTACTTAGCCCAAGTGTATGCGATGGGGATGTGTAAAAATAAAAAAGGTCCAATAAAATGCAAAACATTCTATTGGACCTTTTAGAGTCTTTTAAAAGACCTTATTTTTCTCCCGTTTGTTCTTCCGCCAAACTACCTTTTCCAAGGCGACTGACTGTACAATTCTCAGGAACAAAGATTCTTATATTAATCGTCTCTTCAGCTTCTCCATTTTTAGTTCGAATGGGTCGCCTATTGAGTTCTTTTAAACTTAATTCAATTTTTGTATCCGTTGTATTTTCAACGATTTCGTATCTACCTTGGTTGATAAAATGCTTTAAAATATTTGGTGGTATATTTTCCATTTTAACTTTAGTTTCCGTCAAAATAGTATTACCAGCCCAAGTTTCTACTTCATAGGGAGCATCCAAGCTTAAGGTAATGGCATTGCGGTCGCCTACTTCAAAAGATTGGTGAATTACTTGAGCGGAAGAAGGAATAGGGGTATATAGCGAAGCTAAATACACAAAGGTGTAGAGCAAGGTAGTCATTATTGTTCTAGTTTTTGTTGTTAAATTGCTCAAAGGGGAGTTAGCAATTTTATCGAAGTCGACGGTTGATTTACTAGAATCAAAGATAATGGAAATATTACTACTTTTCATACTGTGGGGGGTTAATAATTTAAAAGTTCAGACTAATATTGTCTTAAACGGCATTAATTTGTTGAAAATTGCTATTTGCTGACGTTTTTAT
>CALLVC010000072.1 GCA_938010785.1 uncultured Saprospiraceae bacterium
AAAATTTTTAGCTTGAATTTTTTCGATAGTTTTCGCCAAAAAATCAATGCATAGCACCCGCTACGGATTTATTTTTTGGTAAAAAATAGCGGAAAAAGGCTGCTAAAAATTACCCGATTAATTGAGCTGCATTACTTAAGAGCGATGAAAGAAAACTAGGAAGTAGTTAGTTGAGACCGTCTACTTCTTTGTTTAGCATAATAGGATTTAAGGTACTTAATGGAAAAAGTACCAAGGATAGTAGGAGCCACCCAAGGGATAATCATCCAGTAACCTGTGAATATATCACCTAATACCGTCCGACCACCGAAAGCAAAAAAAGCGGTATAAACAGCAATACCAGAAATAATCATATCAACAAAGTGACAAAGACGCCTACTCTGACAACAGACAGTAGCCCTTGTTTAAAGGATGTTTCTTCAGGAAAAGGTTCGTTAAGTTTTTTTAATAATTGCTTCACTTCTCAAAAATAAGATTTTTAGACGTACCCTAAAACATTTTCTCCATTACAACATAGTCAATTCCTTTCTTGGAAAAATGCTTATTCGTTTTCACTAAACCAAATTTCTCATAATACCCTGATTTTTCCATTCTAGCATTACACCATATTTTTGAAAGCCCTCTATTTTTAGCGAGACCTATTATATAGTGTAAGAGTTGGCTGCCGTATCCTTTACCCTGTTGGTTTGTTAGCGTTGCAAATTTTCTAAACTGACCGTTCTCTCCATTTATGAATAAAGAGATAACAGCAATCAACTTTTTATCTAAAAATAGTCCATAATGTAGGCCTTGTTTATCATTAGGTAGTTGTATAAAGGCAAAAGGTTGGTCAGGCCACATCACATAATGTCTGATAGGCCATGTTTCGGTGGCAGATATTTGACGAATAGTAGGTGTCATTTGGACTTAAAATTACTTTTTCAACAGAATAAATAAGAAAAATCAATAATTTTTAAAATAAATTAATGTGTTTTTGGGCGGTTTTTATTGAAAAATATAAATTGTAAAATGTTGGTTATTAGTTATTTGTAATATTAAAGGATGTTTTTTTGAATAAAAAATATTGAAAAATAAGCTTATTTGTAATTTTTTAAACCTTGAATCGCCCATATCTTTGTAGTGTAATTAATCGGAAAACGTTTTGAAAAATTACATCCCATAAAAAAGAACAAATAAAAATTCTATAGAACATATCAAATCCCACAAAAAACAAATTGAATCCTATAGAACATATCCAATTTTCCCAGAACATTTGACATTTTTTGAAATTAGAAATCGCAGGTCGCATTTAAATCCCACATTTAAAAATTGATTGAAGTTTAATCCCATACCGATATCAAGACCAGCGTTTTCAACAAAACCCGAAAGTTGTACTTCGCCTGCCTGCTGACCGTAGGAAGGCAAGTTGAAAACAAAATATCAAAGTACGACTTTCAACCATGAACATTTTTTACAACTGATTTAAGAACATTTAAGATTACAACATTTTAGAATTCCATGAACGAAAAGACCGAGCGACATTCATAAAAAATCGCTCGGTCTCTTTGCCAAAAAAAGAACAACATCTCAGAACAGATACAACAAATTATAATCCTTTGAACTTAAAGGAACAAAGAATCAACCAAAACTCAATAATAACACTCACAGAACAAAAAGATTGATTCAAGATTACAAGTTGACACAAACACACAGTTAAAACAAATCAAGCAAACACACATTTTTATTACAACAAACACTTACCAAGAACACACAACACATACGAACTCCCTTCAAACCGGCCATCTGCGCCGGTTTTTTTTTGTCCAATCTATAATTTTAGCCTAAGTGAAGAAGTCAGATTTTGTAGGATACTAGATTTTACTCGGTTCACGGTCAACGGCAAACGGTTCACGGTCGGTATTAAGCAAATTTTTCGAATAAAATCTAGTTAGTGAAAAATTGATATAAAAATGAACCCCACTAATATCCGTGTTCCTTCACTAATCTGTGGTAAGAATATTTACCGTGGATTAGTAAAGGAACATGGATTAGTACTTTTTAGTACCATCAAATAAAAAAGGTAATAATAATCTGTCCTATCAAACCTTCCTCAAATGTTAACAAAAAGGCTTGTTTCTTAACATAAAATTTTTTTTTCTTAAAATTATAAAAAAAAAGCATACATTTTTTATGGTTTTTTATTGAAAAAAACAAAAAATATTTAAGTTTAAAATATTGATAATCAATAAATTATGATTAAAAAAATAAATAATAAGTCATTTTTTTATTGAAAAATAAGCTTATTTGTAATTTTTTAAACCTTGAATCGCTCATATCTTTGTAGTGTAATTAATCGGAAAGCGTTTCGATGCTTACAATCCCATAAAAAAGAAGAACAAATTATAATCCCATTGACATTTTAAACAAAAACAAAAATCTAAATCCCACAACCTGATTTTTGTTTTTACACAAAGACATCGAAGATTAAATAATCTCATGAACAATTTTTTTTTAATCTTCGGCCATGAACATATCCTTGAAATTATTAAGACTTGAAACAACAAAAGGGACTTGAACAATCCCGCAAAAAAAGAAAGCAAAGGCTTTCAAACAAATTAAGAAGATTGACAACAAAAACCATGAACAAATTGTAGGTCAATCTTCAACCATGAACATATCCTATTCTTATTACAACAGTAATCCCATGAAATGAAAAGACCGAGCAAAATCACGGCTCGGTCTTTTCAAAACAACAAGAACATTTGACATTAAAGATAAAGATTCCTTAAACAAACACTTTTATTGAACGACACTTTATAAGAAACGAAAATACCCAGCCTTAGGGCTGGGTTTATTAAAAATCCCAAACAAAGAGCAACAATCAAAACTCAAACTCAAACATTTTCTAAACACTCCCTTTATTTACATTGAACATTAAGCACAACAAACAACAAATTCTCGAACAAACACAAACACATCCCATGAACCGCTCACTCGTAGCGGTTTTCTTTTATGGGTAGATTATATTTTTCCTGCGCCCTTAACTCACTTTTCTTTTTGGTTGGCAGATTTCTAAGAGCCAGTTTCGGTTAAATAATCGTTGTGTATTATTGATTTTTTCAATAATAGAGGGATATTTTTCTTTGTGGGCACGGACAATTCTTCCTAAAATAGTAGTAAAATTTAGGTAGGCTTCTCGGACATCTTTGGCTAACTTCTTATTTCTTCTTAAGTAAATTGAAAAGGAAGCGATTAGCGCAAAAAGTGCTTCGCCCTCATTGATTTCGTAATAGATTTTTAAAAGCATTGTTTTAGCACCAAGCGTATAAAAGATATCAGAAAATTGAACCTGAATAAGATGAATTTGCGCCTCTTGGTAATTTTTTTTCCTATAATTTATATCAGCTAGGTTAAAATGTAAGGCATCCTCTTGATATTCCTCTTCTAATTTTTTGTGATATTTTTGAATGAAATCTTCTGTGAAATCATATTTTTTTAAGTTGAGACCTAGTTTGACAATATTTTTAAAAGTCCAAGGAGATAAATAGCCATTACTAAGCAGAAATTCTTGTTCGATACCTTCTAGGTAAAGTTGAAGTAATTCTTCTGCAAAATACTTTACTTGATTATTTTTTTTGACTTGAGCAATACAAAAATTGATACCATAATAATAAAGTTCACGTTTTTCAAAAATTGGCAATTTAGATTTATATCTATTAAGTAGTTTTTTTAGCACTTCAAAATTTTCTTCTGCCTTATCACTAGTCAATAGTCTATACACTTCTAAATAAGAAGCAATAAGTGGGGTGTTAGCGTATTTATCGATTTCAGCAAACTGAGTTATTTCTTTTTCAAAGGTTGGAATATAAGCTGTTTCAATGACTTTAGAGTTACTAATCATTTCACAACAATATTTTATTTTATTTATAATATAGAATTGATCAAGATTATCAGATGCTTTTTGTAAGTGAGGGCTAAAAGTACGTTTATTTAGGCCATAGTGATGAGCATAGGCAACTTCTGATAATTGAAATTCAAATAGATAATAATCGATTGATTCGTCAACAAACTTTTCTAATTCTTTTTCTGATTTTTCAAACTGATATTTATAATGTTTGTTTAGTTGTCTATTAACCAAAGATTTTAGTAAATAATTATTGGTAATTGGAGGAGAAGCGTCTATTTCTCTTTGGGCTAGAAACCTTTCAGCTTGACTTAACAAAAAATTCATAGCATAACTAATCTGTTTTTCATCATAAGTTTCCTTTGGATATAATTTCTTAAACACTTTTTCTTTGCGAATCGCTTTCTCATTAAAATCAGGGGCTTGCTTGCGCAAATAATCACAAAAAGGCACTAATTCTTCTCGACTATTAAAGTAAGGAGACAATAAAAATTTACGAAACCAGCGCCAATCTTCCCTTTCAAAGGTTTTTAATAAGTCTATTAGCTTACTATTCTGCATATTTTTTTTGAAAATTTAGTAGGTCTTAATTTTTATTAATATATTGATTATGAGTGTTTTAGTTTATGTGTGTGTGCCAAAAGCGCTCTGAAAACTCTTGTTTTATTCTGGAAAAATACAAAAAATGTAATTGTGCTTAACTATATTTTAAGATACTTTTACAATAAGACCTCGTCTATTAGGTATTTAATAGGCATGCGGGAGTGTATAAAGTCAGGTTAAATGGCTTCCAAGCACTTAAAAAAACAAAGATAAAAACGAACCGATTCTCCCCCAGGAATTAAAACTATGTAAGCAATGAAAATTTTTAAACCCTTCTTACTTTTTTTCCTTTTTCTGGCTACTGTGTTACCCGCACAGGACAATATATGGCCTGGAGATGTGAATAATAATGGTGTTGTGAATGCAGCAGATTTGTTATTCTTAGGACCAAACTATAATGCAATTGGACCTGCCAGAAAAGCGGTGAGTATAGCTTGGCAATCCGAGGTATTAAGCATTGCTTGGCCACAAACTTCAGCAGTACCTGGGTTAGATTTGGCTTTTGTGGATTGTAATGGAGATGGAAGAGTAGACGAGGCCGATGTGGATGCGATTAAGGAAAATTTTGGCAGAACGCATAATACTGGAACGGGTAAAGTAGATGAGGTGCCTGAAGGCGTTCCGGGAATTAGCCCTTCTTTTAAAATACCTGAAGGAATTACTATTTTTCCAAACTCTAAAGAGATTGTTATTCCATTTAGCTTGGGAGATTCGTCTATAGCTGTAGAAAATTTACGAGGTCTTTCCTTTGTGGTTAAATTGGACGAAGAAGGTTTTAACGTACAGACCGCTTCTTTCGAGTTTGACTCTACAGGCTGGTTGCCAGTAAGTAAAGAAGAGTCAATTTCCTTTGATAAAATTATACCAACTGGTCGTTCAGGACCGGGAGATTTGGCAGTTGCCTACACCAAAATTAACAATTCTCCGTCTAGTGGTAGCGGTTTCATTGGGAATCTTACAATACAAACAGGTTTTGTTATTGAGGATGACCTTCCAGATTTCAGAATTACCATTGACAGTATCATTTTATTAGATAATTCCAGTACCCTAATCCCAGTCTTTGGCACAGAAATCATTTTAGAAACAGACGGATTTATCGACAGCACCAATGTGGCACAGAATATTTGTCAGGGCGAAAGCTTTGCATTTAACAATTTAATGATTGCTGATGCGGGTACTTATCGAGATACCTTAGCCAATCAATATGGTGGAGATAGTATTATTATTTTAGACTTAGTAGTAGATACACCTTCAGAAACGATGAGGAGTGAGCGTATCTGTCAAGGAGATGCCTTTTTATTCAATAACCAAAACTTAATTGCTGCGGGACTTTATCGAGATACCATTGTCGGGGCCAATGGCTGTGACCAATATGTCGTTTTAGATTTAGCCGTAGAAGACACCTTGCAAACGATTTTAGAAAGAAGCATTTGCCAAGGCGATGTCTTTTTATTCAACGAGCAAAATCTTATGACATCAGGTAACTACAGAGATACCTTAGTCGGGGCGAATGGTTGTAATCAATATGTCGTACTGAAGTTAGTAGTAGAAGATACTTTGCAAAGCGTATTAGATAGAAGTATTTGTGCAGGAGATAGCTTTTTATTCAATGAGCAAAATATAACGGCGTCGGGTAGCTATCGAGATACTTTAATGGGGGCGAATGGTTGTGACCAATTTGTGGTACTAAATCTAACGGTGGAAGATACTTTGCAAACCGTATTGAATAGAAGTATTTGTGCAGGAGATAACTTTTTATTCAATCAAATAAATCTAACTACCCCAGGTAGTTATCGAGATACATTAGTAGGTGCAAATGGTTGTCATCAATTTGTGGTACTAAATTTAAGTGTTGACGAAAGCATAGCATCTAACATCGCATCTGTGATTTGTGAGGGCGAATCCTATGCTTTTGGTAGCGAGGAGTTAAGCGCCACTGGCCGATACGAACGTACCTTAACTGCGGCGAATGGCTGTGATAGTTTAATCGTTTTAGACTTAGCCGTATTACCGACCCTAACTACTGCATTGAATGGGACCATCTGCAACGGAGGTAGCCTAGATTTTATGGGGCAAACGTTAACCGAAGCAGGAGACTATTCCGCGACTTTAACGGGCGCAAATGGCTGTGATAGTGTAGTAAATATATCTTTGGCAGTTATTCAAAGTCCAGAAACGACTATCAACCAAACGATATGTCAAAGTTCTAGTTTTGCTTTTGGTGGGCGAGACCTAGTGGATGCTGGGGTTTATATGGATACGCTTGCAACGACCCTCGGTTGTGATAGTTTTGTGGTGTTGAATTTGGCGGTTTCTGACCGATATGAAACCGAGTTAAATAAAACTATTTGTGAAGGAGAAAGCATGAACTTTGATGGTCGAAATCTGGAAACGACTGGAGCTTACCAAGATACTTTTGTGGCGATTAATGGTTGTGATAGTATCGTGACTTTAAACTTAGACATAGCCACAAAAGGGTTTAGCCAAATCCAAGCAGAAATCTGTCAAGGTGGTAGTATGAACTTCGGAGGACAATCGTTGACCGAAGCGGGCGTCTACATGGAGACTTTAAGTACATCGAAAGGCTGTGATAGTTTAGTAGAATTGACCTTGAGTGTGTTACCTATTTTTGAGAGTGTATCAGAACAAACCATTTGTAAAGGCGACACGGTTAATTTTTATAATTTTATTCTGACAACCACTAATTCTTATATGGTCATCTTGCAAACCGAAGAAGGTTGCGATAGTATGGTCATCATGAATTTACAGGTGCTAGAAGGCGTAGAAACGAATATTGATGCAATGATATGTCCCGGAGAAAGTAGGAGTTTTGGCGGAGCGCTATTGACGGAGGCTGGCACATATAATGAAACGATGACGAGTAGCACTGGTTGTGATAGTACGGTTGTCCTAAATCTTACGATTGGAACGCCTGGAGAGGGAGACTGTATGTCAGTAGGCATAGAAGAAGAGTTACTAGAAAGCATCGAAATATATCCAAATCCAGTTAATCAGAATTTGTTTATTACTTCTCCTACGGTAAAGATGACGCATATTCGTTTAGTGAATCTAACAGGACAAGTCTTAAGTCAACAAGCGTTTGATAAAACTAATGCAACCAACCAAGCTAAAATAGCCATGCAAGACTTAATGCCCGGTATTTATTGGGTATTGATACAAACAGAATATGGTTTACGGCAAGAAAAAGTGATAAAGTTTTAAAGTAGTAACTGGTAGCACAGACTTCAGTCCGTCCTGTTCAAAAGTCTTTAGACTTTTGCCGCAAAATAGGACAAGTCTAAAGACTTGGTTAACAAAACAGCCTAAAGTCTATGCTACCAGTTTACGATTAATTTTTCAACGTTTTTATTTTCCTCCCCGGCGTATAAGGCGCATTCACACTTTCCAATTGCTCCTCTAATTTCATCATATCTTCATCCGCTACTGCTCGAATAGCGCTCAAAATAGGGCCAAACTCTTCTTTGGCTATAGCCAAACTGGCTTGATGCGTTTTCGTTGGGGAAGCCGTGCTATTACCTTGTTCGTATTGTACAGACCCCAAACGACGCAGTGGGGTAGGAGGTGCTTGCATATCCAATCTAGATTTAATACGGTCTCCATAAAACTGACGTTTGATGTCAGTCAATTTTTTATCAATGGCATTGGCAGTAGCTGTAAGATTGGTACTAGGTTGTTCCACCATTTTAATCGCTTGACGGATGTGTTTTAGTTTATTATCCATTTCGCTAATGGTTCGTTGAGCGCCCTGCATGGCACGTTTTAATTCTTCCACTTCTTGTTGGAAAGCGGCTTTTGCCACTCTATCCTCGGCAGGTAAGACCGTATTATTCAATGCCTTGACGGCAAAAGTGACGGGTGTGCCGACTGCTTTTGTTTCGCCATTAATATAAGTCTCCATAGAAACGGTATAGTCACCAGGTGCTACAAAAGGGCCTTGTTTAGTACCCGCAAAAGGGTTGTAAAAACTAGGCTTCCTCAAACTAATCGCATCTTTCGGGGTGCGACGCAAATCCCATTGGAAACGCTGCAAACCTTTTTTCGGCGCTTTATTAAATTTGCGAACGACTTTTCCTTCACTATCTTTAATGGTAAAAATCAATTCCGCTTTTAACTCCTCCGATTCTGCCAATAATTCATCGTAACTGGGGTAAGCATTATCTTTCTTAGCTTTAGCTGCTTTTTTCTCTTCCTTTTGGCGTTTAGCTTTTAAACTCTCCATCGTTTCAGGGTAGAAATAAGTAATCATTGCCACAGGCCCTAAATTCTCTGCGGAATATAAATTATCCCCTTGGAAAGATTTGCCCGGCAACCCTAAAGGCACTGCCTTTTCAAACATCAAAGCATCTCGGACGGAAAATAATTGAGCTTCTTCCGCCATTGGCGTTGCTTCCACAGACCTTAAAGCAGAATAATCATCCAAGACATAAAAACCACGACCAAAAGTCCCTAAAACTAAATCATTCTCTCGCTTTTGAATCGCTAAATCTCTGACTGCAATCGTTGGCATTCCAGCCTTTAATTTTTTCCAATTTTTACCCGCATCAGGGGAGAAGAAAGCGCCAAACTCTGTCCCACAGAAAATCAGACCTTTATCCACATGGTCTTCTTCGATACTATAAATACTACCTCTTTCGGGCAGGTTGCTACTGATTTTTGACCAAGTCAATCCTTTATCACTACTTCTATAAATGTAAGGTTTGAAATCTCCAGCCTTGTGATTATTGAAGACGGCATAAATCACATTTTCGTCGTGGTTCGAAGCATAAACAGCATTGACGTAAGTCCGATTTGGCACCCCACTGATATTATCCACTTTGCGCCAATTTTGACCACCATCTGTGGTGATTTGAATCAAACCATCATCTGTCCCGACCACTAAAAGGTCCGCATTAACGGGAGATTCAGAAAAGGCGACAATCGCACCATAAAGCGAGGTCGAGCGATTTTTAGCGACTGCATCTACGCCCCAAACTCTGTCTTGTACCTTCAATTTATTTCTATCTACTTGTCGAGTTAAATCATCACTTAAGACTTCCCAACTATCTCCTCGGTCATTACTTCTAAATAGTTTATTCGCTGCAAAATATAAGCGTCCAGACGCATGATGACTGACTGCCAAAGGCGAATCCCAATTCCAGATATAGGCATCTTCTCCTTTCCGTTCTTTAGGTTGAATGCCCACTTCTTCGCCACTTTTTCTATCATATCTGACCAATACGCCATGTTGCGATTGTGCATAAACGATGTCGGGATTTTCTGGGTCCACTTGCGACTCAAAACCATCTCCTCCGTGGGTGATAAACCAGTCTCGATTGGTAATGCCGTGGTCGGTATTGACTCTAGAGGGGCCACCTAAACTAAAATTATCTTGGGTCCCACCATATATATTATAAAATGGAAAATCATTATCTACCGCTACTTTATAAAACTGGGTCACTGGTAAATTTTCTTTAAAATCCCAGTTTTTAGCTGCATCCCAAGTCTCATAAATACCACCATCACAACCGACCAACCAATGTTGATTATTGGTAGGATTTATCCACATGCTATGATTGTCAACGTGTTTATAATCTTCGCCACAATTTTTAAAAGTCTTTCCGCCATCCTTACTCACTTTCATCCAAGTATCCATCGAGTAAACGGTATTGGGTTCGACAGGGTCGGCAATGATTTCTGAGTAATAATTTCCACTGGTGTTATGACTGCCTCTTCTTTCCCAACTTGCGCCTCGATTAGTCGTTCTATAAAAACCACCTTTGCCTTGTGCTGCTTCTACAATGGCATAAATAATTTCAGGGTCAGCAGGAGAAATAGCCAAACCAATTCTACCGATATCAACCGTTGGCAAACCTTTATTAATTTTGGTCCAAGTTGCTCCACCGTCTGTCGTTTTGTGCATGCCAGAACCAGGGCCACCACCCAAATAAGTAAAGATTTTTCTAGACCGTTGCATCGCCGCTGCGTACAAAACATCAGGATTACGCGGGTCGATAATCAAATCGGTCACTCCCGTATATTTATCGATTTCTAAGGCTAATTCCCAAGTGGTGCCACCGTCCATTGTTTTATAGACCCCTCGTTCCCCACCATCGCTCCATAAAGGACCAATAGCAGCGACCCAAACGACATCAGAATTATCTGGATGCACAATGATTTTTCCAATATGCTCTGAATTTTTCAGTCCCATATTTTTCCAACTAGCACCGCCGTCCATCGATTTATACACCCCATCGCCATAAGCGACACTCCGTTGGTTGTTATTTTCGCCTGTACCTACCCAAACGACATTAGGATTATTCGGGTCAATAGTGACACATCCAATAGAGTAGGAGCCTTGGCTATCAAAAATAGGTTTGTAAGTATTGCCCCAATTATTGGTTTTCCAAACACCACCAGATGCCGTAGCAACATAATATTCAAAAGGATTAGTGGGGTTGACCGCAATGTCTGCAACTCTACCAGAAGTGATAGCAGGGCCAATATTTCTAAATTTTAAACCCGATAAACTGACTTCGTCTAAAGGTGATTTACTGGCAGTTTTTGTCTCGTCCTTTTTCTTCTTTTGGGCAGTGATAGGTGTGGTACTACTGCAAGCAAATAGGAAAAGTAGGGCGAAGAGTAGGAAAGGTGATTTAGTCATTATGTAATGGTTTTAAATGATTTGATTATCGGTAGAAAAGCCTTTAGGCTTTCCCGTCCAAGACCTTTAGGTCTGTTATTGTTCTAAGTGATATTATGTTAGCCTAAAGGCTAGTGACAGGAAAGCCTGAAGGCTTTTCTACCAGTTTTACTATCATTTTAAGATAGTTGAAATTTGAAGTTGCTAATTTAGTAAAAAGCGGTAAATTCTTATCCCAATTACTTTAGTTTTTTACGAGCTATTCTTTCCTTTGCTTCCAGTAGCGAACGATGTAATTTATTTTCTAAAACTGCTTTAGGGGGTAATTCTGTCCAATATTCAGCGACCATAATGCCATCTTTAAAGTGCCCCAAGTCAATTGGTCAGACACTTTATCGATGTTCGGATATTTAATGGGTGTGGCTTTAATCTGATGTAATACGATAGTAGCCATTTTTGGCATCTAATCGTTACAGACAGAGCCAGAGCTACGCTCTTTTTTAGGAAATTAAGGGCATCGCCCTGACCCCGTCTGTAGATTTGACGACA
>CALLVC010000073.1 GCA_938010785.1 uncultured Saprospiraceae bacterium
CCGTCCCGATAGTTATCGGGATTGAACAAATAAATAACGCAGTATAACATGAAGAAGTGTAAACTTCTGAACCGCAAAGCGGACGGGCTGCCTAAGACGCCGATTTAAGTGTCAAAGATTTATGAATGATAGCACTAGCACTTAATTCAAATCCTCTTTACTAAAAGTAAAAGTCTTTTCGGTGCTATCTGGTAAATCGAATATCACATCTCGGAATAATTCTAATAACAAATTATTTATCTGTCTTGCTCCTTTTCCAGATGCTTCTACTCGTTCCGCAATACCTTCATACACTTCATTTTTGATAATCAATCGCTTGTTATGTGCTTTAAAATAAGCTTTAAATTCATCTAATACAGATTCTTTAGATTTCCTCATGATTTCTAAAATCTCTGCCTTGCGAAGCGAATCAAAGATAGCCACGTAGCTAATTCGATTAACTAATTCTGGCAATAAGCCATATTGAATCAAATCTTCGTGGTTGACGGATTTTAAGACAGGCGCCTTATCTGCTTCCTCATTATTGCCATTAAACCCAATACGATTATTATCTAATCGTTTAGTCGTAATGTCTTCGATACCAGAAAATGCCCCTCCAAAAATAAATAAAATATCATCTGTTCGAATGGTTCGCTTTTCGTAGCCACCGTGGGCGTGACGGCTGGTATACGTATACTCCCCCTTTTGAATTAAACTAAGGAATTCTGTTTGTAATTCTGTTCCACCTACACTTTTATGCGTCCCAAAAGATTCAGCAATTTTATCCCATTCGTCAAAGAAAATGATTCCTTTTTCTGCCTCTCGCTGGCCTCCTGGTGAGGCTTTTACCAATTGAGAGAATATATCTGATAGGTTTTTTCCCACATAACCAGAAGAAACTAAACTTGCACAATCTGCTTTGATGAGCGGCAACCCAAATAATTTGGCTAGAATGTTTATCGTATATGTTTTACCAGAACCAGATGGCCCCAATAATAAAATATTAGACTTCGGTAAGTCCTTTAATTTTAAACTTCGATTTTGAGGTTTTACTTTTCCTGTTCGTAACAAGTGATTGTAAAATGCCCAACAAACCATCTTTTTTGCACCTTCCTGCCCTACCACATATTCATCTAGGTACTTCTTGATTTTAGCAGGAGAATGATAAACCCAGTAGTTGATTTTGTGCTGTAAATTGTCAACTTCCCGCTTTTCTAAATCAAATAATTGGGCATACTCTCGTACCTCGGCATTCGACAATGGTCCAAAATTACCCACCCAAGTTTCCAATCTTTTAATTTGGTCTTGCTGTGCTTTGTATAAATGTAAATTATGTTCTTCGGAGAGGGACTTCCACAATTTGGTAAACTGCTGATGCTGCCCCTGATAGGTCGCTAATAACTTAGTGATTTTTGCGTCTGATAATTTTTTAATAGAATCAATCGTCTTCTTTGCTTTCGAGACCGGCAAATCAGAACACAGTAAATAGAAGGATAGTTTTTTAAGTTTGTTTTTCCAGCTCTTAGGCTGCTGAACTTTCATTTTGTCAGAGAAATCAATGCCGTAAAATGAATTTGGCCGATTGTTCATAGATTTTTGGTGATTTTTAATTTGGTATAAATACTAAATGCTTATATAAAGATACAGGATATATTTTTATTAATTCGATGCTATTATCAATAATTATTAGGCTTTTTATTGAATTTTAATCGTTTTAGACTTCCTTTTAACAATATTAGCAACAACTAAGTTCCATTAATAGATTTAGACTTTCTTAAGTTAAGTTAAGTTAAGTTAAGTTAAGGTTTAGGTTCAATATTTTTTAACTATTAAAACAAAAACAAATGTCAAATTTATCATTATCCAATAAAATTATTATTGTTTCTCTTTAACCCAATTTAAATTATTCGTTTTTAAGCCTGTATCGACCATATTATTAAAATGAACGTGAAATAGTTTTTCATCTGCTCCTAATATTTTTTCTTTTAGCATGTACTTGTAAATATCATACAATGCCCACACATAATGCAAATTGCCAGACTTCGTTTTTTTAATACAATAATTTGTCAATTGGGTCAATATGATTGACTGGTCTGTTATACTAAATAAAGGTACTTTTTTGAGTCTCACTACAATATATAAAATTAGCGCATCTCAAATGATCATTAGCATCAAGCATCAAGCTTGGTGCTTTTGTAATTTAGGTTTATTACCTATTCTATAATGTGTAAAAGCTTTTCAAATAGTGGATTTTTTTAATCCACAACAAGTTAATTACACTAGGCAGATTCAAAAAAACAATTCTTCTTTCCTGTTTTTCCACCTTTTTCCTTATTTTCCCGATTTTTAGTAAATCTTATTTTTATTGATTCATCAATCACCATATAATCATGACTAATATTAAAGGACCTGCTATTTTTTTAGCGCAATTTATGGGCGACGAAGCTCCGTTCAACTCGTTAGACAATGTTTGTAAATGGGCATCGAGCATTGGCTACAAAGGTATTCAAATTCCAACTTGGGATGACCGATTAATTGATTTACAAAAAGCTGCGGAAAGCAAAACTTATTGTGATGAATTAAAAGGTAAAGTTGGAAAATATGGGTTAGAAATCACTGAATTATCTACTCACTTGCAAGGTCAACTAGTTGCGGTGAACCCTGCATACAATGTAATGTTTGACGGATTTGCCCCTGCTGAAGTACATGGCAAACCTAAAGCAAGAACTGCTTGGGCCGTGCAACAAGTGAAATGGGCGATTCAAGCTAGTAGAAATTTAGGAATTGATGTCCATGCTACTTTTTCTGGTTCGTTGATTTGGCATACGGTCTATCCTTGGCCACAACGCCCTCAAGGTTTGGTAGATACAGCTTTTAAAGAACTAGCAAAAAGATGGAAGCCCATTCTTAATGTCGCAGAAGACAATGGCGTAGATGTATGTTACGAAATACACCCAGGCGAAGATTTACACGATGGAGTCACCTTCGAAATGTTCTTGAAAGCGACTAAAAATCATAAGCGAGTCAATATTTTATATGACCCAAGTCACTTTGTTTTACAACAATTAGACTATTTAGCTTATATCGATATTTATAAGGATTATATCCGTATGTTCCACGTTAAAGATGCAGAATTCAATCCGTCTGGACGAGTAGGTGTTTATGGCGGTTACCAAGGTTGGGCAGACCGAGCTGGACGTTTCCGTTCGTTAGGAGATGGTCAAGTAGATTTCCGTTCTATTTTCAGCAAATTGGCACAATATGGCTACGACGGTTGGGCTGTTTTGGAATGGGAATGTTGTATCAAAGATGCCGACCAAGGGGCTAGAGAAGGTGCACCATTTATCACGGACCACATTATCAAGGTGACGGAAAAAGCGTTTGATGATTTCGCTGGTGGAGAAGCAGATGAGAAGTTGAATCGGAAGATTATTGGCATTGGAAGATAAAAGCGTTAACGATTCTTTATATACTTAGATTATAAAAAGGCAGATTTCTTTGGAGGTCTGCCTTTTTAATTTAGAAATAAGTTCTTGCTGTTTTCTAAACCAGTTATAGAAGGCAGCTTTTAACAAAAGATATCGTTTTTATTGAAAAGAAGAAAGCAACTCTTAAGTGCTTTTCTGCACTTATATCTTCAAACCATAGAAATGAAAAATTATAGTCTGCTTATTGTATTTCTGCTGCTCCTATTTTCGTTGCAATGTAAGAGAAATGTTGATTTCATAGAAGAAACGCCCCCCAATATTCCTCAAACAGAAATCTATCAATCCAATAAAATACATATCGATAGAAATACAAAATTGTTATATTTCTCTGTTAACCAAAATATAGCTATCTACAATTATCAAACTGAAGAAATAAGACGTAAAACTGCGCCCTTTAGACTATCCTTTAATTTTGATATTGGTTACCATAAAGGAGCTCCAGAAGTTTATATGGGACAAATAAATAACATTAAAATACTTGACGGTATAACACTTGCCCCTAAAGATTCGATAACTGTATTTAAAGCGCCTTACCGAAGGCTTATTTCTGATATTGAAGTGGGGCCTAATAATGTATTTGTTGTTGGGGCTTGTGAGAATAGAGCTATTTTATTCAACAGAGCTACAGAAAGCATAACTGCTGAGCCTATTAATGATAATCAGTGCGTTGCAATCCACTCATATGTTAATCAAACAGAAAATACTATTGGGGTTATCAGTGTCGGATATGATTTCAGACATATCCCAATTATAATTACACTTGATAAATTTGACTTTACAGGTCAATTAATAGAAAGTCAAAGCACCTCAAATGTCGAGTTGGCCTCTTCTGACTTAATCGTCACCAATAATAATGCAGCCTATTTTGTTACTGGTCGACAACTATTCTCTAAGCAGGATTTATCTGAAATTGCTATCTTAGACAATAGTTATATAGATATGGTGATTAGCGATGATGGACAGTTTATATATGGGTTATCAGAAACTGGTCAGCAAATCCATGTCATTAATTTCAATACTAGAGACATAGAAAGAACTATAGATTTAGACGCTAGAGCGGTCCGATTGTTTTTGGATGACCGTACATTAATCGTTGTTCATGCCCTTTTAATTGGTGCTCCATTTAGTGAAGAAGAATCTTTGGAGATTTCTAAAATATCTATCTAATACTAGACCTTATTCTGTTCACGGTCGGACTTAGTAGTAAGTCAAGTTGAAGATGATATGTTGAGGGTGTGAGTATTTTTTGGCTATTGTTCTAAAAAAATCATTGGATAGCACCGCTATGGAATTATTTTTATAGGACGATAGACGGAAAATAATCCAGCCTAACTTA
>CALLVC010000074.1 GCA_938010785.1 uncultured Saprospiraceae bacterium
TGTCGGCAGGCAGGCTCGCCATAGCGGTGCTATGTCTGTAAGCCTCCCATCCGCTTTGCGGTTCACCCGTACGGGTTCATGCCTTGTCTAGGAAAAAAATATTTCCTCAAAATGACCACTTTATTAATTTATTTTGCCTAATCCCTTTTTCATTAAATACGACAACTACTTGAACGTTCAACTGAAATGTTTTTCCCAAAAAACTTATTATATAATTTTATATCTTCCGAACTAGCATTCGTAGTTTGGGTCTGTGGAGCTTTATCTTCAGCTATCGTCTTCTGGAATTTCTTTCCGAAGAATTGATTAATACTTTCTTGATTCTTTCGTTCTTTTATAGCTTCGTTACCTACGTTTGACAAAAGAGAGGCTATGAACTCATCTTGTTCCAGTATATTCCTTTTCTCATTTTTTGCCTTTGATTGTTTACCAAAAAATTGAGCAATTGTAGCTTGCTCTTCCTGATGATTATCTGATACAGCATCTGCTGGAAATAGATTTAAATCTAAAGGTTTTGGAAGCAATTTTTTTTCCTTTTTTGTTGCGGGAGCGAAGAATTTATTGATAATTGCTATTTCTTCTGCTGAATTTTTTTCTAGCTCCTCACTTACCTTATTTAATATTTTGTCAATGTCAATTTGAGCCGCTATTTCTTCCTCTTTTGGGGACTTAATTTTAGGAGGGAAAAACTGCTCAATTAATGCTTGTTCCTCAGCTCCTCTAACTTCTAACTGAGGGTCAATAATATCTAGTATCTTCGGAGGGCTATTTTTATTTTCTTTGTTTTTCTCCACGGATGCTTCTAGTAGCGTAGACCTATTTTCAGCTAAGGCCAAATTTTCCTTTAGACTTTCTTCCCGATTTGGAAAAAATTGTAATATGATTTTTTCTTCCTCTGGATTGATTCTTTCTATAAGTTCCAAATTAGGATGGTTGCTTTCTATTTCTTTTCCAACAATTTTCTTTATTGGAGGAACCTCTTTTACTTCTTGGGTGAAGAACTGTTTTATAATGGCTAGTTCCTCTGCTGTATCTTCAACCTGAACCTGCTTAATTTCTGTATCTTCTACATTTTTAAGGCTATTTTCGATGGCTTCCTCAATAGCTATTTTTGTTGTAGGAACTTCTTTTATCGTTTGTCCAAAAAAAGTATTGATAATGGCTACTTCTTCTGGTGTATTTTCTATTTGGATTTCCTTTGTAGTGATGGCTGGTTTAGTTATAGACATATCTGAGCTTTTTGTGGCTTCGACCAAAGCCTTCATTTGAAAATTGGTTGCTTCTTTTTTTATTTCAAGTGTTTCTAATTCCTTGTCAATCGTTGGAATATTTGCTGTTTTTTGAGCAAGAGTTACCTCCTTATTTGGAGTGTTTCTAGCAACGATAACCGTTTCACTAATTTTGGTGGCATCTAATTCTTTTTCAATATCCTCTGTAATTAGTGGCAGAATAGTGGATGGTAATTTACTAACCATAAAGTCTATCATGGCTTCTTTATCAAACCCCTGAATAATTTTTTTGTCTTTAGTCATGGGGTGATAAATTACCATTTTTATATCTTCGCTTTTATCGACATTATAAAAGTTTATAAGAAAACTAAAATTTGTGGTAGGGATGTTTGCTAAATAATTGCTTGATTCATTTTGTGTGATTCTATGCTCTTGTAAATCGCTTGACCTTTTAGCCAAAATAACCATTTTTGCCTCTATCTCCTCCTTCTCCTTTATCCAAATTTCTTTCTGAAGTAAGCTTTCATTCAGCGAACTACTTGTTTCTGCTAGGGTAGTTTCCAATTCCCATATTTTTTCTCTTAATTCCGTTTCTATCTCTTTTTGTTCCGTCAGATTTTCTTTTAACTCAATAATAATTTGTTGACTATTTTCTTTTTTTTCTACTTGATAACTTACACCAAACTCCTGATATAAATAGCTAATACTAGCTAACATCTCTTCTTTGGATTCATAATTTCGACTTCTTGTCACCTCCTGATTATTACCAGCTTTAATAGAGAAATAATGCAAATCATCTTCATGATGAAATATAAGATGTGCTTTATTTTTTATATTTTTTTTAATTGATTTCATACCATTGTCTCGACCCTTTTTGGTTTTATAGGCTTGACTAAAAAGAATGGTCTCTCCTGCTTCATCATTAAAATGGAAATAAAAATGTTTATCGGTTCTAAATGCTTCAAAACCTGCATGACCTTGAGGAGAACTGGTGTTTAAGTCATAATTGTCGTTACCTGATTGTTTCATGCTTTTGTTTTTTTGGATGAATGATTCCCAATAACAGGGGGATATCGAGTTTCTAAAGAAATTGCTTTTTAGAAACTCGATATATAACCCCTTTTCTACTGGACTTTAAAACTCCTAAGCCTTGAACATTTTGACCGCTGGCAGCTCCACAAATCCTGCTACTGGTGCAGGGATTTCTTTAGAACAGGTAGAACACATGGTTATGCAAATTGCAAACTTGTATAAACCTGGGCCCATAATGTTTGCTGGTACCTTAATCTTTGCATGATAGTGACCATCACAATCCCATTCTACATGTTGGTGTGCGTATGGTGCAGGTAAACAAGTTTCTCCTTTACCCCATTCTTCGGTAAGTACATCAATTTTCCATTTTCCACTTAAAAATGGTAGCATCTTCCCATGCGTATGCCATTTAACATGCAAAGTAAATCCTTGGTCACATTGAATTAAACAAGGAGTGTAGGTATTGCCTGGAAAAGAAGGATGGTCATTACCATTACCTTCAACTAAACATACCGCACCTTTTAAATCGAAATAAGGAAAGGATTCTTCAAACTTTAAGCTTTTAGCTAGATAAGACATAATATTTGGTATTTTGCAAAACCAAAGTCAAGTGCTTTTTAAGACGCCATTCCTTTTCAGATAGGATATTTTGGTTTTGCGGGTTAATGATAAATGTAGAGAATACTTTATGATTCACTGTATTCCCAAATACAAGCACAAAATTAGGTGGGCCAATAAATTTTAGCTTAATTCTAGCTTAATACGCAATTAAATGTCAATTAAATTTAAATTAATAAAATAAAAATATGTAAAGTGTTTGATTATCCCTCTTTATGAATGAAGGTATCCCATGTAGCAATTCCCCCGAAGTAACAAAGGTTTAAAATCATTACTATTTTAAGCCACATTGGACGTTCGGGATAATAGTAAACCATCAGGGGTAAAGCAATGAGAAAAACCAAGGAAGCAGCAATTGTTACTCCTTTTAAACGACTAGCTTGACTAGGGTAGGCAAATTTGATAGGAACAAAATGAAGGATAGCGAAAAAAACGACTAAAATACCATTCATTAAAGGAGAACAGCTTAAGACAAAAACAAGATAAAAGACCACCATGTTCCATAAAACAGGGAATCCTACGAAGTAATTATCCGCAGAGACCATTCCTTCTTTGCCATAATATAAGGCAGAGACCATTAAAATTAAGAAGGTTAGCGGAAGCCGCCATTCAGGTGTTACTAATCCTGCTTCGTAGAAAAAATAGGCGGGGATAATGGCATAGGTAGCAAAATCAATGACATAATCAATGGTTTTTCCATCAATGTAGGGTAATACTTCTTTGACTCGGAACATGCGGGCGAATGTGCCATCAATTCCATCAATTATTAAGGCTGCAAGCAACCAAAACATAGTGCTCCTCCAATCTCCTTCGTTGATGGCTAAAATCGCCATAAAGCCTGTTAAAAGACCTGAAGCAGTGAAAATATGTACACTCCAAGCTAAGGCTTTTTCAATAAATGTTGGTTTTGTCATTTTTTATTCTTTCTCTAGACTATATTCGCCCAAAGAAAAGCATTTTAAATTTAAAATTTCAAATTGAAAATTGAAAATTGACTATT
>CALLVC010000075.1 GCA_938010785.1 uncultured Saprospiraceae bacterium
GATATGTCTTTGGAAGAGTATCAAGAATTTATCTTTGGTGCCTGCAATTTATTTACGGAAGACCCGCAGCAAGCTTGGTTGAACCGACGAAAAGACCAACAGAAAATTGTTGACCTTTTGAATAAAAGAGATAAAGTCCAATACAAAGGAGAAGGAATTGATATTACCTTTTCTACTAAAGGACGAACTTGGATAAACTCTGATGGACAAACCAATATGCCCTCAGGAGAAGTCTATACTGCACCCGTAGAAGACTCGGTAAATGGAGTGGTACATTTTTCTTTTCCAGCACTATATATGGGACAGGAAGTAGAAGGGGTGACTTTGTGGGTCAAAGATGGCTACGTAGAAAAGTGGGAAGCCAAAAGGGGACAAGCATTCATGGATAATCTTTTGAAAACAGAAGGGGCTAGACGCTTTGGAGAGGCGGCAATTGGCACCAATTATAATATCAATCGATTTACCAAAAATATCCTTTTTGATGAAAAAATAGGTGGAACTATCCACATGGCACTAGGACAATCCTATTTCCAAACAGGTGGTAAAAACCAATCAGCTATTCATTGGGATATGATTGGTAATATGGTCAATGGAGGTCAAATTTTTGCGGATGACGAGCTGATTTATGAAAATGGCAAGTTTATTTTTTAGTTAGTAATGCGAATCGGGGGTAGAAAGAAATACTGATTTTTAGTTAGTTAGAGCCTAAATCATGGTGATTTCAAAAATCACCATGATTTAATCATTTGATAATCAGCAACATTTAAAATCCTACCCCTGATTCGCATTAGTGGTTAATTATGAGTGATAAGTGATGAGTGATGAGTGATGAGTGAATTTAAGAAAAAATGTCAAAGCTATGCTATTTCAATATACTTTGACCTCTAGTGACTCAATGACTCAATGACTAATAATCCAATGACCACAATAATCTTATTAATATTTTTCGTTATAATAATTCTCTTTTATCCTTAAAAAACAAAATATGTATCAATACCAATACGGAGGCAAAAAAGGATTGACTTTGCGATTGACAGAGGCAAGCGATTTAGTGGTGGTGCGGACTAAAGCTGCTAAGGATGTCAAGGATTTGAAACTGTCTTCTAGTTCAAAGCGCTTATTATCTCGGATGATGCCCGTTGTAAGTTTTCCAGAAGCCAATGTGACGGTATTTAAATGTATCGATAAAAAGAGTAGAAGTTTAGGCAGTGGCATGAAACTGAGGAATCAAGTTAGAAAAGAATTCAACGAAGAAAAAGAAATCCGTTTTGCAGGTAGAGTCTTAAAGGATGCAAAATCAGGCGAACCTGTTGTTTATACAGAAAATTTCTTCGTCAAATTTAAAGATGGAACAAAACATTCGACTTGCCAAAAAACGATTAAGGACCTCGGCTTGAGGATAAAAGAAAAATTAGGGTTTGCGGAATGCGCCTATTTTATCCGTGCAGAATCAGGAACAGGGATGGAAATTTTTGCTTTAGCTGATAAATTATTAAATCATACCGATGTCCAATATTGCCATCCTGAGTTAGTTAGACAAAAAAAGCACCGTAGTATTTTTCCCAATCAATGGCACTTAAAACCTTTAGAACGAAACGGTATGTTGATTAATCAACATGTCAATGTAGAGGCTGCTTGGACGCATACTTTGGGAGAAGGAATTACAATAGCTGTAGTAGACGATGGAGTGGATGAATTGCACGAAGAGTTTGTGGGCAAAATCGTTTCTCCTTTTGATGCGATTACGGATGAACAAGATGGTAATCCGAAAAGAAGGGGAGAAAATCATGGAACCGCTTGTGCTGGTGTTGCCTGTGCTGCTGGAAGAAATAAAGCATCTGGTGTAGCACCCGCTGCTAATTTGATGCCTATCCGAACTGGAGGATTAGGGTCTTTGGCGGAATCTAAAGCCTTTTGGTGGGCGGCTGATAATGGAGCGGATGTTATTTCGTGTAGCTGGGGACCAATGGATGGACCTTGGTGGGATAGCCAAGACCAACAACATTTTCAAGAATTTCCTTTACCAGATAGCACCCGTTTAGCGATTGATTATGCCATTGAAAATGGTCGAGGAGGAAAAGGTTGTATTATCGTTTGGGCGGCAGGAAATGGTAATGAAAGTTGTGATTTAGATGGATATGCTAGTTACCCTAAAGTAATTGCGGTAGCAGCCTCCAACGATAGGGGAGTACGGAGTTATTACAGCGACTACGGCAGTTCTGTGCTTTGTTGTTTCCCAAGTAGTGATGTCGATTCCAGATATGTTCCTGTCCCTCGACCACAACCTTTAACACCCGGTATTTGGACAACAGATAGAATGGGGCGAGAAGGCTATAATCAAGGTACGACAACAGACGGAGATAAATCTGGAAATTACACAAATGGCTTCGGCGGAACTTCTTCTTCTTGTCCTGGGGTAGCAGGAGTAGCAGCATTGATGTTGTCTGCGAATCAAGATTTGACTTGGGAGCAAGTAAGAGCTATTATTAGAAATTCTTGTGATAAAATTGATGAGGAATTTGGTGGGTACGATGCGAATGGACATAGTCCTTTTTATGGTTATGGTAAAATTAACGCGGGTATAGCCGTTGAAGAAGCGCTTATCGCTAACGACACAGACGCTGTAGCGTATAAAGTAAATGGCGTTGCTCACTTTAATAAAATTGAAGATGTGGCAATCATAGAAGGACAAGTTTCTGAATCTTTACCTGCTAAAAGCCGATTATTAGAATTTGAATTAAACCTCTTTCCTTTTCATCCTAATTTAGGTCTAGAATACAAAGCAATTATTAACAATAAAGGCGCTACTCCTTGGATGAAAACTGACGAACTTTGTGGTACCTCAGATGGTAGAAGAAAATTAATCGGTTTTGCCGTCAGATTAACAGGGGATTTGAGCAATCAATTTGAAGTCAAATACAAAGCGCAAGTTAGCAAAAGTGAGGAGTGGAAAGTTGGGGAGAATGGCGCTATTTGTGGTACTAAAAAGAATGTTGGGGCAGCGATTGAAAATATCCAAGTCGAAATTGTTAAAAGATGATTTGGCAGTTTGCAGTGAGCAGTTTGCAGTAGCAATTCTCTGGAATAACCTCATAACCTTATAAACCTCACAACCTCATAAACCCTATAAACCTCATAACCTCATAAACCTCATAACCTCATAAACCTCAAGAAAATGATATACTTACTAAAATACCGTTCCAGAGGAAAGACCGTTCAATTATTACAAGAGTTACTAAATGCCTATGATAATAAGTTAGAAACAGATGGGTACTTTGGTAGAATTACGGAGCAAGCTGTCAAAACATTTCAACAAAAAAATAACTTGGGCGCAGATGGGGTTGTGTATACCCAAACATGGGCTAAGTTGTTATTCCTTCCACCTGCTAGTGTTGCTAAAAGTACTTTATCTTCAGCAGAATTAGACCGTTTAACGAAGGTGTTAATTAAGTTAAATGCCAAAGGGGAATCGGTAGAAGTCTTACAAAATTTATTGAATCAAGTCGGCTATAATTTAGAGGCAGATGGGCATTTTGGAAGATTGACCGATACCGCTGTCAGAGATTTTCAACAAAAAAACAACCTGACGGTAGATGGAGTTGTCTATACAAAAACATGGGCAAAACTATTCGAATTAGCACCTCCGATTTCAATTGATGCGATGCGACTTTCTGATAAGGATATTACCAGTTTTGCGAAAGCATTTAATTTAGAAATACCTGTAGTCAAAGCAGTACAAGAAGTAGAAAGTAGTGGACGTGGTTTTTTAGCAGACCATCGACCAACTATTTTGTTTGAAGGGCATATATTTTGGAGGCAATTAGAAAAACGAGGAATTGACCCTCGGCCTTTAGTAAGTGGCAATGAAAATGTATTGTATCGTAAATGGACAAAAGATTTTTATGAGGGAAAAGCCAAAGAATATACCCGTTTGGAAAAGGCTAAAAATGTGGGGACTCAATCTGAAATTTTAGAAGCAGCATTAGCTTCCTGTTCTTGGGGCATGTTCCAAATAATGGGTTTTAATTATCATTTGACAGATACATTTGACGTATTAGATTATGTCGTTAAATCTCGACGGTCGGAAGCGGAGCACTTGACTGCCTTTGGTCATTTTATTGAAAATACCAATTTATTGAAGCCTTTAAGAGAGAAAGATTGGACCACTTTTGCGAGAGGATATAACGGAAGTGGGTATCAACAAAATCGGTATGATGAGCGGTTGGAAGAAGCTTATTTGAGACATAGTGCTACGCCACTTTTAGGCTAGTTGGTAGTATATTCAGCCTGTTGGGTTCAGTAACCTTATTGGAATTAAATAAATAATATGTTGTTTTTATAGGTCGATATTTCTAGTCTGGAGACGGCCGTCAGGCTAAGGGATTATTGACCGAAAAGCAGGAGATACTTTCAAAGTATCTCCTGCTAGGGGAGCCTAGAAAGCGATACTTTCAGCGTATCTCTTTCTTTATTCGCTTAACCTGAGGGCATGGTCTGGTGCCGATAGTTATCGGCATGAACCATCGAAACTGTACATTATTTTCTGAATTTCAATTAGCTTGACTTACTACTTAGGTCTGAGACTTTTAAAATCCGACAGACTGTTTCCATTCAGCTATCGGAAGTACAACCAATTTTACTTTGCCATAATACTACTATACAAGGCTTTCGTCTCAGGCATCGGCTTCACTCCAAATTCCTTTTCCAAAATGGTTTCGCATTGTTGATAGGTTTTAATAACCATCGGACGATTTCCTTTTTTTAAATAAGCTTCCATTTGGATACGGTAAGCATCTTCCCAAGTATTTTCGATAAGAAGCGCCTGTTGGCATAAACGAATACTTTCCATAGGATGATCCTCAACCAATAATTCACTTAGATTGATAAATGCGCCTAAGGTTAAAATTTGCAAGCGTTCTCTTTCTGCACTGGACCAATCCTCATACAAGCGATTGGGTAAATAAACACCATGATGTAAGTCAATGGCAGCACGATAGGCGGCAACCGCGGTGGTAGCATCCTCACTATAGGTTTGATTGCCAAGCGCAATTAATGCTTCAATAGCATCTGAATCAATCCAAATTTCTGCTAAGTTTAGCTGGTAGGTGACGCCTTGTCTCAAGATATATTTTGCTTCAGAACGACTTTTTTTCATCGGTTCTAATGCTTTATTCATCCCATGCTGGGCGACTTTGAAATTTTGTTGCCCAGATTTTACATCTATGTCTTCCCAAATACGGTCGATGATTTGTTCTTTATGGAGCGCTCTATGATGTCTAGCCGTGACTAAAAATTGAAACAGTTGAACGGACTTATCTCGACCCCATTCTTTAGGCGTAATTAATTCACCATCCCGCCATACCTGAAAACTCCCTAACGTTTGCACTTGCAAACTGGCAATATCTTTCTTTGCTAATATGTCGGAAATTTTATCCATTAAATGATGCTGGAACTTAACGTAAGCGGTAGCTAGCCAAGGGGTACGTACTTTGTAATTTTAGATTTTACATTTTAGATTTCTACGACAACTTATCCACTTTCTTATTTAAAGCACTGACTTCTTTGGATAATTTTTCCATCATTTTCATCATTTCTTGCAAATCACTTTTCGTCGCAGGTTTCCAAGCATCAGGGTCTAATCTAGCGCTAATAGTATCTTTTACACCCTTAAGTTGTTGATTGACTTCATCTTGAATTTGTTCGACTCCAGCTTTTGGGTCTTTAATGGTATCGAGCACCATTTTTGGGTAGGTCGTGGACATGCGTTTCCACAATTCAAAACTTGTGGCGAGAATTCCTTTTTGTTCCTCTGGCGTTTTTTCGCCCATTGCCTGAATGGTCAAGTCAGCTAATTTTTCTTGTATAAAATTGACGACTTCATTGAACTCAGAAAACCGCTTTTCTTGCCCCCCTTGTACATGACGAATATTTCCACGCCATTGGACTTCTGATTCTTGTTGTTCGTTCTGAAAAATCTTTTGGGTAAATCTCAATACAAAAGAGGCAGTTTCATCTTTTTTTGCAGGCATGATTTTATACGGTTTACGGTTTATGGTGAACGGTTTATGGTGAACGGTTCACGGTGAACGGTTCAAGATGTACACAAAATAGGTATGAATTAACTAGTGGTAGTGGTGGCAATTAACCACTCACCACTCACAACTTACCACTACTACTCTTCCTCTAAGACGGCAGTAGGATTAGGCATTTCCAAAATTTGCAAAGCTTTTTTAACCACATCATCTTCTGAATTTAATACGGCATAAAGCCCAGTGTCATCATATAAATGCTTGGCTAATCTGGCTTTTAGGTACAGTTTAGTCAATGGCTTTAAATCCTTTATACTTCTTGAAAGTATTAATAATTTTTCATCATTAATACTCGCTTGAAAATTATCGTAGGTTTGGTCTGAAATTTCAAAGTTGTCTACAAAATCATCTAAATCCTTATAGTCCATAATCGAACTACCACTATCTGGTCCTTTTTTATTGGCTTGATGATATTTATAGATAAATGTCCGAATAGTCGGTTGTAATTGGGCAAAATAGGGGGTTGTTTTAGAGGAATCTAAAGGAACAAATACATCTGGAATAATTCCGCCGCCGCCATAAACAACTCTACCTTCTTGAGTATAATATTTAGTTGTATCTGAGGAAACTAGTTGCTCTCCACTGTATAACTCCCCACTTTTTAATCGAGCACTTATCTCTCCATCATAGTTATCGGGATTTTCATAATCTCTTTGGATGGAACGGCCTGAAGGCGTATAATATCTAGCTACCGTTAATCTAATCGCAGACCCATCTGACAAGTTGTATTGCTCTTGCACCAATCCTTTGCCAAAGGTACGTCTACCGATGATAATACCTCGGTCATAGTCCTGTATCGCTCCTGCTAAAATTTCACTTGCGGAAGCAGACCCTTCATCTACTAATACTGCTATATTATTAATTGAAAAGAAAGATTTACCTGTCGTTTCATAATCACTTCTATGTACATTTCTACCTTCTGTATATACTAATAATCTATCTTTTTCTTTGAAAAATTGATTTAATATACTTGTCGCTTCTTGTAAATAGCCTCCTCCATTATCTCGTAAATCAATCACTACATTTTCTAATCCTTCTTCATCTACCATTCGCTCTAAGTTTCTCAAAAATTCGGTATGAGTGGTCGAGCTAAAGCGATTAATTTTTATATAGCCGGTATTTTTGTTAAGCATATACGCTGCATCCACACTATAAATAGGTATCTCGCCTCGTGTTACTTCAAAATATTGAACTTCGGATTGACCTTCTCTAAGGATGCCAATATTGACAATAGTTCCGCCTTTTCCTCTGAGGGAGTCTATTATATTAGATTCAATTAACTTTGCACCTACTATTAAAGAGTCTCCAACAGAAACAATTTTATCTCCTGCTATTATGCCCGCCTTGTCAGAGGGACCATCTTTGGTCGGTTTAATCACTACAATGGTATCTTCGACTACTAAGAATTCAATGCCAATCCCTTCAAAGTTTCCTTCTAGTTGTTCGTTAAATCTTTGTATTTGGTCACTTGGAATATAAATGGAGTGGGGGTCTAACTCTTTTAATAAATTGTCAATTGCTGTTTGAACTAGCTCATCTCTATCTACATCGTCTACATATCTTGCTTCTATATACCGAAGTAATTCTTCTATTTTCCCTGGTTTGGTCTCTACAGCCGTATCTCCTTCTGCAACAGGTACGATAGGCACTTCTTTTTGCAACTTGATACCTAATAAAATGCCTAAGATGAGGACAAAGGCGAAGGCTAAGGGGAACCAAAATTTATTCGTTGGATGCTCTATATTTTGCGGCACAGATTTTTATTTTTTGTTTGGCTAACAATGGTAAAGGTACGGATTAATGAAACCAAATTCTAAAAATTCTTACACACAAAAAGGGTTTTCTTATAAAAATGCTTAACTAGGCGTTCCTAACAAATTTTGCCGTATCGAACGGCAAAATTTGTAAAAAGGGTTTTTAAGGGGTGAGCTAAAAATAGATTTTCTTTGAAAATCTATTTTTAGCTCACCCTTTAAACCCCTTTTTTGATTTGAATAGGCTCGATGCCTATTTAAATCAATATTTACGCTCGAATTCAATTTTTATAAGAAAACCCTTTACATACAAATGAACTTAAAAGCTCATTAATAAGGCTTATAAATCAATCCATCTCCAATTTTTGTGGGTTTTAGCAGGAGTAGAGTATCTGCTATAATAGTTGCATCTAGACCACTACCTTCATAATTTTTATCTATTGTTTGTATTAATGTCTTCAATTTGTGTTTATCTATTCCTTCCGAAAAGGTAATTTTTTTATTGGATAAGGTTTCTATTGTCTGCTGAATAAGTTGGTCTCTATCAACTTCATCTACATACCAAGCTTCGGTATAGCGGAGTACTTCTTCAATCTTGGAGGGCTGAACAATAGCGATAGATTTTTGTGTTTGTAATTTAATCCCTAATAAAATACCTATTGAGAAGGTTGCTATTAAAGCAAAAATTGACCAAAATTTATTATAAGATGGAGTGTTATTTGTTGTCACGATAATTTATTTTTCACAAATGTAATACCCTTGTTCTTCTAAGGAACGATATTTATTAAAATTAACAGAGATAAAGTTTTTTACCTTTTGAAAATAGGGTTATTTTCGCCCAAATGATTCAGAAAATCAAGTAATAGAAAACTTGAATTTGTTACTTATACTGCGAACTGGATAAAAAGGTGATTTTGAAAATGATTGTTTGATGGCTAAATTGTCTGATTGTCAACGTGACACGAGCCGTCTAGCACAGGCGTGTCCGTATGGACAATCAAACCATCTAACAATTTTACACCGTTGGCAATATAGTTTAAATTTTAACCCTTATGGATTTACAACTTGATAATCAATTATTTATCGTCGGGGGTGCTTCTGCTGGTTTCGGTAGAGCCATTGCAGAACGACTCGTTTTAGAAGGAGCGAATGTAATTGCTATTGCAAGGACTACTTCCAAATTGGCGGATTTTAAAAAGAAATACAAAGACCAAGTTGAGACCATTACTGGAGATATTACTAAAGCTGCTACTTTAACTAAAATCATTAAAAAAGTAGGGCAACGACATTTGGCTGGCGCACTTGTTAATGCTGGTGGGCCTCCTGCAAATCCAGCTATGGAGGCTACCTTAGAAGAGTGGGATAATGCTTATAAATCGGTTTTGCGTTGGAAAATTGATTTAACCAAGCGCTTAATACCAAAAATGATTGACCAAAATTATGGCAGATTGGTGTTTATCGAAAGTGTTTCTGTTAAAGAACCTATTCCAAATCTAGTTTTGAGTAATTCTATAAGAATGGCGGTTGTTGGATTTGTTAAAACCTTATCTGACGAAGTGGTTCAACATGGTATCACCATGAATATTTTGGGACCTAGTTTTCACGATACGGCTGCATTAAATCGTATTTTTAATAAAAAAGCAGAACAAACTGGCATGAGCCCTGCCGCCGTGAGAAAACTGGCTATCGAAAATATGAAAATTGGACAGATGGGTAACCCTGCGGATTTTGCAGAATTAGCAGCATGGCTATTATCCTCAAACAGTCGCTATATTACGGGGCAAACGATTGTGGTTGATGGTGGAAAGATGAACGGTGTCTTTTAAAATGTTATTTCACCGTTGCTATGTTGATATAGGAGTTTCTTATAAAATTATTTTTGAACCCTGCCTGCCTGCCGGCAAAGGCAGGGTTCAAGAAAAATTAATCTACTATGTTTTTATGAGAAAGCCCTCTATGTTTATTAATTTCAAAAGTTGGCGTATTCATTTTTTACTATTTCTTCATAACCAATAACAGACTTCACATACACCCATGAATAAATTTTTATACTCTATATTTTTTGTATTCCTTTTAATTTTTAGTTGTTCTCCTGCTCAAAAAGAAAATACTACCAAACAAAAAATACCTCAAAATCCTCATTTACAGCGCTTCACAAAAGATTATATTAAGCAGTTTGAAACGATACTTGAAGAGACCAATACGCCAGGAGCAGGATTAGTTGTCGTCAAAGACGAACAGATTTTACATCTTTCCGGATATGGGACTAAAGCTGCGTTCTCTAATGACTCTGTAGATATTCATACCGTTTTCCGAATAGGTTCTTTGTCTAAAGGATTTGCGTCTATTTTAGCAGGTATTTTAGTGGAACAAGGAGATTTAAAATGGACGGACAAAGTACAGGAATATGTACCTGAGTTCGTTTTGAAAGATGAGGCACAAGCTAAAAGGGTTAACCTCATTCATTTATTGTCTCAGTCCTCAGGTTTGCCTTACCATGCCTATACCAATCTGGTAGAAGCAGGATTAGACGTACGGAATATCGCAAGTCAACTTAAAAGTGTTAATCTGATTAGTAAGGAAGGGGAAATTTATGCTTATCAGAATGCTGCCTACAGTTTAATCGGGACAGTTTTGGAAGAAGTGACTAAAAAGTCCTTATCTCAAGTCTTTAAAAAAGAACTATTCCAACCTTTAAATACGCATAACACTTCGACTGATTATAATTCCTTAGTGAATGATGATAATTTAGCCTTACCTCATAGTGGCGGAAATGGCAATTGGCGCAATCGAAAAATTTCTAAAAAATATTATAATGCGATTCCTGCAGGTGGTGTGAATGCAAGTATCGCTGATATGGGAGAGTGGCTGCAATTATTATTGGGCAACAGGCCTGATATCATTAGCCAAAAGACCCTAGATGAAATTTTTGAACCAAGAATAAATACTAGAAATCGAAACCGGTATTTTAGAAATTGGTCGATGGTTGAGGACGCTCATTATGGTTTAGGTTGGCGGATATTGACCAATGAACGAGATACCTTTATTTATCATGGTGGCTTTGTTAATGGCTATCGTGGTGAAATATTGATTGACCCTAAAGAAAAATTAGGTATTTGTGTATTAGCCAATGCGCCTAGTAAATTACCCAATCGTTCGATGCCTGCTTTCTTAAAATTATATGCTACTCGTAAGGATTCCATTCATGCTTGGGATAATAGACAGCCTTTGGTGGAGTAAATTCCCTCCTTCTCACTTCAGGGCAAAAAAAAAGCCCATGACTCTTCATGGGCTGGAAAAAACGAATCTTACAATTCTTTAACCAAAACTTACACATTATAACTTTTTGCAATTACTGTGCCAAAAGCTTTATGAAAATATTTAATATGAAAAATTTATTATGATTTTCTTATAAATGTAAAAAACTGGCATTTAGCCTATTGTCTTGTTTTTTAGAAAAATCAAATGAATAGTGAAACATTTTGATATATTTTTAAATTTTAATGCGTTAAAATTGATTGATAATCAATAGATTAGGAATTTTGATGTTAAAATTTTCTCCTACAGCTTATTCTCCCATTCAAACAACAGATTAAGAAAATATGGAATGAAATATGCTTAAGAACATTTAAAACCTATTTTTTCAATTTGTCTAAAAATAGCAAAATGGATAAAACGATAGGTTATTAATTTTAGACTTTAGAGAGCAGAATTAAAGGTTGTAGGCTACTTACAAGGCTTATTCATTTTTTAAGAATAGTCTTTTACCCAACGCAATCATAATTCTTATGTATTCCCCACAGAAAATTTATTTTATTAGTCTTTTCTTTTGTTTTTTTGCTTTCCAATTATTTGCGGAAGGCACTAAACAACTCGCTCCTTCAAATACGGATAGAGTTTACCTTTATACGAATGCTACTGAGTATAATGACTTTGGTCGTTATGATGGAAGGGATGACCAGCGCTTGTATTTCCACATTGCGGACTCCTCTACAGAACAAGTCTTTTTAGGATTTAGCCAAGCCACTAGTAGTGCACATCATCCTTGTAGTGGCTCGACAGAGATTATTAGCTATTTCAGAATTAAAGACCCAACAGGCAGAGTCGTCTTTCCTGTTAGAGACAATGACAATGGCCAAGTATTAAATAGCGTAACTTCAAATATTACTTCTTATGCTCAGGCAGTGGCTGGCCCACAGCCGATTGTAGGTGCTGCTGGGTATGCTCCCTTTGTATTTGACCCGAATGGTTTGCCATCAGGAGATTATTATATAGAATTTAGTAGAATTAGTGATGTAGCAGTTTTAAATAGTCCTGTACCTATTGAATGGTTTGACATTACGGTTGCTTCTAAAACACCTACTCCTGTGGCAATTGATGGCCGTTTGTTTTCTAGGAATTTTGCCTTTTTTGCTCCTTCTCCTTCTTGTGGTACCCATGTAGATTATACTTGGTTTGACCGACCTTTTAATGGTGCGTTTTATGTCTATACTAATGAAAACATTGTCACTTTGGTTGATTTTAATGGGGCAGGTTTTCAGCCGGCTGCTTTTAATGTGGTGTTTAATGATGCAGGAACTACCCAAACTAATGATGTTATTAATGATAGAAAATCTATCAATGATGCTCGTTCTTCCGCATCTCAACATCGTATCTTTTTAAATGATCCGGATATTAATATATACCCTAGTGGTAGATTGGGGCTATTTGCCTTAACACCTAAACTTTTAACTTGTGATAATGGGACTGCTTGTGTGGAAGCGGTGATGACGGAACCTGGACAGATTGATGTTTTGATTGATTTAGATACGGCTTCTGGCGAATTTATATATGATATTGGCTCTGCTGATGTCCTAATTGCTTTCAAAGTAGAACCTGAGCCAGGAGAACTACCTCCTTACAGAAGGTGTGTCCCTTGGGATGGACTAGATGCATTTGGCAATAAAGTAGAGGGACCAATTGAAAATGTAGCGATTTTGACAAGATATACTCAGGGTATTTATCATTTTCCAATTTATGATGCAGAGTTTATGTTGACAGGTTTTGATGTTACAACTATTCGCCCGATTCCTGATAATGGAAGCCCTAAAAGGATTTATTACGATGATACTAATATACCAGACGCTTATGGTGTGGGTATTAACCAACCAAAACAAAACCCTTTTAATGGTTGTGATATACCTTGTCATCCTTGGTCGAATAGAGATTTTGGCGACTTAAACACCATTAATTCTTGGTTTTTTGCTAGAGAAGAAACGGTCGAAGAAGTAGAGTTAGGAGGTTGTCCAATTGTCGCACTTCCGGACTCTATTCAAATGTTTGTTAATACGATGAAAGATATCAATGTGTTATTAAATGATGAGGGTAGAGATAATATAGATACCACTTCTCTTAGTATTTTCGAGGCGCCTAATAATGGAGTCGCCAGCTTTAATTTTTCTAATTTTTTAGCCAACTACACCCCAACGCCAGAGTTTATAGGAATAGATTCTTTTGATTATGAATTTTGTTACGGAATAAATCCTGTCAGAAGTTTATGCAATACAGCTACGGTATATATTACCGTTTTGCCACTACCAGAGGATTGTATGAACAATCTTGATGATGATGGAGATGGCTTGGTAGATTGTGATGACCCTGATTGTCAAGCCAGAAGCCCTGCCGTTATCAACCGCAAACAAGAAGGACTTTGGTGGATGATGTTTTTAATTGGATTTTTCTTTTTTAATTATCAATCAGTAAAAAGACAATCTCTGGATATAGAATAACGGCTATTAAAAATACTAGTTGAATCAGTACGAAAGGAATAATGCCCCTATATAAGTGTTGAGTGGTAACTCCTTCGGGGGCAACGCCTTTTAAATAGAATAAGGAGAATCCAAATGGAGGAGATAGAAAAGATGTCTGTAAATTGAGTGCTAATAGAATACCTATCCAAACTAAATTCATTTCATAGTTTACAAATATAGGTGCAACTACTGGTACTATAATAAATATGATTTCAATAAAATCTATAAAAAATCCTGCAATAAAGACAACCAACATTACCAAAAATAAGAAAGCCATTGGTGAGAGATTCGCATTTTCTATCAAGTCTATTAAATAATCGTCTCCTCCCATTCCTCTAAATACTAAAGCAAAGGTGGTCGCTCCGATTAAAATAATAAACACCATCGTGGTGAGGTGGGTTGTTTCTTGCATGACCTCTTTTAAGACCGACCAACTGAACTTTCCTTGAATAACGGTTAATAGGGTAGCTCCTAATGCACCAATGGCGGATGCTTCTGTTGGAGAGGCAATTCCTGCCAGAATAGACCCTAAAACTGCGACAATTAATAGTAGCGGAAGAAAAAAGGCCTTTAATACACGCATAGCAAATCCCTTTCCTCTAAACTTTTTGATTTCTTCGGCAGGCATACTTGGCGCTTTTTCAGGATAAAGCAAGGAATAAATTACGATATAAACAATGTAGCAAACAACTAATAAAACACCTGGTATTAAAGCTGCTGCAAATAAATCTCCTACGGATACATTTAATACACTTCCCAATAATACAAGTACGACAGATGGCGGGATAATCTGGCCCAGCGTGCCTGATGCAGCAATGGTTCCTGTAGCTAATTCTGTGCTATATCCTCGTTTTAACATCGTTGGTAAACTAATTAAACCCATCGTAATTACTGTGGCGCCCACAATTCCTGTAGACGCAGCTAATAATGCACCAACGATGACCACAGAAATAGCCAAACCACCTTTCACTGTACCAAAGAGCATCGCCATAGTTTCCAGTAGACTCTCGGCGAGCCCCGATTTCTCCAGCATAATACCCATGAAAATAAAGAGCGGTACGGCTAATAAGACCACATTGGTCATCGTTCCCATTATTCTGGAAGGTAAAAAATTAAAAAAATCTGGACCTAAAAATGCTAAACCAAAAAGGATAGAAAGCCCACCTAAAGTGAATGCTACTGGATAACCAGATAGGATTAAAATAAAAATACAGATGAAGAGGACTATTGCTATTACTTCCATTATTGCTAAATATTTGCTACTAAAATGAATTTGGAATTGTTTGGATTGTGGAAACTCATTTTATAGTTATTCCTTTTTCATAAGTGTTGATAAAGAACGGATTAGTAAGGAAATAGCTTGTAATAATAATAAACCCATTCCTATGGTGATGGCAAATTTTATGACGTATCGCGCTGGTAAACCATTGTCAGGAGAGCCTTCATTCATTGACCATGAGCTATAGGCATATTTATAAGAGGCATAGATAATTACGGCACACCATGGAATTAAGAAAATCAGGGTTCCTAAAAAATTAACTAAGGCTTTTTTCTTTTCTGAAAAATTAGCGTAGAATAAATCTACTCGCACATGTTTATCATGCTTCAAGGCATATCCTGCTCCTAATAAAAAAATCAAAGCGAATAAATGCCATTCCAGTTCTGTTCGCCAAGCTTCAGAATTATTAAATAAATAGCGTGCAGCTACATTAAAACAAACGAGTACCATTAAAATACCTGTAAGCCATGCAGTCGCTTGACCAACACGTTCATTTATTTGACTTAAAAAATTACCTATTTTTTCCATTTTTATAAATCTTTAGGAAGTACATACACCATATAAACGCTGCTCACTTTTTCATAAAATAAATCATAATAAGCATGGTAATCTTCTTTATGAATAGCTGCGGTAGTTTTCCCTATTGACAAATCGTATTCAAAAGGGTCTACATGTATATGTCTAACGAAACCCAACAATTTTCTGCCATAAGCTTTGTATAGTGCTTCTTTGGCAGCCCAATATATATGTAAATGTGGAATTTTTGTCGCTTCAACAAAGCTTTCTTTTTCTACTGGTCGCACAAATTTTTTCTCTATGCGCATAATTTTTGAGACTTCTCTTTGAATGTCTATTCCAATAGAATAAGGGGCTGCCATAATTGCTACTATATTCCAAGAATGACTAATTGATATTTCAAAGTCAGAGTCTGTCAAATACGGTTTTCCATATTCATCCTTCAGACAAGCTCCTCGAAGATTTCTGCCAGACATTAGATGTAATAGCCAACGACTAGCCAACCACTCTAACCGTAATCGACCTTTGATTGCCGATAACTGTTTGACTTCAGAAGGGAAGAGTTCTAAGCGATCTAAGAAGTACGCTTCTGTTTCTTCTACCTGCCAAAGTCCTAATTCTCCGCCTTTGGGCAGGGTCTTATGATAAATTTGTGGCATTTGTTATATTTACACCTAAATTACAAATGTATGAAGCTATCTCGAATTTTTTATTGTTTATTGCTTTTTGTTGCTTGTGCTACCCCTAAACTTATCGAGTCGATTAGTCCAATTACTAAAATTGATGGTAATCAGGTTTATTTATCGGATGGAAATAGCAGTTTATTACCCATTAAGAAATCCGAAACAGCGACGGTTTTTTATTTAGTCAGACATGCCGAAAAAGCAAAGGAGGGTGGGAGAGACCCATTATTGACAAAAGAGGGAATGGAAAGATCAGAACGATTAAAAAACATTTTAACCTACGCAAATATTGATGCAATTTATTCCACGGATTATAAACGAACACAATTGACTGCTGCGCCATTAGCTAAGTCTATCAACAAGACTGTTCAGTCCTATAATCCTAAAGACCTAAGTGCTTTTGCAGAACAATTAAAATCGCAGCATCAGGGGCAAAGAATATTGATTTCAGGCCATTCTAATACGACACCAACTTTGACGAATGCACTATTGGAGGAGGAAAAATATGCTATGTTAGAGGAGTCTCAATATGACCATCTTTTTGTGGTCACGATTGATGAAAAAGGAAAGGCACAGGGAATGGATTTGAGGTATTAACCTAAATTAGATAGTCAGGTTAAAGATTGCTACCGTATGTACACATTTGTCTAATTAATTCAAGTTGCGTACAACTGGTAGTACAGATTTTTAGTCTGTCCTGTTCAGCGACCTTTAGGTCGGTCACTTCTAATTTTGTGCTTTTCTGAGTAAAATCAAGGTATAAAGACCTTTTAACAGGACAGGATAAACCTGCCCGCTGCGCAGTCAGGCGGGTCCCGTACTACCAGTTTTAACCTTGTCCGCAATTAGATTAATTATTTAAAAAGGGTGCCTTTAGGTACCAAAAATGGGTAGTCAATAGGTATCAGCGATTGGCATTTGTGCCGTACCCCGATAGCTATCGTGGGAAAACATGGCGTTCAAACCCACATTTCCCCACGATAGCTATCGGGGTACGGCACGGTTTGAAGGAAGTTTCTTTAGTTTTACCTTTACCTATATTTGATACCTACGGCATCTTTTGCTTACCGTTCCCCATTTGTGTGCATACGGTAGGTTAAAGAATGATAATTATAACCTATAGAAAAAGCGTTACTAGAATATGATCTAATGACGCTTTTTCTATTATAAATCTTAAATCTTTTTTATTTCAAAATAAACATTCCATCTTGAAATTTATACTCCAAACTGTCCATTCGTTTACACAAATCAACTAACTCTTTATCTAGAATCCTTGCTCTCCATCCATCTCCTAACCAATTTGGTTCCAACTTAAATTTAATCATAGCAGATTTTGGAAATACTAGATTTTGAGAAATGCCTTCATTCATGCATTTACGCTTTACCAAAGCATATAGAATGCTGTTTGTAATGTCTTCGGCAGGCGTCACTTCATGTTTTCTTGGAATACGCTGCAATACTTTTTCTTCTACTTCCGCCATAGGGGAATCATATAAATCTTTAATGATGGCTCCGTATCTATTATAGAAGTTCTTTGGTAGTAACCGATTGTTTTTTAAGGCAGCTTCTCCCTGCTTGATATTCTTTACTATTAAGTTGATATATTTTGAACTAAGAATCATTTCTTTGGAATAATCCTTCTTTTTAGCTTCATCTATTCTCCATTTGTATAAGCGAAGCATAAATATTTGCTCTCTTTTTGATAAGTGGAGCATCATATTATTATTTAAGGCTTCTGCATAGACATCGGTTTTGTAATTTTTAGCCGTTTCCATTTTTGCAAACTCTTCTTCACACCACTCTAATCGTTTTCTCTTAACTAGTTTGCCATGCAGCTTATCGTATAATTCCTTGAGGAAAATAACATCATTTAAGGCATACTGAATGTGCTTTTCAGATAATGGACGTTGGTCCCAAACGGCAACAGCAAACCCTTTTTTTAATCGGATATTCAACTCCTTATCCATGATTTTTCGGAAGGCAGTTGGGTAATTATATCCTAAAAATCCTGCGGCAATTTGAGTATCAAATACATTGACTGGTAGGATATTAAATTGCTGGTATAATAAACGATAATCATTTTCTCCAGCGTGGGTGATTTTCAAAATTGCTGGATTCTCAATCAAATCAAGAAATGGTTGTAAATTTTTTATTTTGATAGGGTCGACTAAAAAACAGCCAATAGGACTATTGATTTGAATTAAACAAAGCAATGTGAAAAAACGCTTTTCTCCAATAAATTCTGTGTCAAATCCAATCCAAGGTTGTTCGCTTAGGCGAGTACAAATTTCTTCTAATTGGGTTGCTTCTTTAATAAATACGTAATCTTCTTCTATACTTACTGCCATTCTCTATTTTATGTATTGTTTATTTTTCATTGTATCCATGAGATTGGAAGTTAACTTATTTTGATTGACTAACTTCTATTTTCTCTGGTTGTATATAAGACGCTGGAATGCTAGAATAGCCAATGGTCTAAATCTGGCTTTTGTGGTCCGTAGGGACAATTATAGTAGAGCAATTTTTTATACTGCAACTGCTGCTTTAATATGTGGATGCGGGTTATAATCGAGCAACTGAAAATCTTCATATTTGAAGCTAAAAATATCTTTAACTTCTGGATTGATTTTCATTGTTGGTAGTTGACGAGTTGTACGGGACAACTGTAATTTTGTTTGCTCTATATGGTTTAAATAAAGGTGGGCATCACCAAATGTATGAATAAATTCTCCAGCGTCCAAATCACATACTTGAGCCATCATCATGGTTAACAAGGCATAGGAGGCGATATTAAACGGTACGCCTAAAAAACAGTCTGCTGAACGCTGATATAATTGACAAGATAATTTCCCATCCGCTACATAAAATTGGAAAAGTGCATGGCAAGGACTTAGTGCCATTGCAGGCAAATCTCCCACATTCCAAGCGTTGACAATAATTCTCCGAGAGTCAGGATTATTTTTTAACAATTCTACGGCTTGTTTTATTTGGTCAGTAGCTTTTCCATCTGCACCTAACCAACTTCGCCATTGTTTACCATATACTGGACCTAAATCTCCCTCCTCATCAGCCCACTCATTCCAAATTCTAACCCCATTATCTTGTAGGTATTTTACATTGGTATCTCCATCCAAAAACCATAATAATTCATGGACAATAGATTTTAAGTGTAATTTTTTGGTGGTGACCATTGGAAATCCTTCCGCCAAATCAAATCGCATTTGGTAGCCAAAAACACTTATCGTCCCTGTTCCTGTACGGTCAGATTTTTCAGTTCCCTTATCTAAGATATGTTGTAGTAACTCGTGATATTGTTTCATATATTGTGTAGTTTTAGTAGTGCCAAGCTCTGCTTGGTGCATATGATAGGTCTAATAGGTGCCAAGATTCAGCCTTTGAGCTTGTGAAGAAAGTTGATTAAGTCTTGATTAGTTAGCATCTAAGCACATGACCTAGAACATGAACCCGTACGGGTGAACCGCTAAAGCGGATGGGGAGCTAAAGCACGACCTAAAAAAATCCCTGACTGCCGTCAGGCAGGCTGTCATCCTGTTAAAACCAACTAGCTCCGTACTGCTGAAACGGCCAAGGGATTCTTGATAGTATTAATAATAAACCAATTGCAAAAAAGATGAAAGTCGTTTTAAATTTTTGAGTCCCTCCAATCGCCTTTTTGGCTTTGCTATATCCAATAGAAATGACGATAATACCTAGTATCATCATCATCGCATGTTCTACTGTGAAAAAACGAGCAACTGGTTCTTTCATTACTGCTCCACTAATCGTTCCAACCTTTGGGCTAATAAAATAAAGCCCTAAGCCTAACAATAGTTGTATGTGACTGAAAATAAAGGTAAATAAACCTGCTTTTCTATCGCTTTCTGTATAATCAGCGCCATTTCGCCACTTGATAAAAGCGTTGATTACCGTATATAAAATTAATACTAAAAATATCCATCGTAAACCTGAATGTGCATGTTTTAAACCTTCGTACATGTGTTAAATTTAAATAAATGAAAGATTGGTTGTTCTGTTTTTGTAAAAATAGTACAATATTGAAAAGGAAGGAAATATTTAGAGAAAAGAATCTTGTTTTGATAAAATTGGTTAGTTTTTAAAGTTGTGAGTTGTGAGCTTTGAGTTGTCTATGTTTATCAGTTTTAGGTAAAACCTTAAAATAAAAGCTTTTCAATTTTCAATATTCCAAAAATTACTATACTTTTGCCCTCGTTAAAAGCCCACCGTCTCCTCGAAGAGATTAAATGGGTATGGTTAAACCAAATAAACTTTAACAGTAATGGCTGTAAAGATCAGACTTCAAAGAAAGGGTCGTAAGAAAAGACCTTTTTATCACATCGTGGTAGCCGATGCTAGAGCTCCAAGAGATGGTCGTTTTATTGAAAAATTGGGAACTTATAACCCAATGACTTCTCCAGCGACTATTGATTTAGACAGAGACGCTGCATTTGAGTGGTTGATGAAAGGCGCTCAGCCTACAGATACTGCTAGAGCGATTCTTCGTTTCAAAGGGGTGTTATACAAAAAACACCTTGACCGTGGCGTACAAAAAGGCGCTTTATCTCAAGAACAAGCAGATGCGAAGTATCAAGCTTGGATTGAAGAAAAAGATGCTAAGATTGCTTCACGAGTTGCTAAAGGTGCGGAAGAAAGAATTGCACGTTTGGCAGCACTTTCTGGAACACCTCCACCACCACCTGCTCCTAAACCGGAACCAGTTGTAGCAGAAACTGCACCAGCGGCAGAACCTACAGCAGAAGCAGAAGCTGCACCAGCAGTAGAAGCGACGGAAGAAGTAGTTGTTGAGAAGGTAGTAGAAAATGTTGGGGACCAAGACCCTGAATTAGCAGCTCTAAATGAAAAAGCAGCGGATGACGCAGCAGAATAATTTTAGGGACTAGGAAATATATAAGGTTTCCAGAAATGTAGTTTTAGTTTGTTCTTATACGAGGCAGAAAAAACGGAGTTACCCTTATGGGTAATGAGTATTTTTCTAACGAAGTAGAAGGACAAAATAAAGCGACAGAATGGAAAAATTATATTTTTACTAATCCCTTGGCTTCTAAAAAATAAAAAGGGCTTGGAACGTTTGTTTCAAGCCTTTTTTTATTGGTTAATTTGAGAAGATACTTCCATTTTTTCTATACTTCCTAGTACCCAATGAAAATATCTCCTCAACTTTCTGACCTCTTTTAATTATTTATTCACCAATAACTTCTTAGTCATCGGCGCTTGCCCCTCAGCTTGTATTTGCACTAAATACAGTCCGTTTTCTATGTCT
>CALLVC010000076.1 GCA_938010785.1 uncultured Saprospiraceae bacterium
TGTCGGCAGGCAGGCTCGCCATAGCGGTGCTATGTCTGTAAGCCTCCCATCCGCTTTGCGGTTCACCCGTACGGGTTCATGCCTTGTCTAGGAAAAAAATATTTCCTCAAAATGACCACTTTATTAATTTATTTTGCCTAACCCAAAATTTATGGATTCAATTTGAAACTTGGGATTCAAATCAAAATGGAATTTCAAATAAAGAACCTGTTGAATCAAATAGATTGGTTTACGGACAAATTAAAACAATAGAAAAATTATCCCAAAAGCTCAAAAAGAAATACGGGAGAGACTATTCTATTAAAAATCTAGAACAAATGAGGCAATTTTATCTCGTATATTCAAAAGCGCAAACATCGTCTGCGGAATTACAATCATCTGATTTTAAGTTGAGTTGGTCTCAAACCCTTCAAAATCAAAAAAGCAATGCCCGACTGCCAAAACCAGCCGGGCATTTTAGAAAAACACCTTAATATATCTACAGGATGAATGAGCGAACCCAAAGGGTGAATGTTCGGGGAACATTCAAGTGAATGAACCACGAAAGTGGGTGAGACTGCTCAGGATTTTTGTAGGTCGTACTTTTAGCCCCCCATCCGCTAAAGCGGTTCAGAAGCTTACACTTCTTCATATTCTAGGTCGTGTTCCTAATTAGACGTTCTAGTGAGATATTCTAATTAGACATTCTGAATAGTCAAGTTTCTTCCTATGTAAATCCTTGTGTCCTTTTATTTTTTGTCATTTTTAAATTACCTGTTCAAAACTAAAGTTCATTCTGTTCCAATCATGCACAGTGAACCGTCAGCCGTGTACCGTGCACCGTAAACCGTATTACCGATTAATCTGCACAAACCCAGAGTATTTAGCTCCCGTTCCATCTGTTAACAAGTAGAAATAAGTGCCATCAGGAAGTTTTTGGTTCTCAAAAGTACCGTCCCACTTATTTTTATAGCCTTTCTGTTGGAATACTCTAGTTCCCCAACGCGTAAAGATTTGGAGTTCATTATCAGGGAAATTTTGAATGCCTCTGATGGTAAAGAAATCATTGACGCCATCATCATTTGGAGAAAATCCAGTTAAGATTTGCATCGTTGGGCAAGGCACCCAGATTTCGACGATGGCAGTATCACAACCATTATCGTTACAGATGCCATACATGATGAAGTCTGGACTTCCAGAATCACAGAATTCATCATTTGGCGTATAAGTAATCGTATTATCTGCATTGAATTCAGCTCGACCATTGGCTGGGCTTTCTAAAATCTCCATTTCTTGCAGCTTGCCGTTGATAGAATCATTGTCTAAGACCGCAATGGTAATTGGCATTCTTTGTTCTGTGGTATCTACATCTCTATTGGCCACTGGTGGGTCTAAAGATTTAGGCGTCACTTTGACAGTCAAGTAAGTCGTATCACATACGCCCATGTCATCACAAAAGACCAAACATACTTGTTCTTGTCCTGTAAGGATTCCTTCAATACGAACACAGAAGTTAGATTCATCAATATCGACCATAGAGAAAAGGCCAGATGCATCTGGACATACATTTTCAATACTAATAATATCTCCAATCAATTCATCAGATTCTGGACAGAATTCTATAGAATCTCCTTCTATTAGAGTAACCACTTCTTCTCTAGCATTTGTCTGACAGTTTACCGCCAAAGCAATACTATCTCGACACCCCGTAGTCTGGTGTTCAAAATGGAAGGTATAGCCCCCTACTCCAACTTCAACACTGGTTCCAGTTGCGCAGTTACCAAAATCACCTTGATAAGGTACACCGTCAATGGTGACCGCATATTCATTGATGGTTTCAAACGCAATAGGCAAGCAGAATGCCGCTAGTGAATCACAACGTTCAACGGTAGCAAACAAAAATTCCGAAGAGATAAAGTCTGTACAGTCAGCTGTCATGGTTGTATCTATCGGAGTTGTAGTCGTGTCCACAGGCGTAGTGGTTGTATCTATCGGGGTTATAGTCGTATCCACTGGGCTGGTAGTGGTATCTACTGGTGTTATCGTAGTGTCAATAGGGGTAGTCGTCGTGTCTTCCTCACAGGCTATATTCACCACAATTCGGTCTTGACAACCTGAGTTTTTACTAATTACCAAGAATTCATAATTGCCACTTCCAAGCGCTACTTGAGTGCCCATTGGAATCAGGTTCGTATTAATATCGAGTGTAGCAATAGCTCCCGTATTGGTTTGTTCAATGAACATTCCTCCGTAATTGGTTCCATTATTTCCACCTTGTAAGGTCAAAGTCGTTGGGTCTTGTATCCAATTACCTGTTGGGTCAATTTGATTCATTATCCCTATTAATTCAGCCACATTGTCAAACATCCCCGAATGCATTTGTCCATCAACTATCCAAGAGTTTATACGATAAGGACCAACCGCCCCTTGATTCGGTAAAGTGAAATAAGTATAAGCAAGCATGGAGTCATAGTTACAAGGAATGATGTCTCCTGTATAAGGATTTCCATTGGCTTCAAAATCAAAATTATTGATAGTATTAAAAGGAATATCTAAGCATAAATTGGCAGTTGCTCCACAAACGACAGACTCAGAGAACGTATTCTGAGGGACAATGTCTACTGCACATGGCTGTTCCTCTCCACATCTTCTTAATAAGATGGTATCCGAACAACAAGTCGTAGTATCTATGATAATGATTTCCATTGGTCGAACCAAAGTACTCACATCCACTTCCACAACTGTACTCGTAGCAATCCCCGTAGTATTAGGTTGTAAAATCGTTTCTACCCAAGTTGCCATTTGAATAACCTTCATGGTTCCATAGGTTTTAGCAGGGTCTCCACCGATGATAGATAACACAGAAGGCGTATAAATCCAATTTCCAGTTGGGTCAATTGTATTCATCCAGGAGGTCAAATCTTGCATTGTTTCTACTTCCGTAGCATGCATTTGACCATTGACTTCCCAGTTTTCAATTCGATACATGCCTGAATTTCCTTGTCCTTCTACAAGTGCATAAGAATAAGCAGTCAGGTCCTCGAATTCGCAGCCGTGGTCAGGCATGTAATTAGTACCATCTACTAAAATATCATAGCGATTAATATCTTCTAGGGCTATTGGTAAGCAAATTTGTTCTATATCCGTTGAAGTGATGCACCTTTCTTCTTCTCCAAATATATCTGGGCATCCATCACAATCTTCTTCGATTTCAAAAGTAAAGACCACGCTACATCTTTCTGCATCTTCAATGACTACTTTATAAAAGCCAACCGCCAAATTAGACGCGCGATTAGAATTAGAAACGTTAGGAGTCCAATTAAAAGTAGCATTGCCAAATCCTCCTGAAACATTCAATAAAGCACTACCTCCATTGCCACAGCAAGTAGCATTAGAAATAACAGGGTCAATAGTAAGCGGCAAAGAAATCGCCACTAAAGTTTGGTCCGTAGCCGTACATCCAAAGGCATCTGTCACCGTGACCGAATAAGTAGTTACCACATCGGTCGTTACAATAGGATTCGCAATATTTGGGTCGCTCAAACCTGTAGTAGGAGACCATTGGTAAGAAACACCTCCCGATGCCATCAATTGACCAGAACTTCCCGGGCAAAGCGTTAAATTAGGCCCAGCATCAGCAGTAGGTGCAGGATTTACATTAATGGTGATATCATCTTGAGCATTACAGCCGTTGACAGTCGTCACTTGGACCGAATAATTAATGGTATTGGTCACGTTCGCAATAGGATTTCTAATCGTTGGGTCACTTAGACCTGTCGTCGGTGTCCATTGATAAGCCAATCCTGGGCCAGCATCTAATTGAATGCTTCCAGCCCCACAAAGTGTCTGGTCTGGTCCCAAATCAATGGCAGTTGAATTATTGACATTAACAACTACCTCATCGGTGTCTGTACAGCCATTTTCATCGGTTACCGTCACTGTATAAGTTGTCGTCTCTGTAGGGAAAGCAGTAGGCGTTCCACTATTAGGATTCAATAAAGTATTCGATGGACTCCATGCATATTGGGCGTGAGTAGTCACAATTAATTGGATACTTTCCCCAACACAAATAAATTTATCTTCGCAAGCAATCGCCTCTGGTTTAGGGTTCACAAACACCGTCACATTATCTACCGAAGGGCATCCAGAAATACTTGTTCCCGTAACGGTATAAGTCGTCGTGACAGAAGGATTTGCTATTGGGTTCGGAGCATTTGGATTATTTAAACCAGTACTAGGAGACCAAGTATAGTTGGTTCCACCAATAACACCTAAAGTTGTACCTTCACCCTCACAAATAATCACATCTGCACTAGCCGTAATCCCTGCATTCTCTGATACAGAAACGACAACTTGGTCGGTACTCGTACAACCATTGGCATCCGTTCCTGTCACCGTATAAGTGGTTGAAGTAGTAGGATTAGCCGTAGGGTTAGGAATATTAGGATTGTTTAATCCTGTAGCTGGTGACCAACTATAAGTTACCCCACCTGTTGCATTCAATGGAGTCGAAGCTCCTACACAAATTTGTACATCATTCCCCGCTGAAACGGTAGGCGGAGTATTCACAAAAACTACCACTTCGTCTGTATCTGTACAGCCATTTTCATCTGTAACCGTCACGGTATAAGTCGTCGTAACTGTTGGGAAAGCAGTAGGTGTTCCACTATTAGGATTAACCAAAGTATTGGTTGGACTCCATGCATACTGAGCATGTGTAGTAACAATCAATTGGATACTATCGCCAAGACAAATCGTTTTATCTTCGCAAGCAATAGCTTCTGGATTCGGGTTGACAAAGACCGTTACTTGTGCCGTATCCATACATCCCGTTATATTAGGAGATACGACGGTATAAGTCGTCGTTGTTTGAGGATTAGCAATCGGCGTTGCACTATTTGGATTAATTAAAGAACTCGCAGGAGACCAAGTATAAGAAGTACCTCCACTAACGCCTAAAATAGTGTTTTCTCCTGCACAAATAGATACATCAGCGGTGGTTGTTAAGAAGTTTGTTTCCACGTTAACCGTCACACTATCGACAGATATACAACCATCTGCACTCATCACCGTCAAATAATAAGTGGTCGTCTCCGTTGGGCAGGCAGTTGTGGTCAAACCATCCGTTGTACTAAGCCCAGCGGCTGGACTCCAAGTATACCAAACACCAGTTCCGCTACCTTGCAATTGCACACATTCTCCCATACAAATAGAAGCCCCTTGTCCTGCATCGGCTAAAGGTAATTTTCTAACAAAAATACTTTCAAATTCATCATCTACACATCCACCATCGTCTACCGTTAATTTGATTAATCTACTACCTTCACTATCCCATCTGACGGTAATTTCGTTGCCTGCTGGTGTGGTAGCAGTAGCGGGTGAGCTATTGACTAAAACACCGCCATCTATTTCCCAGATAAGATTAGCCATTGGCGTAGCTGTACCTGTGAAAAGAAGATTCACTTCCATTTCTTTACAGTAAGGTTCAATCACCACAAAATCAGCTTCCGTATCCGTAGCTTGGAAAACAACAAAAGATTCCGTCACCTCACAACCTTGAGCATTGGTGAAGGTTAAACTGTATTCATTAAATATCTCATTTACGATGGCATCAAAAGTTAAAGTGGCGCCATTTTGTGTAGCATTCGCTATGTTTCCACTATTGACCGTATAAGTGTTAATGTCATCACTTAAGTTCACTGTAACACCTGCCAAAACATCCGTACAAGTGGCTGCATTTGGAATAGGCGTTATGACAGAAAATTCAGTTGGAGAACCTAATGTTACTGGGTTTCCAGTATAGACCTCATCACAAGTTCCCGTTCTCACTCGGATAGTATAAGTACCTGAGGTAAGGTTATTAAATTGATTATTAAATTGCCATGTAGCACCATTATTGATACTAAACTCTGTATTAAATCCACCTAATGCATCAATCAAAATGCTTCCATCCGCGCTATTACATCCAGTTGGGTTCGTCACTAAAACATCGTTGATAGCTCTATCAACTTCCATTAAGGTCACGGAGGTATTATAACTGGCTTGACAGCTTAAATCGATACTTCTAGCCAACACCGTATAATTACCAACTGTTAAATTGGAAAAAAAGTTATCCGTTTGCCAAGTAGCGCCATTGTTAATACTATATTCGATGTTGTTAAAGATATTTGTATGCACATAGATTTCACCAGGAATACCATTACATGCATCAGGATTAGTCAGCTGTACATCAACAATCATCAAGTCTTCCTCCTCGGTTAAAGTGACAATACTATCTAAAGCAATTTCACAAATTCGGTCTGTTCTTCTTGCTAAAATGGAGTAATTTCCAGCAGCAAGATTGTCAAAAGATTCGAATGCTTGCCAATCTGCACCATTATTAATGCTATACTCTACATTAGCGGGGTTATTTACGATAATCAAAATATGACCATCATCAGAACCACAACCAATTGGGCCATGCTGAACAACCTCAACAAAAGACAAACAATCTCCAATTCCTAAAACTACTGGTCTATCGGTAAAAGCAGTTTCGCAGCTTTCATCAATATATCTCACTTTAATGTCATAAGCCCCAGTATCTAAGTCATAGAATTCATTGCTAGTTTGCCAAGTTACGCCATCATCAATACTGTATTCTAAATCAACAATACCAGAAGCATTAATGATGATAGAACCATCCAATAAATCAAAATCTGTTGGGTCTGTTTGGAAGACATCAGAAATTTCAGGGGCTAATCCTGCTGCCAGGGATACAGTTGTAGGATATTCGACCACACAAGTACCATCTTCATATCTAACAAAAACGGAATAGTCGCCCGCAGGTAAATCTTCCAATAAATTACTAGCTTGCCAATCAATTCCGTCTAAACTATATTCAAAAACACCTACCCCATTATCTTCTACTTCTATATGGATAAAGCCATCTTCACTTTCACAAGTAACAGGATTATTCCCTTCGACTAATAAGATAACAGGAGCAGCAGGAGCGGTAACTTCTACCACTTCAATTTCAGATAGGCAAGTTGTGTCAGAATAGGCAACTTGAACTGCATAATTACCTTGTCCTAAGCCATTAAAAATTTCGGAATCACTCCAGTTCTCTCCACCATCAATCGAATAGATTAATGGATTATTTCCACTAGCAGCAATCGTAATAGCTCCGTCGGAAACATTACAATCTGAGGTTGGTTCTGCCAAAACAAGGTCTATCGTAGGGGCGGATACGCTATTGATTTGTACTGGATTACCAGCAAAAGGCGTTGTACATCCACCATCAGTTGTTCGTACATTAACCAAATAATTTCCAGCTGCCAGACCTGTAAATACATTGGAAGTTGACCAAGCACCATTTTCTTCGATTTGATATTCTAAAGTTGCTCCAGAAAGAGTGGCAAAAATAGTTATGCTTCCATTGTCCTCTTCACAAGAAGTTCCATTGGCAGCAACGCCTATATCCAAAGAATCAATAGAAATCGTTACACTATCCATTTCAGAACAACCATTTCCATCCATAATGGTCACATAATAGGTTGTCGTTTCGCTAGGACAAGCTGTTGGATTTGAAATATCAGTTGCACTTAAATTAGTAGCAGGAGACCATTGATAAGTCGTTCCTCCACTAGCCGTTAACGTGACGCAATCGCCCACACAAATAGTTGAGTTGGCACTCACAGACGTGTTTAAGCCATTTCCAACCTCTATACCTTGAATAATAGTAGCTTCACAATTATCTGCATTTGTCGTGGTCAAACTTACTTGATACATCCCTGAAGCGAAATAGGTATAGCTAGGATTTTGTTCAGTAGAAGTAGTTACCCCATCTCCAAAGTCCCAAAACCAACTTGTAATCGCACTAGAGGAAGTAGAATTATCTGTAAAATCAACTGACAAATCCGTGCAACTGACCATCGAAGTAAAAGCAGCCGTTACAGGAGGGGCGACAGTTACCGTAACGGAATCCACCGCTGTGCAGCTTGCCTCACTATTCGTCACGTAATAAGTGGTCGTAACTGCTGGTGAGGCAATTGGGTTAGCAATATTAGTAGCATTCAAGCCAGTAGCTGGTGTCCAAGCATAATTGTCAGCAAAACCATTAGCGGCTAACGTCACCATCGAGCCTTCACAGATAATAACATCTTCTCCTGCATCAACCAAACAAGGTTCTGTGATGACAACTGGATTACTATTATAAGTGGTTGGACAAGAATCGTCCATATTGACAACAGTAATGGTATAAGTTCCAATACTTAAATTCGTAAAGGAATTACCCGTAAAATAATTTTGTCCACCGTCGATGCTATATTTTAAATCAGCAGGTCCCGTAGCAAAAATGGTAATAATACCTTCACCCGCTGCGAAAGTAGTGGAGTCAGAAATATCAATAGATTGAATGACAGGCCCTTCTGTACCATCTAAGGTAAAGGTCATATTCGCCTCACAAGTGGTGAGCATAGAATCTCTAACCACAATATTAAAAATACCTGCCCCAACATTTTCAAATACATTGCTACTTTGGAAAGTAGCACCTGTATTGATACTATATTGAAGATTTGGACCAGTTGCATTAATTGTAATGGTACCATTATCTTGACTACACGCAGCATTAGAACTAGAGACCGTCGCAATAGCCACCGTACATGGAGGAGGACTCTTATCACAATCTTCATTTGACAAGACAACAGAAGTTGCAGGGGATACACAATCTTCATCAGTACTTCTTACTCGAACTGAATAATTACCAACTTCTAAGTCTGAAAAAGTACTGTTACTAGACCAAGTAACGCCATTGTCGATACTATAATCATAAATTCCTGTTCCTCCAGAGGCCGTAATAGTAATGGAACCATTCATACAGTCTCCAGTAGCAGGATTGACACTAGTATGTGTAAAAGAAATATCCGCTGGCGTAATAGCCGTACCATTGACACAAGTTGGAATATTATCCGCATTGGCAACAATCTTCGTTTCAATATTCTCATCACCAATCGTCGGAACTGCAAAATCAGTTCCGTTGCCAACTAAGAAAATACTATCTAAATTACAATTGAAATTTTGGAAAGAAAACAAGTCTACCGTCTGTCCTTTATCATATCTAATCTCAACGGTCGGAGTATTACTATCATTCAATCCAAAAATAAAATAATCATAGGCAGGACTTTCGGATGGGCTAATAATGGAGTTTTTCAAAACAAACTCTCTACCTGTTCCAAAATCAATTTGATTGACAATTTGAAGGGTCCCTGTTGGTGCCCGTAGCGTAATATCCATTACATGCGTTGGCGCTGCAATAAATGGATTTGGTGCTGCAGGGGTTGGAAAAGAAGTATTTAAGATAGTCGTATCAGAAGTCATGCTGATAACAAAAGTGCCGCCTGATAAAGCTAAATCAAAAGTGACTGCACATACCTCCTCCTCTGTTGGCATAGGTGGTGTTGAATCATCAGGACTAACGGTAACTACCAAAATAGTCGTATCACAAAAGTCAGTCATCACATCATCACAATGTATTACACAAATCGTATCATTTCCAGCAAAAGTTGCACTTGGTTGTAATTCAACACAACTACTTCCTGTGCTAATATCCATCAAAACATTATCAAGTGTACTACAAATAGTCACATTACCAACACTATTTAATAATTGCAAAGCAGCGTCAATACAAACTGTTTCATTTGTTTCAAAATCAATTACATAGTGTAATGTGTCGTTAGGCGCAGGAGTAGGTAGCGGGTCACAAATAGAGACACTCGTTGGATTGACACAATAAGGAGTCCCACCTATTGGTAAAAATTGTCCAATAGAAAGGTAGGAACTTAATTCCTCCCCATTAACTATTGGATTTTCAAAAGTAGCCCCAGGACCAACTAAATGAATTTCTTCCCCTGTACATCCAGCACCACTAAAAGAAAATAAATCTAAGGTATCTCCAGCTTGATAAGTAGGCGAAGCCGGTCCACCAATATCAAAAATGATATAACCAAAATCAGGTTCTTCAAAATCTACGACAACCCCTCCCGTTGTATTTTCATAGGCAGCCCCCGACAACAAAGTAGTAATGCTATCCGTTGGCACATTAAACCCAAAATCAGGAACTCGAATGACAACCAACATGGAAGAAGTGGCATTCAATGGATTATTGATAGTAGAATCTACTGCTAATCTGACGGTGTAGCTCCCATTATTTTCTTCAAGAATATATTCAAAAAGACAAGGTAAAGGTTCATTGACTGTCACCATAACAACCGTCGTATCACATACATTGGGGTCTGTTGCGTCACAGTGAATCACCGTCAATGTATCATTTCCAGAAAAGCCATTTGCTGGCATTAAAGTTACACAATCGTCATTATCGGTCACCGCTACATTTACCTGACTTCCTGTGTTTAAGACAGTAGCCATTCCAATATCAGCCAATTGGATAGCAGAACCGATGCAAACGTCTGTTGTATCATTAAAATTAATAGTAAAGTTCACCGTATCTCTAGGAATTTCCAGAATATTCCTTGCTAATCCTCCTGGGTCCACTATCATTCCATCAACTCCCGTAGCATCTCCTCTTTCCCCATCCGTTAATTGGAAACTGACTCTTCCTACGTTTTCTCCCCCTATCATAGCTTGGGAAATCGATACAGGAAAATCATACCATTCTGAATTAGAGTCATCAGGAATCATCGGGCCATATTTCCGATAGATAAATCCATTTAAATCAATAGAATTATGAAAATATAAATTAATCGTAACGGTACCTGCACAAGGAATGGTAAATGCATTTAAATCAAAAGGGTAATCGTAATCCACGTCCGCCTCACTCACTTGTATCTCAGGATGAATAATAAATTCACTGATTTTAGCACAACTCGTTCCCGTAACTTCTAAAGTACGAAAGTCACCTGCTCCGTCAGTAGTAGAAGCCACATTGCCTTGTAAGCAATCACTTTGGCCATCGCCATTACTATCCCCTTGATTTGGTCCTGCTGCTTCCATGATGGTAGAAATTCCATCACCATCATCGTCGTCATCTAAATAATTAGGCGTACCATCCATATCTGTGTCATCATCCGTCAAATCTCCGTTCATATTGAGGTCTTCATTAACATCAGGTTGACCATCCATATCTGAATCTACCACACAGAGACCAGCAGCAATTAGACTCAAGAAAGTAGTGTCATAAGCGACAATACAAGAAGTATCTAGGTTACTTACTTTTAAATAAAAATCACCTACTGGCAAGCCTGTATAAGTCGGACTAGTGGACCACATTCGGCCATCGTCAATGCTATATAGATAACTACCACTACCATTAGTAGCTGTGAAAGTAATTTCTCCATTTGTACTATCCGCACAAGTAGGTTGGACGCTAGTGGCCGTAAAAGTAATTGGCGTTCCATCATTGACAACTACTGGATTCTCATCATAAATAACCTCACAATCGGTCGAATCATTGTAAAGTCGAACAAAGTAATTACCTGCGGAAAGTCCCGTAAAAGTGGAAGAAGCATGATAAGTCCGACCATTGTCAATACTATATTTAGTAAAACTACCGCTACAATCTGATGAAATAGTGATAGTCCCATCAGCTGCTCCACAATGGGTCGCATCCGTAATCATTACATTCTGCACACTAAGGGTACAAAGTGCCAGCGCAGAAGATTCAACACAAACAGGCACATCAGCACTTCCCCACCCTGCTACTGTCATCTGAGAAGTAATATTGTCCCCATCTCCATTTGGAAAAGTAAATGGACTTCCTTCTCCTACCAAATGGATAGAATCTGTACTACAAGCGCCATTGATTTCAAAACTGAATAAATCGGTTTGCGTATTTTTTGTAAAAGGAATCGCAGTCGTGCCAAAAGTAGTCAACGTAAAACTGATGTAATCAAAGGATTCACCAGCAATAGTGGTGTTTAAACGACTTGATTCTTCAAAGATGACGCCATTAATAGCATTTTGTAAATTTTCAATTTGATAACCACCCGCTGGTACTCGAATGCTGATTTGTGCGCTACTTACTGTATTAAAAGGAGTAATCCAAGTAGTGTCAGGAATCATGCCTACGGTCAATACGCCATTATCTTCATCCAATACAAAATCAACTATACATAAAGGCGGCGGAGGCGCACAAATAGTAGCTATTTGAGGGGCAGCGCAAACAGGTGCATCTGGTCCTCCCCATCCTGCAACAGTAAGCTGAGCAGCATAATTAGTAAAAGGAATAGAAGGTTCTGCAACAGCGCCCTCTCCAATCAATTCCATATTGCCACCAGTACAATCTCCTGTATTTTCAAAACTAAATAAAACAACCGTATCTCCTTTTACATAAGGAATATTTGAAGTGCTATTTTGTAAATTAAAAGCATAAAAATCATAACCTGGTGCCTGAATAGGGTTAATAGATTGCCCAGTGTTGGCAAATAAAACCCCATTTAATTTATTATCAAGCTCATCTAATTCAAACCCTCCTGTAGGCACTCTAATAGAAATTTGCGCATTAGAGGTCAAAGAAAGTGGAAAGGTCCAAGTGGTGTCGGGCACTAAAGAAATAGTATAATTTCCATTATCTTCTGAAAGTATATATTCAGCAATACAAGTACTATCCATAGGTGGATTGGTACAATCAGGATTAATCACCGTAACAGGATTATTGGCATAATTCACCACACAATCTGAATTGGTATTTTTAACTTGCAGATAATAAGTTCCAGCAGCTAAATTTTGAAAAGTCCCAATGCTAGAAAAAGTATTTCCATTATCGATAGAGTATTCATAATTGGCACTAGTGCCACCAGTAGCAGATAAAATCAAACTACCATCGTTGTTATTTTCACAAGATGGAGGGGTATTGCTGACAATACTTAATTCAATAGAATCGGGTCTTAAATCAATAGGATTATTAACATAATCAGTCGTACAAGTACCACCAACATTTCTAATTTTCAAATTATATAAGTCAGCAGCAAGCGCCGTCCTATTGGCATTTGTGCTCCAAGTCGTACCATCGTCAATACTATATTCAAAACTTCCCGTTCCTCCATTTCCAATCATGGAAATAGAACCATCAGAAACAGTTTGGCAAGAAGTCTTATCAACAGATACGGATAACACTAAAGCAGCAGTGTTAAATTGGATGGGATTATTGTCATAAATAGTCTCACAAGTCCCATCTCCATTTCTCACCCGAACCATATAGTTGCCATTTCCGAGGCCACTAAATATCGTTTGATTGGAAAAAGAAGCTCCATTATCAATACTATAAATAAAGCTATTTGCAGCCCCTGAAACATTAATAGCAATACTACCATCGGTAGCAAAGTCACAACTAGGCGCATTTTCTGTAACTGCGATAGAAATAGTATCACCAGAAAAGGAAACGGGATTACTGGAATAAGCCGTTTCACAAGAACCTGAGGAAGCATTTCGAACTATAATATCATAGGAACCATTCGGTAATCCGATAAATTCATTACTAGTTTGCCAATTTGTTCCATTATCATTACTATATTCTAAATTGCCACTTCCACCAGAAGCGGATACAGTAATAGAATTATCTGTACTATTCACACAACCACCACCTGCAGTGGTAAGAGAGATATTAATATCAGTGGCGTTTAATTGAACAGGGTTATTAACATAAAAATTTAAGCAATCGCCCCCTACTCTTCTAATCCCTACGTCATAAGCACCTGTATCTAAGCTTGTAAAAGTTCCCGAAGTCACCCAAGTTGCTCCACTATCAATACTGTATTCCAAATTTCCAGTGGCACCATCTGCTACAATAGCAATACTACCATCCATTGCATTATCACAATCTGGGTTTGTAAAATCAACAGTAAAATCAAGGGAAGTTTCTAGAATTACTAATGGATTATTTTGAAAAGCGGCAGCACAACCACCATTACTATTTCTTACAAAGACATCATATGTTCCTACTAATAAATCAGAAAAAACATTTGAAACTAGCCAAGTAGCGCCACTATCAATACTATATTCAAAGCTTCCGATACCACCAGCAGCGGTAATATTGATAATTCCACCAGAGCCATCCGCACAAGAGCCATCAACTTTGGCAGCAGAAATATCTATTCCCTGAACAGAAAAAGCAATTGGGTTGCTTTGGTAATCACTTTCACAACTACCCCCTGCATTTCTTACTTTAATATTGTAGAAACCATTTCCAAGATTATTAAAAACACTATCTGTTGTCCAGTTAGTCCCATTATTAATGCTATATTCATAAGGTTCAATCCCACCATTGGCTGCAATTCGAATGATACCATCGAAACTACTATTACAGGCAGGAGGAGTAGCTTCTAATAAAATCACATCAATCCCTGGTTCAGTAATTGAAATGGGGTTATTGACATATACCTGCTCACAAATATCATCTTTAACCTTGATTACATAATCCCCAACACTTAATCCAGTAAATTCATTATCCGTAAACCAATCCAAACCATTATTGATACTATATTCAAGAGTACCAGTATTATTGGATGCGTTAATAGTAATCGAGCCATCTGTCACTCCACAAGCTGTTATCCCTGTAAAATCAACACTATCCAGTGTTAAATCACAAGGAGGGGCGCCCATACAATTGGCATTACCCGGTTCGTGTTCCCCATTAAAGGCGTTGGAAAGTCCATTCCCCAAAACAGACATTTGATTACCGATATTGACGTCAGGACTTTGGTTCAAATATGGGTCATTGTCATTGTCCATAAAAGAAACAGCACCTGCACAAGTGCCCATATTGGTAAAGGTGAATAAAGGAACGATTAAGCCAGGCGTAAATTGAATATCATTGATAGAACCTGTTAGGTTAAAAACAAAATAGTCCATTTCAAAATTCGCCACAGGATTAATGTAGGTATCCGGTCCAGACCAAAATCCCTTTTGATTAACCAATCCACCAGGTATTAATTCACCAGTTGGCGCAAGGATAGTAACTGTGGAGGAGTTAATGAAATTTTGTGCAGTAGCAGGGAAAGGCCCTAACTCTGAAAACAGAGATACTTGATAGGTGACACTGTCTGACAGGAGTTCAATTTTGAATTTCACCTGTGCATTAATTTTTCCCATAAGCAGCATAGCGCCCATGAGAAATAGGGTTTTTAACCAGTAATTTTTCGGCATAACAAAAATCATATTAAAGGTGTCGAATTCATCAAGGGGGTAACCTTAATAGATTCATTTGTTGATGCACAATAGCCAGCAAAAAGCAACAGAAAGCCACCGAAGGATTTCAATGGATAGTTGAAAGCAATTATTTTGGATAGTGCAACATAGAGAACATAGTACCTTGAAATTCAACTGATTAGCAGATACAAAGGTAAGTTCTCAATAGTTTGTCTTAAAGTACCGACGAATTCATTCGTCGTTAAAAAGTAAGCCTATCAAAAGAATTAACGACGAATGAATTCGTCGGTACATTGAGAACTTACATACAAAGTATAAATGTAGACTTGGAAATAATTTTGTTTTGGTGCTATTATTTCTAAGAAAAGACTACACAGCATAATCAATCAAAAAAGATAGAAGCTAAATTGAAAATAGAAGAGACAAAATGGTGTAGGTATTGGCGTATTTAAACGCTTCAAACGATAAACAAGTGGGATTGGAATCGATTAGAAAATATAATCAATTTCCAATAAAATCAGAAGTGTAGATATAAGTACTCATCAGCATACCTAAGTATACAAATGGTCAAAATTCTAAGTATCAGATTTTAAAAAAAGGCGGCAACCATATTAAAAATCATTGTTATGAGTTGATTTTCAATTACCATGCCATACCAATGTTTTTAAGGGAAATATTATAAAATAAAAAATATAATTTTATTAGAAATTTGCCTGCTAACAAATAAAAAAGGCTACCGACGAATCGGTAGCCCGCCATGCAACAAGTATTGCATGCTTGGGGGGTAATGTATAATTCTTTATTGTAGCCTTGTTAGCAACAAAGCGCTAAAAATGAGACATTTATATGGATTTACTATCAAAAATACATTTAATATAAGATAGGTACAAAGACTATATAAACCTTGTTAAATCAATTGTCTAGAATAGGCAAAAAAATTCCTCCGTCAAAATGTTACTTTGAGGGAGGAATTAACAAAAGAGATTTAATTAATTTTTCAAAACTATTGCTAATGTAATTCATTATTTTAAATTTCATATAACAAATAGTCAAATTTTTTTAAATATTATCTAGTTAACCAAACAGCAGGGTTCATCCGCTGCTTGCCTTTCCATAATTCTAAATGGACTTCTAGCTTGTCATTCTGACTATTCTTACCTGCTGTCCCAATCAATTGTCCATTACGCACCTTATCCCCTTTTTTGACATTAACTTTCTCTAAATTAGAATAAACAGAATAATAATTTCCATGTTGTATAATTAGAGTATGCTGATAACCAGGCACATATTGAGTACCAGCCACTTGTCCATCATACACAGCAGCAACCAAATTATTAACGGTTGCTCGAATATCGATACCATTATTAGTAATTTCGACTTGCTTATGAATCGGATGTTTTTGCTTACCAAAATGCCGAGTTATTAAGCCATTTTTAACAGGCCAAGTTAATTTACCTTTTTGCCTTCGAAATGCAGTACTAGAAACAGCAATTGAACTAGAATCTTTGGCAGTAGGAGAAGCAGTATTATTAGATTTAGCAATAGGACGAGCATTAATTCGGTCGTTTCCAACTCTGCTTTTAATTTCTTTAGTGATAATATGCTCAATAGCCGTGGAAAGTTTACGATGTGCTGCTCTTTTTTTATTAATTAGTCGAGAGATTCTACTTTCATCCGCTTTTAAGTTTTTCAGCAAGCTATTTTTATGTACCAATTCTTTCTGCAATAATTGTTGTTGACTTTCGGCTGTAGCTAATAACGCTTCTAATTCGGCTTGCTTTATTTCAATACCATTAAGTTTCTCGGACAATGAAGCTCTAGTTTCTATAATTAAACTTGCTTGCTTTTTACGGTAATCATCATATTGTTGGATATATCGCCAACGCTTCAATCCATCACTAAAACCTTCCGCTGAAAACAAAAACAATAATCTATTGTCATTCATTTTATTGCGATAAGCTTGTCGAGCCATTTCACCATACTCCAACTCTAATCGGTTCATATCTTCCTGTAAATCATTAATAGCTCCAGTCGTTCGGTCCAAACTTTGGTTGAAAAATTCTATTTCTTGTTGAATGGTTACTATGAGTTCTTCCCGTTGCTCAACTTGTCTTTGGATGGTATAATATTGGTCTAAAGCAGCTTTTTTATCTTGTTTGGTAGCGTTTAAAAGTTTAGCCGCACTGTTGATTTCTTTTAATAAATTTTGTCGTTTTTGGGTGAGGTCTTGTCTATTTTGAGCGGTTAACACAATGGAAAAAATACATAGGACTAGCGTAAAAATCAGGTAAGGAGTTTCTTTTTTACGCTTTGAAAAATGCATGGTTTATTAGTTGATTTATAGAGGGTTATAAACAGAATGAGTAACGACAAATCAGATAAATTACCTAGATTAGGTTGATGGCTGACATAGGGTAAATCTGTCATGTAAAAGTTAGGTAGACCTGGCCGTTACATTCAGGCGCGTTTATGATGTATGAATTCTGATGCCTGCCTGCCGGTAGGTGTGGTTTACCCACAAGTTTTAAATTGAAAATTCAGATTAATTTTTATACTATTTATTTGATTTGTAAGAGGCAATCTTCCCCGCTAGCGGAGACAGAGGGGTGGAATTTCACTAAATTTAGCTTTTTTCCACCCTCCAACTCCCGCCAGCGGGAGAGAAAATCTTGCAAGTTTAAATCTTCTTACTAAAATTAGAACCTTTTATTCTAATTAATGAGATATGGGTAAACTGCGCCTGCCGATAGGCTGGTATGATTTATGATTTTTTCACACCTAAAACTAGTCAGTAACCCAAATTCCTTTAACCAATCAATATCAGATAAAAACATAACTGAGTGATTTTTGCCGCGCTTACCGCCCTCCAAAATCTACCACTCGCTCATATCTATCAGATACACTAAAAAGAATATTCTTAGGAACATTCAATTCTACTTTAGAAAATTTCATATCAATTTTAGCATCGCCCGTTTCCTCACTTTCTACCGTATAAGTCCTTTTATGTGGAAAAATTAAATCATCGACAACAGCGAGATAGTTAGATAAATCAATTCCCAATTTTCGGTCTCGTTCGACATCAAAAAAAGACATACTTTCTAAAGAATAATCCAATCCATTTAACAGGTACTTACTACGTGTTCTAATTTCGGGACCAGAGGTTAATTGATATTGCTGGTCTGCAATATCCGCAGTTAATTTTTGTTTGTCAAAAAAGTAGGGGTTTCCAAGAATGGCTGTTTGCAATGCCTGAAACTGTCCTGGGAAATTAAACTTTTCTTCTACAAAGTCTAGACCATGAATATAGTACTTTTTTTTGAGCCGGTCAATAATGTAAATAGAATCTTGAGTAATCAACACCCTAAAAGCCTCTACGCTCAGTTTCTTTATATTCATCCAAATCACACTGTCTTTTCGCATTCGAATATTCGCGTTGAACTTAGTAGTTTCTGCTTCATCCTTATAAGTGATTCTTGCTTTAGCACTTAGCCATTCTACCTCTAATTCCTTGGCTTTCATCTTTTTAAGCAAGTATTTACTTGAGCGTTTTTTTAAATCTACAACGGTCGTCCCATCAGCTTGTACTAGTTGCTTAGTGCTACAAGCTGTTAAAAAAAAAAAACTAGAAAGAAGAAGAAGAAAGTAAATCGTTTTGTACTGCAAAGTTTTAGTTTTGATTAGACTTTTAAAGTTTAGGCAGTCTAAATTTATAAAAGGGTTTTCTTATAAAAATTCTATACCTGGCGTTCCTAACAAATTTTGCCGTATCGAACGGCAAAATTTGTAAAAAGGGATTTAAAGGGTGAGCTAAAATTGATTTTCAAAGAAAATCAATTTTAGCTCACCCTTTAAAAACCCTTTTTTGATTTGATTGGACTCGATGTCCAATCAAATCAACAATAAGAATAGGTTTTCCATTTTTATAAGAAAACCCTT
>CALLVC010000077.1 GCA_938010785.1 uncultured Saprospiraceae bacterium
CACGACTAAATGCACCTATTTGATTGCTATGTCCTACCAATATTTAGTACCTACGGCACTATTTGTTGGGGACAAACTCCAATTACGCCCCAGACAGGTATAGATAAAAAATCTTAATGACAAATCCGGCACAGACGTGTCCGTATGGAAAGGGATTGAACTAAAATAGCCCCGTATGAAATGCGGGGAAATAATGATTATTTCCCTCAAATCTCCCAACAGCCACCCCGCATTTCATACGGGGTTATTCATGTTTTACCCTTTCAGGGTAATTCACTTGCAAAAAAAATCATTCAAAATTTATCTGTACCCTTCGAACCTGCCCGCTACGCATTCAGGCAGGTTCATTCGGCACATTGAGTCTTTATCTTTTCAACCATTTATCACGCTTCCCTTTCATCGCTTTCCCTGATTCCTCCGATAAAGAAATGGTCAAAGCAGGGTCTTGTGTAGCGACAAAACTGCCTGTTTCCTCCAAACCATTCTGTAGATACTTCAGCGTATAAGTTTGCCCAATTTTTAAATTACTCAATAGCTCATTTTCTTCGGTTGGTAAAGTACCATTGATAGCTAATATCTTATCATCTTTATTAATACCCGCCGCATAAAAAGGGTGATTTTGAGAAATGTTTGATTTTACAGTAGCGCCATCTGCTCCGTAACTAAGGCTGACTGGAGTTGTTTTTCCGATATTTTTCAACTGTAACTTAATGCCAAATTGCATTAATAAACCTTGCAAATCAGGGAGATTACTTTGATAAATATATTGAGCAAAAAATGATTTAGCGAAAGTGGCATCCTTCGTTATCGCCGCCAATGCTTTTTCGATGTCGGGGATTTGATAAGGGATTTCTGCTTTACCAAAATGTTCCCACATATACCGCATTAAATCGTCCAAATTAACATCCTCAAATTTTGACCGTAAAGTCAAATCTAAAGCCAAACCCAAATAAGACCCATAAGAATAATAACTCACAAACGTATTTCCATAATTATTAGGGTCAATAGATTTTGCGGCATCAACAAAAGGTGCGTGTTGACTCATTTGAATCGGATTTCGATATTTCCGACCGGGAGAATTGGTGACGTAATTAATCGTTCCCGCCAAACCACCGATATATTCTTCAGGTGTAATAATTCCAGCTCGAACCAAGGTTAATCGAGTATAATAACTCGTGAATCCTTCAGCAAACCATAATTCCCCAGACATATTCGCCTTGTCAAAATCAAAAGGTTCTAAAGATTGTGGGCGAATCCGCTCTACATTCCAACAATGAAAAAATTCGTGAGACACCGTACCAATGACCCCTTTGGCGTTTTGTGCCAAATTGCCTTTACTAGTACAGACCGTAGAATTTCGATGCTCCATGCCATCTCCACTCACCCAAGGATTATACATACACAAGAAGGTATATTTTCCATAATCATAATTGGGCAGACTGCCATAAACAGCCTTTTGTTCTTCCACCACCTTTTGTACCCAATCGGTATATTTGTCTAATTCTTCGTCCGTTCCTTCATGGTCCATTGCCACTTCTATTGTATAATTTTTACCTTCAGAATCCACTTGGAAACTACGAAAGTCTATATTGCCGATAATAGTAGGACTATCAAAGAAATAATAATAATCGGGGGCATAAAATTTATTATCCGCCAATTTTTTTAGCTGGGTGGCTACCTTCCAATCAGGTCGTTTGCTTAAGCCAAAAGTGATTTCAACGGGGCGTTTAGGCATTTCCTTCCCATAGGCGAAAGTGGCAGGCATATTCATATGTACTTTGCGATTATCGATGCCAGCATAGGTGCCATCCGCTCGATTTGCGAAGAGGGTATATTGAAAAGTGACATGACCATCATGTCCTGCGATTTCCCATTCGTCGGCTAGTTTTTTATAGACTGCTAAGGGTTTTCCTTCACTATCTGTAGCTTTGACATTATAGACATTTTTGGCAAAATTATGAATGGCATATCGACCAGGAGAAGCGGTGGGCATGTGTACGACCAAGGCTTTTTGTGGTAAAGAAGGGAAGTCTATGGTAATATCAATTTCGTGATGCTGGACATTGTCTAAATTGACCTGATAACGAATAGGGTCTTGAGCAAAAAGGATAGCAGAGACAAAAATTAAAGCGGATAGTAGTATTAGCCGAATAGTCATAAAAACAAAATTTTATTAAATAGAATGACCAAATTTAAACGCATTTTTAGACTTTTTGATTTTATTGTAATGAAATGTCGGAATTAGCGGAGAATGATAAAATCTATATTTATGTAAAAACATCTATTTTTTAGTGCTTTTAATCTTCTTTTCTCCTATTTGTTGGTAAATTCGCCCACCTATTAAAACTTTTTGTGCGTTGGCGAATTTTACCTTTAATGAAATACATTAAAATAGCTTTTTTTCTTACTTTTTTTATGGCTTTAGGACTATTCCTAAATGCTCAGGAAGTGATGTTCCCTGAACCCTTATCCTCTCGTCCAGCAAATTACGATATTAGTGTAAAACTGAATACGGAAAATAAAACCATTACTGCCAAAGAGTCCATTAATTGGAAAAACTTATCCCCAGATACCATCTATTTTTTACAGTTTCATTTGTACTTAAATGCTTTTAAAAACACGCAGTCTGTTTTTATTCAAGATGCAGGAGGAACGCTAAGAGGGACCAACGCCGCTAATCTGGAAGATAGAGATTGGAGTTGGATAAATGTCGATAAATTGATTGGGGCTGATGGAACAGATTTGACCAATAATCTGGAATACGTACACGCAGAAGATAGCAATGAACATGACCAAACTGTTCTACAATTAAACTTGACAGAACCATTGTTGCCCAATGAGGAAATCAATCTAAAAATGGATTGGTCCTCAAAAATTCCGAAAGTGCGGGTGCGGACAGGGTATAGTCGAGATTATTTTTTGAACGTGCAGTGGTATCCTAAATTGGGGGTTTACGAACCTAAAGGTATGCGAGGTCGAGAAGAGAGTGGATGGAATTGTCACCCTTATCATGCAGCAGCTGAATACTACGGAGATTTTGGCAATTATAATGTAGACTTAACGGTTCCCAAAGAATTCAAAGTAGGTGCAACGGGCGCTATATTTAAGGAACAAGAAAATGCAGATAGTACCAAGACATTGTGGTTTCATGCAGAAGATGTGATTGATTTTGCTTGGGTAGCTTCTCCCGAATTTCGTATTATTGAAGAGCAATGGAAACACGTAAAAATTAGATTATTTATTATACCAGAATACAACTGTTGTATTGAACGATATTTTGAGTCTGCTAAATATTCGTTAGAGTATTTTGAAGAGAATTTAGCGAGCTATCCTTTCAATACCTTAACCATGGTTGTCCCACCTTTTCATGGGATTAATTCTGGTGGGATGGAATATCCTACTTTTATTACGACGCCTGGAGCGGCACATTTTCCGACCAATATCCGTTCGCCAGAATATTTTGTCATTCACGAATTTGTGCATCAGTATTTCATGATGATGATTGCGTCCAATGAACAAGAAGAAGCATGGTTGGATGAAGGGTTTACATCGTATTATAAATCCAGAATTTTAGACCATTATTACGGGGCAAAAAATTCGGTGGTGAATTATGATTTTTTCCACATGGGAGCGATGGAATTTTTCCGTAGTCGTTATCAAGGCATGGAGAATATGAAAGTGGCAGAAATACCTCGACCGGGATGGGAATTTCCACATGGCGGGTATCGAAATTTGGCTTATGCCAAAACAGCGATAATGCTACGGACTTTGGAAGGAATCATCGGTCTAGAAACGATGGACGATGTCCTAAAGGCCTATTTTGAAAAATGGAGTTTTAAGCATCCCGGAGGGCAAGATTTTATTGATGTCGTTAACGAAGTTGTCACCCAAAAACATGGCGATGAATTTGGGGAGAATATGAATTGGTATTTTGACCAAGTACTTTATGGAACAGATATTTGTGACTACTCGGTTGCCAGTATTTCTAATCGACCTGTGCAGCGAGAAGCCTATGGTATTTTTGAGGAAAAGGGAATGACTGCTACGACTAAGGAAATTAATCAAGATAAAAAGTATAAATATAATTCAAAGGTTATTTTACATAGACTAGGAGAACTAAAATTTCCAGTTGAGGTCTTGGTTCATTTTGAAAATGGGGAAGAAAAATTAGAAAAATGGGGTGGTCAAGAGCGCGCTTTTGATTTTCAATACCAAAGTGACCACAAGATTGAATGGGTAAAAATTGACCCAGCACAAAAACTCTATCTAGATATTAATTTTCTAAATAATAGTTTGCGTACTAAACCAGAAAAGAAGACAGTTTGGAAATACGTGACGGAGTTTATGGTGAAAGTACAGAATGCTTTACAAGGGGTTAGCATATTTGCGTAAGTATTAGACTTTATTCGGTTCACGGTCAACGGTATACGGTTCACGGTCGGCCTTATGGAAACTTTTCGAATAAAGTCTACTGTATAAATTAATTATCATTTTAAACTTATCCCCAGCTAGCCACCCGTCCGCGGTTCACCTGTACGGGCTCATCTCCTGAGGGAAGGGAGTCGTTAAGCCCTAAATTTCGGGTCAAAAACCGATGAAATTTACAAATTAGCACAAAAGTAGTCCCCTTCCTTTTGAAGATGAGGAAGTATACCTTCCGAACCGCATAGCGGATGGGTGGCTGGCTAGGGTTGGGTTAGAAAAGAGTTATTTTGAAAACTTCGAACACGCCTTATTGAAAATTATAAATTGTCAATGAATTTTATAGCAGCATATACATCAGGTTTAAAAACCATTTTTGGCAAAGGCAAACTTTGGTTGCTGCTCTATGCACTAAATTTTCTTTTTGCCATTTTGCTAGCCTATCCACTATCAGGTTTTTTGGGCCGTAAACTTGGAGATACACTAGCAGCAGATAAGCTATTTGAAAATTTTGACTATTCAATTTTTAATGATTTTATTATTGAATATTGGGATGCTTTGGGCGTAATAGCCAATCAATCTATTTTTGGTTTACTGCTCTACTTGTTGCTATCGGTATTTTTAGTTGGTGGTATCTTAAATATTTTTAAAGAAGAGGGAAGTGGTTATGGATTAGCTAATTTCTGGAAAGGAGGTGGAAAGTACTTTTGGCGAATGCTTCGGTTAACCATTTATTTTCTAGCCATGCAAATCGGAATTCTAATCCTATTTTTTATCCTATTTTCTGCTTTAACTTCTGGTGGCTTAGAACGATTGCACAACGAAGGTGAAATTATAGAACGAGGGCTAATAGTTTTATCTATTTACTTATTCTTTGCGACCATCTTTTTTATGATACATGATTACGCAAAAATTCATGTGGTCGCAACCGATAAAAAAATGGTATTTCGTCCTATTCTAGATGCTTTTAAATGGGTGTTCCGAAATTTTGGACAAGCCTTTTTATTATACCTCTTAAATTTACTCACCTTTGGAATTTTGTTTTTTATCTACTTAAAAATAGATGGTGGCAGTGCTATTTTAGCTATCTTTTTGATTGGGCAGTTCTTTGTATTAGCAAGAATTGGGACTAAATTGCTAAATTTGGCTAGTGCTACGAAATTATACCGTAGTCTGTAGCGCCAAGCTTTGCTTGGTGCACTTATCATGTTTAAATGTTACCAAGCAGAACTTGGCACTACAAAATAAAACGAAATCATGAAAAAACTAAACCTTTTCTATTGCCTATTCGCATTAACTTGCCTAATAGCCTGCCAAACTGGTTCGTCCACTCAAAACGAAACAGCAACAGCTAAATTTGTTGCGAATCCACAACCCGTAGCCAAGCAGGAAGTCAAAACCCTAGCGATTGGCGAAACTGCCCCTGATTTTAATTTGCCTGATATGAATGGCGATTTTAGAAAATTAGCAGACTATACCAAAGAGGTACTAGTGGTTGTTTTTACTTGCAATCATTGCCCCACGGCACAGGCTTATGAAGACCGATTAAAAGCTATCGTAACGGATTATAAAGACAAAGGCGTAGACTTAGTGGCGATAACCCCTAACAGTCCCTTAGGACTTCGATATGATGAATTGGGGTATACAGATTTGAATGATGATTTTGCGACGATGAAACCAAGAGCAGAGCATCATAATTTTAATTTTCCTTACTTATACGATGGCGATACAGAAGCAGCTTCTTTAAAATATGGACCTGTGGCAACCCCGCATGCTTTTGTTTTTGACAAAGCGAGAACCTTGCAATACGTCGGTCGATTAGATAAATTTGAACATCCGAGTAAAGGAGCCAATGCCGAAGATTTAAGAGCTGCCATTGATGCCCTTTTAGCAGGTGAACCTATAGCAAATCCTAAAACAAAGACCTTTGGTTGTTCTACCAAATGGGCATGGAAAACGGATTATAATGAAAAGGCTGATGCAGATTGGGCAGCGAGGCCAATTACCGTTGAACCGATTGATGAACCAGGAGTCAAAGCCTTATTAAAAAATGAAGATTCTGGCAAATTACGCTTAATTAATGTATGGGCAACTTGGTGTGGACCTTGTATGATGGAATATCCAGAGTTTATCGTTTTACAACGAATGTATGGCGGCAGAGATTTTGAATTTGTTTCCATCTCAGCGGATAAACCTAGTGTTGGGGATAAGGTGTTAAAAGCCATGAAGGAAAAGCAATCCGCCGTCAAGAATTATCATTTTTCCCAAGATGATAAATATGCATTAATTGAAGCAGTAGACCCTGAATGGAATGGAGCCTTACCTTATACCATCTTAGTAGAACCTAACGGGAAAGTCGTTTGGTCTTATCAGGGAGATGTAGATTTTTTAGAACTAAAAAGAGCGATAGTGGACCATCCTATGATTGGGCGGTACTTTTAGCGTTAGACAGGGCTGTCTTATAAATATTTTTTTGAAAAATAGCACCAAATAAAGTACTGATTTCTTTTTTGCAGGATGTATTTTATGTCAAGGCACTGGAATCATACATCTTACATCAGAATTCATACATCATAAATCTGTATAGTATGGCTAAATAATCCAAATTTTACAGATGTATGATGTATGATTTAAAATATATGATGTATGATTTTTTACCAAAATAAATCCACCTTTTATTCGGTTTTTAAATTTTACTTATGAGACAGTCCCACTAAAACGTCAATCACCTTCCTCCAA
>CALLVC010000078.1 GCA_938010785.1 uncultured Saprospiraceae bacterium
AATGGGTCCGGTTCGATTACAGCCTTCGATATGGTTCAAATCAGACAATTGATTTTGAATATCAAAACGGAGTTTACCAACAATGAAAGCTGGCGTTTTGTAGATGCTGCTTATGAATTTGCAACTGATAGCCCGATGACCGAAGACTTCCAAGAAGTTATTCAAATTGAAGCCTTACAGCATGATATGGAAATGGACTTTGTGGCTATCAAAATCGGAGATGTCAATGGCAGTGCTAAACCGAATAGTTTAGCACAAGCGGAAGATAGAACAGCCACTACTACTTTTGAAATCACAACGGAAGATAAAGTATTAAAAGCAGGAGAAAGATATAGTTTAGCCTTCAGTACTGAACAGTTGGGTGCGATTCAAGGATACCAATTCACTTTAGGTTATGAAAACTTGAAATTGGAAAAATTAAATAGTGGGGTTGCTGGTGTGGAAAACTTCGGATTACACAAGATGGACGAAGGAATGATTACGACGAGTTGGAACCAGTTGGCAGTGGGCAGTATGTCGTATGCAGTGGACAGTGAGCAGCCGTCAACCCCCGATAAAAAATCGGGGCAAGCAGTGAACCGTGAACCGTCCACCGCCCTCTTCAATATTGAGTTTACGGCTTTAAAAGATGGAAAGTTAAGCGAACAATTAAGCTTACTTAATCGACCAACTACTATTGAAGCGTATAGTGAGAACGGTGATTTAATGGATGTCGAATTGACTTTCACTACCCCACTCTCTGAGGATAAGTTTGAATTATTCCAGAATCAACCGAATCCATTCCATGATAGAACCATTATTGGCTTCTATTTACCGGGAGATTCTGAAATCCAATTAATCTTAAGAGATGAAACAGGAAGAGTCTTAAAAACTTACAAAGAAGATAGAAAAGGAGGATACAACACGATACAGTTAGAAAAAGAGGAACTTACAAATGGCTTTATGTATTACCAATTGTCTACCAAGTTTGGTACCAAAGCCAAGAAAATGTTACAGTTGAAATAAAGCAAAGTATTATTGAAATTCCATGTGATAATAAATTAGGATAAATTAAGCGTCCAAAATTAACAATGAGCCAGGAAACGTATGTTTTCTGGCTTTTTTGTTTTCTGTTACAATAAAAAGTATAGGTCGGTAGCACAAACTTTAGTTTGTTCGGGACGCTGACCTTTAGGTTAGCCAACCCAAAATCTATATTTATATCTAGAACAGGTCTAAAAGACCTGTATCCTAAACAAACTGAAGTTTGTGCTACCAGTTTTAACCGATTTAATTCCCTTTCACAAATTTATGATACCCCCAATAATTCCCCAATTGTATCTTAGCCATATAAATACCATCTAGATAAGCATTGATATCAATAGCGATAGCATTATTCTCCGACCAAACTTGGATGGGTTGCTGTTGAATTAGCTGTCCATTAAAGTTATAAATTTCTATGAGCCCACTTTCATTCGACCCTATCGGGTTATCAAATTCAATCCTTACATACTCCTGAGCAGGATTTGGCGAAAGCCGCATCTCAAATTGATATTGGTCAAAATCATTAACTGAGGTCGTAGTCAAACAATTATCAGAAGTACCGACCCAATAAATTTGCACACTATTAGAGTGATTAAAGCAGCCCGTTGAAAATGGAATAATTGATTGGTCCTGCCCTAATTCTATATAAACATCTCCTGTGTAAGAAACACCTCTAATAAAATAAAAACCTTTAGGGTATTTAGAAAAATCTACCGTTGTTCCATCAACTATTTCCAGCAAATTACCTGCTCCATCTATCACGGTTAAGGCATAGGGTTTTTCGGAAGTAGTGGTATATTCTAAATGCAGCACATCGCTTACATCATCATCTTCACAAAAAGAAACTTCTACTTCTCCTGTGGTAGTCGTTAAGTGGCCACCGTCTACACCGATACGCGTTACCTCAATCTCATTTTGAGAAAAAGCATAGTTACCACTAGCGAATGGCTGGTTATCTAGGTCATCGCCTAACTTTGCTAAAATAGTTCCAGCATAAGAAACCCCTTTTATAAAACAAAGTCCATCCACCGCTGATTCAAAACTAGTGGAATCTGTCTGCATAATCTCTAATAATCGATTATCCTCGTCGGTAATAACAAATTTATATTGGTCTCCGACACCATTACTATTTCGCTTAGCTGTAATAAATTCATTGCGTCCTCCTCCCACACAAAGTCTAATGGACAATTGTTCATTATCTAGCGCAATTTGACCACCATCCACGGTGACTGCTAAAGTAGTTCGATTCACTTGAATAGTTGAATTGGACAACGCAAAACAGCCATCTGCCAATGGATGTTCATCCATATCTCTACCTATCTCCGCAGTCAAGTTACCTGCATAATTTAAACCATAGATAAGGTAACTTCCATCAGTTAGCCCATTGAAATCAAAAAGGTTCTGGTCGGTTACTTCTAAAATCAGCCCTAAGGTATCTGTTAACAAATAAGCATAATTTTCTGATTCAACTCCATTATTTATGACTTCTATGAGTTCCGCTATTTCGTCACCAGTAGTCGTAATATCAATAATTGATTGCCCAGCAGCAGTACTAATTTCCCCACCATCTATCTGTATCCGATTCACCTGAACTTGGTCTTCAGAAATATTATAAACGCCATCAGAAAAAACAATATCTGAAAATACATCCCCTACTGCCGCTGTGATTTCACCGGCATACGAAACGCCACCAACCATACAGGTACTACACATTAAGTTCGTAAAGTCAATAGTATTTTCTGTTGAAATTTCAACAATCTTATCCGCTTCATCTACCACCACATAGGCATATTCCGCTGTAGAGGTAGTGTTATGCGCAAAGGTCAATTCACTAGAAGCTGTTCCGCCAAGACAAAGGTCGGCAGTCGCTTGACCACCCAGAAGGCTAACCTGACCACCATCCACCGCAACCAACGTCATTCGATTAACTCGCACAGCCGAATTGGAAAGCGCAAAACAACCATCTGCCAAGAGATGATTATTCAATCGCTTACCTATCTCCGCAGTCAATGTGCCAGAATAATTTAATCCAAAAATAAAATAATTTCCATCCGCTATCGTATTAAAATTAAAAAGATTGTGGTCTACTATTTCCAAAATCACCCCTGCTGTATCTGCCAATAAATAAACATATTGCTCGGCTGTAATTGTACTAGTAGTAACTGTTACTAGGTCAGCTATTTCATCCCCCGTAGTTATAACGTCAATAACAGATGCTCCATCAATTGTAGTAACCGTTCCCCCATTGATTAAGATACGATTCACTTGAACCTGTTCCTGAGAAATATTGTAAGCGCCATCAGAAAAAACAACATCAGCTAATTTATCTCCTATCTGAGCAGTAATTTCCCCCGTAAAAGAAACTCCTCCAACCATACAGGTACTACAAGTAAAATCTGCAAAATCAATATTATTTACAGTAGAAAAATAAATAATTCTATCAGCCTCATCTGTTACCACATAAACATATCCTGCCGTTGAAGTAGTATTGTGTGCAAAGGATAGTTCACTAGAAGTCGTTTCCCCTAGACAAAGGTCAGCATTGCCTTGGCTACCTAAAATTCTAACTACCCCACCATCCAAAACTGGCGGAGGTGGAGGTGGTAGCTCCGTAATAGATTGATTAATAATTTTAACAAAATTAAAAGCGTAAGTATAGCAATCATCAGAAACAGCCTGCAGATTTATATGAATACCATTTTGTAAAATCAAATTACCGGTATAAACTGCTGCACCTACAAAATAGGTTCCTTCCCCAAATTCTTCCATTTCAAATCCATTATCATCAATGGCTAAAACAATTCCCGCCTCATTTGTTAAAAAATAGATAACGGGAAGATTTTCAGAAAGCTCCTGTTGTAAAAGGATTAAATCTGGAATAGTATCATCTACCGTGACGGTGACTTCTGTTTCGCCATCAAGCGTGGCAATAAGACCACCAGCCATATCTTCTTTATAAACCCGTAAATGATTTTCAGAAATATCGAAGCAATCTCCTGTGCTGGAAAGCGCATTTATATCTTCGCCAATAGAAAGGTTCAACTCCCCTTCATAAGACACACCATAAACAAAAAATAGTCCTGAATTCATTGTTTCAAAATCATAGGTTCTCTCGTTGATAGCAAGCACTCTATCTAAGGTATCTGTAATAATATAAGTATAATCTCCTTCGCTCGAACTAGAATTAAAAAATTCCAAATTATTACTGGCATCATCAGTAGCACAAATAAAAAATACCGTTTTATCTGCTGCTCCGAAAACGGCTCCTGCCTCACAATCCGACCGTATTTGGTCTAGGCGTTCAATGGCCCCTAAGTCAGGCGTAGATTTTCGTCTATTGCCAAAAAAATCATGAGAAGCCGCATTACTAGTGGAGGCTGCATTCTGTGCAGGGCTACCATCCAACAAACTAAAGTCAGCTAGGTTGGGGTCACTAGATGGATTCATAAATAAGGGGTCTGCACCTGTAATATCATTATCCCCTAGAAAAGGAAAGTAGTCCGTGTTGAATAGTAGATTGTAGTCTCCGTCAAAACTATTACAATTAAAGCAGCCATATGGTGCACCATTTTCTTCGGTAACAATAATATTATTATGAATTAAAATACCTCCAGACAAAGCAGCTCCAAACTGATAAGACTCAAACCCTGGATTCATTGAATTTTTATATGCCGTATTATTAATCATCCAAACATTATCACTTTGCAAGGCATAAATTCCACTACCTCCATTATTAAAGGTGATATTATTTTCAATTAGGGTAATACCTTGATAGGATGGAATATGTGTGTTTCGATAAACATGTCTAGAATCATCAATTAAAATACCATCACCATTATAAAAAGTATTATCATAAATACTCGGAACATAAGTGAAATTAGAATGCACATAATTGTTTCTTATCAAGTTTTTTACCCCATAATTTAAATCATTATCTCTATTCTGAATCAAATGAATCCCACTTTCTTGCAAGGAAGAATACCAACCACACTCATAAACTTCATTATTTTCTATGGTGATATAATCGGTAAGATAAGTATGTATACCACTACCTCCACATTTATAAATCTTGTTATTCAATAATTTAATATGGTGTGGGTCAATGCCATTAGCTGGTCCTACAGCAATGCCTCTTCCCCTAACTTCAGCCGCTTGCAAATTCAATCGATTTTCTAAAGCAACATCAAGGGTGGTTTCATCATTCGCACCTTGGATTTCCAAACCACTAATCTCCACATAACAAGCGCCAAAAACACCAATCCCATCAAAACTATTAAATTTTAATTTCGGTTGATGCTCAGGCAAGGCGGTATAAGTAATCCAAGCACCGGGCTCTCCCCAATTGACAATGCTAAAAACATTATACATATTATCATTGGTATAAACCCCATCCATAATAAAGACGGTGTCACCAGGGCGGGTTAAATCTGCGGCTGTTTGAATTGTTAAGAAGGGATTTTCTTCACTAAGTCCATTATTGCTATTATTCCCTTGTTCCGCAGAAACATAAAAAGTCGTAGCAAATGAAATTTTAGTGATAAATAATAGTAAAATGGTATAAAATCGGCGCATAGGTTTATATTATGAGTTTTCTTGTATATACTTGTTTTATATGACTAACTTGCGCTGTAAGGGTCACTCCTCAATAGATAAAGAATGCAATTTACATAATTATTTTTTGTAATAACAAAAAGAATACTCTATAAATTAGTTAATAAACAGTTAATTTAGTCGGCTAAAAGACAACCGTTAAGTACAGGTTAAATCACTAATAATCAAAGGTTTAAAATTTAGATAAAAAACTTAAGCATATACCCAAATATTAAAATAAACAATTAACTAAAAAGCAAATTGTCTTCCTTTTTCATAGTATTATCTTTATATAACTAAGCATTTTACCCTGTCACTTTTTTTCACTTTTGCTGTGTCTAATATTTAACAAAGTTGATAAATTGCAATGTATTTTAATAAACAAAAAGGTTAAGCTCTTTCAAGCCATTAAATTTCCTCCATCAGAAAGAAGTTTTGCGACTTTTAATAAAATTTTATCCCTTCTCTATTTTAGGTCCTCCTTTAAAATACTTTTTAGTCTCCATAATTTACTCCCTTTTTCAATTAACCTCCATTTATTGTATCTCCCTAATCAATTTATCCCCAATATTTCTACCCCTTTGTCTAAAATCAGCAGAGAGTCCTTCATTAAAGCCTAAAATCTCCCCCTTAAAACTCCTTTCAGTCCTGAGTAAACAATTATCATTCTTTCCTTTCTATGGTAAAGGTAAAGGCTAAATTCCCATTGGTTAAATCAAAGTAAATCTCATGAATCTTTCTACATGTTATCAAAGACTATCTTCTTATCTAGTGTATTTTATTGTTTTATGCTGTTTTTCCTTTACTCAGTCATCTAACCTAAACGCCCAGTGTCCAACCATCTTTGTTGATGACATGAATGGCATACCGGGCTATCCTGAAGTAAACGACCTTAGTGTCTGTGGAGTACCTGATACGTTAACCTACTATGTATCAAATACTTCTGGAACTACCTTACTTAATTCAGAGTTTGTATTACACATTCCTTCGGGGCTACAGTATGGTGGTTTTGCAAATGCTTTTGATCCTAATTATTCCATTATGGAAGGGGATATTAGCGACGCTCAAAATCCAACCTTTATTTTCTCGAATATTGGAGCAGACAGTGTACAAATAATCAATATTGCAGTTCAAGCGAATTGTGATATTTACGATTTGCCACCTACCCAATCTTTCAAATTTGATGCAAGTTTTAATTTTTTGTATGCACCAGATGCTTTTACAGCGCCTATTCCGTGTACGGCATCAAAAGATGGAACAATAGAATATAGTCCTTTTATCAAACGGCCAACTATCACAATTACAGGTCAAAGTCTAAAAAACGTAGAGATCACGAATGCGACTAGAAAATGTAATAATGTGTCCGTTTACCAAACAGGAATCGGTGCAACAGTTACTGGATTTAATTTCACGATTGATGGAATTGATTTAAATAATTTTGGCTTAAATGAAATTTCCGTTGGTGGCACACCGCTAAATTATACTTACGATGCGGCAACTATGCATTTAGAAGCATTCGTAGATAATTCTTATTTACCAAATGGTTATTTAGGAGAAGACGAGGGTGTAGAAGTAATGGTCTGTTATGACGCGCCTTTAGTTTGTGATACAGAACAAACATTGGATAATTTAACCTACGGAGCTTCTTTTGGTTGTAGTCCAGAAGAACCACCATGTACTCAGCCTTCAACCATAGATGGTACCATAACTTATAAACCAAATTTTGGCTCAAATGCTTCCGTTAGCATTACTCAAATAACTGATCCAGGCATTTGTGGAAATAATGCTGTTTTTGACGCAGTAATAAAAAGTACCAATAGTGACCCCGTTCTTGGGCTTTGGGAAGATGTAAAAATCGGTTTCCAATTATGTGAAGCGGATGCCCTTGATGCAGCAGATGTAAAAATAAATGGCGTGTCTTTACCCGCTGGTTCTTATTATTACGACAATTTTGATTTTGTGGTAGATGCTACCCAATTTAATTTTGACCCTGATGGGCCTGGCGTCGGTTTTGAAGATGTAGATGGAGATGGTATTTATGATGATGTACCCGGTGGCAATACTATCACAATGAGAATTGAAGCATCGGTAAAATGTCAAGACCCTACACAAATTGCTGGTTGTGCTTCCATTGATTGTACCTTTAGTCAAGCGACAATAGAAGGATTAAGACATTGTGGACAGGCTTTTCAAACGACTCCATCAATTAGTCCAGCCCCTTCTTTTGCTTATGGTTCTGAATACACCACTATAGATGAAACGGATATAAGCACGGCTCAGAATGGTTCTCTTTTAGGATTTGATTTTGGAACTGGAACAGGTCCTAATGATGGAAATGGCAAAGGAAGTACGAATAGTGTAGACATGGAATTCTGCTATAAATATAAAGCAGAAGGGATTGACCCTTGTATGAATCCAGGAGGAACACCCTATTTTGAAGTCGAAATCAGTGGTCCCAAAATTGTGTTAGCGGATATGGAATTATTGACCAACTCCGTTATGTTTGATGGTGCCCCAGTACCCGCAGGAGCTATAAGTGCCCATTATAATTCGGATACTTCAGCCGTTGTTTTCAGAATCTTAGCGGGTACTAATGACGAAACAATGGACCAATGTTATAGTTGGACCTTAGAATTAGATGATTGTGTTTGTTATCCAAGACAATTATTATCCGCAAGTATGAGAGTCGTTGAAACTTGTGGAGATTGTGCAGGACCAGATGGCAATGATTGTACGCTTGTCCGTGCTTGTGATGAGACTATATTAGCCTCAACAAGGTCTTGTGACTGTGTATGTCCAATGAGCGCAAAGATTGTAGAGAACAGAAGAGTTGATTATGGATACACTGATAAAAACATAACCACTCCGCATGATGAAACAACGGTGGACCCGCTAGATTGGAATCGTTATTTACCTTGCGATTCTATCTATATTCACATTGAATACGAAGTAATTAATCCGCTAATTATCAATGACTTAGACGAGATGATTTTCAGGTTATATAATACAGCACTAGGAGGAGGAACATGGTCCCATAGACCAACTTTTGAATTGGAACCGGATATGCATAATACGCAAATACAGGATTTTTCTTTTGAAAAAGTAGGCTCTGGTTCAGAAACTAGTATTGATTTTGGTGGATGTAATACAGATAATGCCTCTTTGTATCATCGAAATCTAAATGACGGGTATTTGGATGCACTAGGCTCTGTTCCAACTAGTTTAATAAATGGCGTATCCACTTATAATTCTAGTGCAGACGTTTATGACAATCGAGAGTTTAATTTTACGATTCATGATAGAGGAAGACAAGTAACTGAAGGAGGGGCAAGTCATGGATTAACAGGAGATTGTTGGAAATATGTAAGAGAAGACCTCATGGGAGGCCTTGAAAAAGGAGATAAATTTCACTTGAAGATAAAGATTCCGTTACAAAAGAATCCCTATCGTCAGTTAATTCCAGATGTAGCGGCTACGCCTCCTTCCAAGGTTAGGTTTAATGGAAATGCCTATTGGTATAAATATGCCGGTGGGAAAAGGTCTTTTGGTGGAGGTACTTGTAATACTACCGCTGTTATAGAAACACACTGCCCTGGACCAATAGCTTCGGAAACGGAATATAATGTTACAGATTGTGATGTAACAGTAAGTCATAACTTTACTATGGAAGGTACACCAGACGACTGGTATATCAATGAGTGGAGACCAGATATCATGGAGTTTGATACCCTTTTAGTTCCTATACCTTCTCCAATGGTATATTCAGGCAATCCAAGAATTGTGTTAGACGATGGAACTGTTATACCAATCAGCGACCCTACGTTTGATTCCAATACCTTTTGTGCTTATGATGCAGCAAGTATGCAAACTAAGTGTACTTCTGTATCAGGAGCTACTGGATATATGATGTTTGACGTTAGTGAAATTCCAAATTTTGGAGCAGGTTTAGCAGGCACAGATTGTAGTTTCGATTTAGTTTATGATTTGGAAAGATTATGTCCGGGACCGATATCTACTCCTGAAGATTTTCAACTAATTTACGACTATAGTCTTACTTGCGATTATACATCGGGAGGTCACTATTGTAATAGGACAACACACCCTACAAGAGATATCTATTCCTTTTTAGGAAACCAAATTGAA
>CALLVC010000079.1 GCA_938010785.1 uncultured Saprospiraceae bacterium
AGCGTCTTGGCTCTTTGTTTGTATTTGCCATTGGTGAAATGGTCGTCCAATATCGTCCGCATATGCGCCAAGTACACTTTTCTATAAAGCGGTGTTTTTAACAACAAATTAATCAATGGGCGGTCAGGATTTTTGGTTTTATAATGGATGAAAGGGCTTAAGGTTTGTAAATCTTCATTGGATAAAGCTTTGCCACTGCCATCAAATCTAAAGCCACCCAAAGACATATTCAAATCCCAAATAATTGGATTGAAAACACCACTGGCATCTTGGTATAAATAATAATTATGCACCAATCGCCCCGTATAACTATCCAAGTTAACCAAGACGTTATTAAATGCATGCATCCAAAGGACTTGGTCTACATTTAAGATGGATTCTATATTCTCCGTTTTTTTATTTAAAATTTCGATTAGCTGGATTAAGTCTTCCCACCCCTTTGCAGATTTTAGCTCATAAGAATTGGTGTAACAAGTACTATCTTTTCCTAAATAAACTAGCGTAGATTTTTGATTGGGTTTACAGCCTGCAATATTTTTGGCTTTCCAAATAGGGTCACACTTAAAGAGCGTACCTTCGCCTTCGCCAAAATAATTGCTCAAAAATTGACTGTCGATATTTTCTGCGCTACTATATAAGCCAATATATTCATCGTTGATATACAGTTTAGCAAAATTGGCTCGTGGAGCAGGCATATAATCTCCCGCAATTTCATAAGACATGACCTCTCTCAAATAACTGGGGTCCCGAAAGACATTCGATAATTTTAATCGCTTAAAACCACCAGGTAAAAGCTGTTCTTTTTTGATGTGGTTTATCTTAATATTGAAAGGTAGTTTAGCTGTATTTTCTTTTCGTGTATTGAAGTACGAACTATTACCTTTGTATCGCACGCCAACACTATCATAAGTCACACCATTCAAAACCAATTTTGCGACAATCCGCTTATCCAATCCTTGCTTTTTATAGGCATTGAGCCGATTATCCCAATTCGGTGTATCAATGTATAATTTGATATTTTGAATGCGGTTAACTGCGTATAAATCCTGACTTTTAGCGGGGGAAGCTATGAAAAGCGTAAATAGTAAACACCAAAATTTATTCATTGCAAAGAGATTTGTTTTTGTGTTGCTAGAATTCAGCATCCAGCCTATAGAATTCTATGATAAAAGCAAATAAAGAAGGAGCCCCGATAGCTATCTGGGTTGAAAGTATCGCCTTCTAAGGGCGCATAGAAAGCGATACTTTCAAAGTCTCTCTTTCTTTTAATGGCTTAACCTGACGGCTAGAATATCCAATCTTAATTCAACTCAGAAATATCCGTTTCGTAAAGTTGGAACATATAATTGGATGGCTCAAAACTCACCGCTGCTGAACTTTCCGCCATGATGTAATATTCCAAATGCGTAGAAGCATCTGCACTCACTTTCGCCGTAAAAATACCATCACCTGCTTCCACATCGTTATTTTTTCCATCATCTTTCATCTCCACCTGCTTAAAGGCATCCATTTTATTATATCGATAAACTAAAACTACTTTTTGAGGTAGCTTGTCTACATTTGCTTGAATGGTAAAATCATTCACCGATGCACTTTCGTATTGTCCTCTTTTTTGTGGCGTAACCGCAGTAATAGCTGGTGGAATGGCCCTCAATGCAGGATTCTTTCTGAGCATTTTAGCCCGTCTGGCCATTAGTTCTTTGATGCCCGGAATTCTACTTCTTTGGCCAATCGTCGCTTTTAAACTTTTCTTGAATTCGTCAAAAGAATATTTCCGATTGTTGTCATTGATAAATGGAACTTGAATCAATCGCTGTAGCTCCTCCGCGCGGTCTAAATAGTCACCGTTAGCGAAGTTTTCTTGCAAAATGGTTCTAACGTGAGATAAGTATATTTTCTCCCTATCAGCGTCTTGTAATAATTGCTTAATTAACGGCTTGTATGCCTCTTCTACGTGCAATAGTGGGTCCAATTCCTGCAATTGTTTGAGGCGCAAGTCAGAACCAACAACTGCACTTTTATAACTACCGAAAGCCAAATTTAAATCTCCAAGAATAGGATTAAAATGACCCGTAGAATCTTGGTATAAATAAAAATTTTGACTTTGTCTACCACTGTAACTATTCAAGTTCACCAAGACATTATTAAAAGCTAACATCCACAAGGTTCTATCGACATTTAAGACTTGGTCAATGCGATTGGGCTGACGTGCTAAAATTTTAGTCAATTGAATCAAATCATCCCAACCACTTTCCGATTTTAATTCGTAATTCTTTAAATAACAAGCGGCATCTTCTTCATATATTAAGGCCGAAAAAACATTCTTTTTGCAGCCTTCTGGTGTACTATTTTTGGTAGTAGCAATGCCTTTAAAAAAACTACCTTCACTATCGCCAAAGTGCTTGGTCAAAAATTGCGTATTGACGGCTTCTACATTTACAAAGAGCCCATAATATTCCCCATTAACGGTCACCTGTGCATAATTAGCTTGCGGTGCAGGCATATATTTTCTAGCAATCTCATACCCCAAAACCTCTCTAATCATACTTGGGTCTCTCAAAGCATCCGACAATTTTAGGCTTTGGTAACCTTGATGTGCTTGATTTTTATCGATGAAATTCAATTTGAGTTGTAAAGCATTTCGTTTTGCACCAATTTTAAAAGACCGACTAGCTCGATATTTTACCCCAATATTTGCATATTCCTTACCGTCTATATTTGCTTTAGCGACTAAAAAATCATCCCCATTTTTTCGTAAAGAATCGAGCGCCCCTTTCCAATTTTCCTGCTTAATCGTTAGCTTAATTTGCCGAATAGCGTCGGTTTGATAAAAGTTATCTTGTCCCTGCAAAGCCAAAGAAAAAAGCAGGAAACCTACAATAAAAAGTAAATTTTTATTCATGTTATTTTATGAAAGCAATTTAAGAAATGACGTGTTTGTTTAATGTCTAAGAATAGCGGGGTTCTTTAGACTGCAATAATATGAAAAAACGCACACTCTCGTTGCGTTTTTTCTTTATAGAAATGTTAAGGAGTAAACAAAAAGGGATGTTTCTATAGCTCTACCGTTTTTCCAGTCTTAAAAGCTTCATCTGCGGCTAATACAATCCTTAAACTATTCACCGCATCTCGCATATGGTCGCTCAAATCCATATCCTCTTTAATGGCTTTTAGTAAATATTCTTGTTCCAATAGGCATAAGCCATCATGGTCGGGTTCATTAGAAGTATCTAAAATTTCATCTTGTTTGACAAATTGTCCATTTTCATCCGTCAACGCATGATGTAATTTTAACCCACCCGTATTAACGTGCCCTTCCACATCCGAAGAATCATGGAATTTATCGATGATACTCACACAACCTTTGGGCCCAATAACATCTTTGACAAAAAACGCCGTTTCGCTCATCATCGGTCCCCAACCAGCTTCATACCAGCCAACGGAGCCGTCATCAAAAGTCACTTGTAGTTGCCCGTAATTGTACATATTCGGAGCAATTTCGTCCGTTAATCTAGCACCAATGGCATTTACTTTAATAGGATTAGCATTGGTCATCAAGCACATAATATCCACATAATGCACACCACAATCGACTATGGGCGACATGGTTTTCATCAGTTCTTTATGCGTTCCCCATTCACTACCACAACTTTGCTGATTTAGGTTCATTCGCATCACCAATGGTTTACCTAAAGTACGGGCAATTTCGGTGAATTTTGCCCAAGCTGGATGTACGCGAAGGATATAGCCAATCACTAGTTTCTTATTCCTTTTAATCGCCAAATCCACAATAGATTGGGCTTCCTCCACAGTATTCGCCAATGGTTTTTCTAAGAATACATGCGCCCCAGCTTTTAAACTTTTAGTGGCATATTCGGCATGGGTTTCTGGATAAGTATTGATAGAAACGACATCTGGTTGACTTTGCTTTAAAGCGGTCTCAAAATCGCTAAAAGTTGGTAATCCACCCAATTCTTTAGACAATCTATTTCTACTGTCGGGACCTCTACTCACTAATCCAACTATTTCAAAATCAGGTAATTGATGATAGGCACGTGCATGTGAAGTGCCCATATTTCCACAACCGACGACCAATACTTTTAATTTTTTAGACATGTTTTTTTAATGATGAATGATGAACGATGAATGATGAATTCGGTGAGTTGCGAACGCATCGGTTTTTAGTAATTCTATTTTCTAAAATTAAATATAGCAAAAATCCGTTGGGAGTTTAAATCCGTTGGGAAATCTGCCAAGCTGTTTATTGGGCATCCTCTTTTTATCATTTCAGCAAATTCCCAAAATCAAACCTCCCCAATACCCAAATTATTTTTAAGAAAAAACAGCGTTTCTATAATTTTTTTGAGAGAAAAGGTTTTATTGTGAATGGAATACCTCACTAACTAAATTAGAAACCCTAAATATATGGAAAAACAAACCTTATTTTGGTTATTTATCGGAATTTTTGCAGTTACCGCCATAATTACCTTATTAGGCATAACGGGTGTGATAAAAACCATTAAAGAAAAATACCTCAATACTTTGTTTACCGCATTGATTTTAGAAGTTGTGGGTGCTGTATTTTTATTATTTCAAGGATTCAATTTTACAGAAAATAGAGCAGATTTATCCGCTATTATTTCCAAATCGGGCTTAAGTCCACCAGACAAAGTGGAGTTACAGGAAGCATTTATTGTGGAAAAATTAGCAAAAATTCCAAATTTGAAAAAGGTGACAGAGGAGAATGAACAATTGAAAAAGACGATAACTGAAAAGGACGAAGAAATAGCAAAAATCAAAGGAGATGCTGGGCGATATGACCAAAATTTTTATAGTAATATCATCAAATTAGATGATGCCATTGCGGCTTATCCAGGAAAAAATATCAATATTGGATTTCAGCCTGAAAAGAAAGAAGCGGTTTATCAACTATTGGTAAAAATATTTGGAGATTTAGGCAAAATCCAAGATGGAGATGCCGTGTATAACCAGAACCAAAAAATCAATAAACCTTTAGTTCGAAAAGTGTATACAGATTTTAGAGGTTCGTATGGACGAATTGTTTTAAACGAGTCCAAGATTTTTTTAGACGAATATGACGTATCTCAATTAGTGAGATATTATTTAGAATACCGAAAGGTACAACCAAGTTATCAAGCGCAATTTAATGTTAGGAATAATTAGAAAAATACTCGCAGTTGGCTTATTCTGCATGACCTTATATGTGATTTGGTCTTGCATCAGTTTTATTATTTGGCGAGAAGAGGCTTTGTCTCTATCAAAGTTATTGACGCCGATGGTGGTGCTTTTAGTGGCTTATTTGGGGGTGAAAAGATACGATGAGGGGGCTTTGTGATAGGGCAAATCATACATCATAAATTTTACATCATACATCATAAATCAGTATAGTATTGAATATGATTTGAGGAGAAAAAAACATATTTCATAAACTTGTCTAGAATAATACGTGATGGATTTATGATGTAAGATGTATGAATTCTGATGTATGATTTGGGGCGAAAGCCGAAACCAATAACTAAAAACCAATTTTAAAATAGAATACTATGAAGAAAATGACACCACAACATCTAGAAGATAGGCTAATTGAATTTGCATCAAGAATACTAGATTTAGTGGAAGCTTTACCAAAAGGTGCTATTGCAAAACATTTAGGAGGGCAAATAATGCGGTCAGGCACTTCACCTGCATTAAATTATGGAGAAGCAAGAGGCGCTGAATCACCTTCTGATTTTATCCATAAGTTAAGACTATGTTTAAAGGAATTACGAGAAACTTTTATCTGTCTAAAAATTATTCACAAAAGGAATTGGTTTACTGATGAGCAGCTAAATCCAATTATGAAGGAAAATGATGAGTTGATTGCCATTTTTGTAAGTAGTATCCGAACTAAAGGCAAGCGTAAAAAATCATGAATGTGTCTGGAATAGCTCGTGGTGGATTATATGATTTATGAATTCTGATGAATGATAGGGCAAAAAATCATAAATCATAAATTTTACATCATACATCATACATCTGTCATGTAAAAACTAGATGGATATATGATGTATGAATTCTGATGTATGATGTATGATTTTGAACCAAAAAATCTCAACCACTAACCTCTAGGCTTCGACCCTCTATTATCTCTCGAACGATTTTTATTATTACTACCACCTCTTTTCTTGAAAGGTCGGTTGGTAGAATTTCCACCACGGCGATTATTGCCGCCTCTTCCTTTATATCCACCACCACCTTTGGATGGTTTTGGCAATTTATCAGCTAGTTTTTGTAGGTGCTCTGGAAGTGGCGTTTTAACCACCTCTTTTTCCATAAGCTTTTCAATATCTTTAAACTTTCTACGGTCCTTATAATTGATTAAGGTGATGGCAATACCATCTGCATCTGCTCTTGCAGTCCTTCCAATTCGGTGGATATAGTCTTCTGCATCACCTGGAACAGAGTTGTTGATAACCAAATTAATGCCTTTCACATCAATCCCTCTGGATAAAATATCTGTAGCTACGAGTACCCTTAATTTTCCACTTTTGAAATCTCTAAGTGTTTCCTCTCGTTGGCTTTGGTCAAAATCAGAGTGGATTTGCCCAACTGGTAACCCCGTATCTCTTAAAGCCCTAGCAATTCTATCAACATTTGCTTTGGTACTAGAAAAGATAATAATTCTTTCTTCCTTATCTTTTCTATTGCCTAATAAATGTTGTAATAATTTTGGTTTTAACTCATCCTCAATTAAGTAAGCGATTTGCATAATTTTTTCCGCTGGTTTAGAAACAGCGAAACTAATTTCTTGTGGATTACGCAAAATCCGAGCAGCAAACTTTTTAATTTTAGGCGGCATGGTTGCCGAAAACATCAAAGTCTGTCGGTCCTTGGGTAAAAAGGATACGATTTTTAATAAGTCATTCACAAACCCCATGTCTAACATTCGGTCTGCTTCGTCTAAAATCAAGTGTTTGAGCTTGCTGATTTTTACATAACCAAGGTTCAAGTGGGCAATCAATCTACCGGGAGTAGCGACCACAATATTAGCCCCCATCGTAAGGGCTTTCTTTTCTTGATTAAAAGATTCACCACTTCTGCCACCATAAATAGGCAGAGAGGTTACCCCTGTGAAGTAGGCAAAGCCTTCCAATTGCTGGTCAATTTGTACGGCTAATTCTCTAGTAGGTACTAGGATTAGGGTATCAATAGAAGCAGATTCTGTACCAGTTAAATGATGAAGGGTAGGTAATAAAAATGCAGCAGTTTTTCCTGTACCCGTTTGAGCACAAGCTATTAAGTCTTTCCCATCTAATATAACGGGAATAGCTTTTTCCTGAATAGGAGTGGCGGTTTCAAAGCCCATCGCATCCAATCCGTCGAGCAATTGCTCGTTTAACGCCAATTCTGTAAATGTCAAGTGTATTTAGTTTTATTGATTATTTCTGAAATATGCACTTAGTAACTACTAAAAAATAACTTCCGCATTTATGGCTGTCAAATTTAAAATTATACTGCGTTAAAAAGCCTCGTCGATGCTAGGCATCGCCTGCGTTTTTTGCCTTGTCTAACTTCAAATTTCCCTTGCCCAAAATGAGGAACTTATTTTTCACTCGTTACTTATCAAAAGCCCTCAAAGTAATAGCGGATAAATCCGTCGGTACGCTTAGGAACTTGCTTGTTCTTTTCAGAAAGTTCTCGGTTTCAATTAATTATTCTCGGAACGCACTAACTATAAGTGCTACGTAGACTTCCCAAAAATAGTTATTCGTATAGCCTGCTAATTGTATATTTAACTAGCACTTTTGCTAAATCGACTGCAAAAATACGGATTTTAAAGAAAAAAAGTTTGAATAAGGGAAAAGTAGCGACTATTTAAAATAGATAGGAAATAAGATTAGCGGAGTATTAATGGAAAAAAGGGCAAGTTTTATTGGAACTAATTAAAAATATCTACACAAACATTAGGGATGTTTTGGTCCCCGTAAATCAGGAATTAGCCAACCAGAATGGTTCAGTAATCTTCTCGTCTTCCTCCGAAGAGGTCGAAAGCCGGACATGTCTCAGCCTAAAGCCCGCCCTAGTCATTCTGAGATTGGACAGTATTATGTAATTATCGGACCCGAACAAGGTTTAATGCCTGTATAGATATGAATACATTATTCTGTCAGCAGCCAGCCTCTTTTGCTTCACTGACTACAAGTTGAATAACGTCTGCAAATTAGGGGAATTTTTAGAATAAGAAAAGTTTAAATTAAAAAAAATATATAACCTTTTGACCATTTTAAAATAGAGTGTTCTATAGACTTATTATTTAAACCGTTGGTAATCAAGTTGGTAAGTGAGGGGGTAATATTTGAAAAAAATAATTGTTTATGCCTTCTTTCATCTTGTATTTTTACTCGTTGGTGACCAGAAGTAACCTGCTTGTCAAATGTTTAAAGAAAGGTGGACCTTTAAACTTTTTTATGTCCAATTAATTTATACTTTTGTATCAGTTATTGCTCTAATAGGTTTTGAATTTTAGGAATCAAGCCTACTAAAAATAACTATTGCCGCCCTACACTGCTTCGCAGCTCAGGCGGGAGAGGATTTAATAGACTTTCAATCCTTCAAACAATTATAAGCGTCAAAATATATGCCTTTAGATCAAATAGATGTAGATAAAATGGATGAAGTGCCAAAGATTGGAGCCGAAGAAGCTGAAATGAGCTTCATTGAGCATTTAGAGGAGTTGCGCTGGCATTTGATTCGAGCGATTAGTTCCATTTTAATCATTGCAATTGGGGTTTTTACATTTGATAGATGGGTTTTTAAAAATATTATTTTAGCACCAAAAGAACCAGATTTTATCTTTTATAAACTTTTAGGAGTAACTCCAGTTGACTTTGTCCTAGAAACTAGAGTTTTGGGAGAACAGTTTATTGTTAGTTTAAAAGTGTCACTTATTCTAGGGCTAATTTTTTCCTTTCCTTTTATACTTTGGGAAATTTGGCGATTCATTAAACCCGGTTTATACGAAAATGAAAGAAAGGCAGCTAGAGGATTTGTCATAGTATGTTCGCTCCTTTTTGCTTTAGGAGTTTCCTTCGGTTATTTTCTTATCGCACCTGTTGCGATTACCTTCCTTGCAGGGTATGATGTTGGGGCAGTTAGTGCGCCAACCTTAGATTCTTTTGTAAATTATTTGACGATGTTTACCCTTCCTACGGGGTTGATATTTGAATTGCCGATTGTCGCTATTTTCTTGAAAAGAATTGGCTTGATTGACCAAGCGTTTATGCGGACTTATCGAAAACATGCCTTTGTCATTTTTTTAGTTTTTGCTGCAATTATTACACCGCCTGACGTTGTTACTCAATTTTTAATTGCCACTCCACTTTATATTTTATACGAAATAAGTATAAGAGTAGTCGGTCGAGTGGAGAAGCGAGAGGCGAAAGAGGAGGCGAAGAATGCTGCATAACACCTATGCAGATTATTCATTTTAATAACTATTGTAAGCTGAAAAGAAAGAAGCCTTAATCCATATTCCTTCACTTATCCGTGGTAATTTATTTTTTCTTACCACGGATAAGTGAAGGAACATGGATATATATATAATAATTTTTATCTTTTATTCCTTCCTTGAGCTACTCAACCACTTCATAATTTCATAAAATCCATTAAAAAGTTTGCTTTATTACGACCTGTGTCGTATGTTTGTGATTAAATACGATTGTTGTCGTACTTTAAATTAAAAATAACTATGTCAATAAAAATTCAACCAACCGAAGCGGAATTAGAAATCTTGCAATTATTGTGGGCAGACCAACCGATGACGGTCAAAGAAGTGCATGAACAAATTAGCCAATCTAAAGATGTTGGGTACACAACTGTGTTGAAACAAATGCAGCGCATGGAAGGGGAGAAAAAGATGGTAAGTCGATATAAAGAAGGCAAAGTCCATTATTATTCTGCCATTCTGAATAAATCAGAAGTCCAAACCTCCTCTTTAAATAAATTTATTGATACGGTCTTTAACGGTTCCACTTCTCAATTAGTGATGCATGCTTTGGGAAATAAACCTACTTCGAAAGAAGAATTGGAGGAGTTGGAGAAATGGTTGAAGGCGCAGAGAGATAAAGGGTAGTTGTGTGGGTATTAGAGGTTATTTGGAGTTATTAATAGTTATCAGCCTATCGGCGGACAGGTTTGGGGCATATGGAAAAGAATGAATTTTTAAGAATAAATAAATATTGTAAAAATGACTTTTCGTTCACCTTATCCAAAAAATATTATCACATGAAAATCAAAAATGTATTTATACTTCTACTAATTTCATTTTTCGTAATTAGTTGTGGCAATCAGAAAACAACTACGATAAATTTAAAAGATTTATTAATCGAAAAGATACTTAGTGAATCAGACAAAGTATTTATAGAGAAAAGTGAGAAAACCATCATTTATAAATCACAATATTGTGAAGAGATTGATTGTGAGAAATATTTTCAAGATTACAAAAATGAAGTACTAATTTACCCGAAAGAAGACCTATTTATGAGAGGTATTTCAAATTATTTAGAAATATATAATATTGACGAAGAAAATGGAAAGGCAAAGTTCAGAAAGGTCAGCCGAGAATCAATGGAAATAGTTGGGATTGAAATTGAATAGACTTGTTAATTTAAAACCAAACCACTTAAACAATGATACAATTAATCGGTTGGACCATTCTACATTCTTTATGGCAAATTACTTTAATTGCCGTGTTGTATTGGATGGGGAAATTTAGTCTTCGAAAAGCAAATGCTAATGCACAATATATAACGGGAATTAGTGCTTTAATCGCTGCTTTTTTAGTTCCAATATTTACTTTTTATTACTTATGGTCTACGCAAGCAATTAACTATATAGCTACTACTTTAACCCCAATAACCAACGATAATCTACACCCGACTGTACCTTTTAATGTGGAAGAAGTGGTGTCTTTGGCACCTGCTTCTTTCTTAGATTATTTACCTATTATTTTGCCTTATTTAGTTGCTTTTTGGGG
>CALLVC010000080.1 GCA_938010785.1 uncultured Saprospiraceae bacterium
AAAGCACCAATATTGCCAATCATCCAAAGTCATTTTAAACCAATAAGGTGGCTATTCCGCAACACCCACGTAAGCACGATTTATGCTTCCCTAATTCGGCGTTGGATACCCCAAGTGGACTTCAAACGAGAACGTTTGGAATTATCGGATGGTGATTTTTTGGATTTAGATTGGTCAAAAAAAGGGAGCAAAAAGCTAGTCATTGTGTTAGCGGGTTTAGAAGGCAAATCCCGTAGTATGTACGCCCGTTCGGCGATTACGCATTTTAACAATCAAGGGTGGGATGCATTAGGTTTAAACTATCGAGGTTGTAGTGGAGAACCTAATCGTTTATTGCGTGGCTATCACATGGGCGCAAGCGAGGATGTAAAAGTAGTGGTGGAACATGCTATTGAACAGCATGGATATGAAGAAATTGTCTTGATTGGATATAGTTTGGGGGGTAATTTAGCCTTAAAATACACGGGAGAAGCAGGCAATACTTTGCCCAAACAAGTCAAATCTACGATTGTTATTTCCGCACCGATGGACTTGCAAGCAAGCGAAGAACGCATGAATTGCTGGTATAATTGGCATTATGTAAAATGGTTCATGTTGACCTTAAATTGGAAAGCCAACCGCAAAAAAAGACAGTATCCTAATGCCCTCAAAAGCTATAAGGGCTTTTTTATGTCGGGGAATTTCATCTATTTTGATACTCATTTCACTGCACCAGCGAATGGTTTTCCTTCGGTAGAAGCTTATTGGGAGGAAAGTAGTTGCCAACCTCATTTAGCCAATATTCAAATCCCCACTTTAATTATTGCTGCCAAAAACGATTCTTTCCTTTCGGAAAATTGCTATCCTTTGCAAGCAGCCCAATCCAATCCTAATCTGTATTTAGAAATGCCAGAAACGGGCGGACATTGTGCTTTTATTCGCCGTTTTAATGAAAAAGTTTGGTGGATGGAGGAAAGAGCATTTGAATTTGTGCAAAAAATAGCACCGCAAAAAAAAATGCCAACTGAGTCTACGACCACTTTAGTAGCAACTTTACGGGCATAAAAAAGCAGCGGCCGTATTTAACTCAGACCACTGCATAAGACTCGAAATATTTTTTAATAAGTTTCAGACTATAAATGTAAAGTTGGTAGAAAAGCCTTTAGGCTTTCCCGTTATCGACCTTTAGGTCGAATTTGCTTTTGAAAGGCCTAAAGACCTTGGACTGGAAAGCCTGAAGGCTTTTCTACCAATTTGTCCGTACTTTGAATTAATGGTTCTATTCTCTTTGCCTACTAACAGGCGCATAATCAATCCGTTCTGGCTCGTTGTCCAAATAATACACTTGCACATCTTTTCTATCAAAAGCCAACACTCTAATCTCTGTACGTCGATTATATTGATGTTCTTCTTCTGAACACTCTACACCATCTTCACAATGGTTTCTAACCTGCGTTTCGCCATAGCCGTTTGCTTGCAATCGAAAAGGAGAGATACCTCTATCCGTGATATATTTAACAGCAGATTTAGCTCTTTTTCTAGACAACCATCTATTGTAATTAGTGGTCCCTCTAGCATCTGTATGCGAAGTTAATTCTAGTGCTAAGGATGGATATTTTCGCATCAAGGTAACGACCCAATCCAAAGATTCTGCCGACCCCGAACGAATATAGTATTTATCAAAATCGTAGTAAATATTCTTTAGCTCGATGGTATTCCCAACTGCTAAATCTATCGGCTGCGGTTGTGCTGCTGGTTGTGGTAAACCGTTATTGATATTTGTTACTACTGGTTCATCTTCCCCTAAATTAAAGACTAAATTTTGTTGAATCACTCCACCTACTTCGCAGTTATCCCCCAAAGTATTGGTTTCCTCCTTAGCTGTTTTAAAATAATGCTTCTCGCCAATTAGCAAGAACTCACATTTACAAGGCAAACAGGGAAAATTATAATTGCCATTTGCGTCGGAAATAGTCGTTTCTTCCTCTCCCGTACATAAATTGACTAGGGTAATTTTAGCATTAGGAATCAAGCTTTCGTACTTACTATTAATTGCCTTACCTGTAAGCGTCATACAAGTAGTCTTTGCCATTGGCATACAAAAATCTATTTTCGATTGCACACTTTGTGATTTAGTTTGCAAGGGATATTGTGCTATTTGATATCCTCCTTTTTTGGCAATAAATAAATAGTCTGCATTAGGGTCTAAACTAGTGGTAATCTCACCATTTTTATTGGTTATTCTTTGTAAATCCGTTGGCGTTAAATTATCTAAATCTTTGGAGAGTTTTAATAAATATTCATTGTCTATATCTGTCTCAACTAAACGCATCGTAAAGTCTTCGTCCAAATTTCCAGTCGTTCCATTGGTCATTTTTTTAATAAAAATTTCTGTACCTTCTATTCGGTCATCCGTCATTTGGTCGTACACGCAAATAGTCGCTTTGATTTGCTGGTTAGTCAATTGATTTTTGTCTTTCATGTTGAAGCTATAAATATCGTCTTTTCCATTCCCTCCATCTCTGGCTGAAGTCAAATAACCTTCAGTTCCAGTAATATTTAAGATAAAGCCAAAATCGTCTTTAGAAGAATTAAAAGGGGTACCGATATTGGTCGGTTCTAGCCATTCACTACCATCATTTTTTTCCGTTGAGAAGATGTCCAAACCACCAAAACCGCCCCATCCATCAGAAGCATAATACAGCGTTTCATCTTCGTGAATAAAGGGAAAAATTTCGTTCCCAGCAGTATTAATTTTATTCCCCAAATTAACGGGTTCTTGCCATTCCCCTCCTTGAAAATCAGAGAAATACAAATCCATTCCGCCTTGACCTCCCGGTCGATTAGAGGAAAAATATAAACGATTGCCATCTGCCGTTAAAGTCGGATGTACTTCTTCATACTCTTGCGTATTCCACGGTAGCTCTTTAACATTATTCCAATCATTTCCAGACTTGGTAGCAGAATAGATATTCATTTTCATGATACCCTTCTTATCCGTGCGTTTTTTTCCTTTTAAATATTGATTTCTACTAAAGAAAATATGTTCGCCAGATTTATCAAAAGTCACAGGCCCTTCGTGGTATTTAGTGGATAAATTTCCTGAAAATACTTCTACATTTTCTAAGTCTCCTTCGTCGTTTTTATCCGCAAAATACAACGTCATAAAATTGTCGTTTATCCACAAATCTAAATCTTCATTTTCTTCTTTTAATTTCCCATTTTTCTTTCGTTGTTTAGGGTCTAAAGTGGAGACAAACACAATCCCATTTTCGTAATACGTAGGGCTAAATTCTAATTTATTGGTATTAATCGCCGACTCATTTTTTAAGACAACATTGGTGTGTTTAAAATCTTGTATCGCTTCAATAGCATCTGCTAATTCTGTTCCTCTTTGGTCAGGACCCGCACCGCCCATTTTGGTTTGATATTTCCGATAAAAATCTTTTGCTAAGTCATATTTTTCATTACTATGCAACGCTTGGGCGTAATGTAAAAAATGAATAGCCTCTTCACTTTCTTGCACCACTTGGGAGTACCATAATTCCGCATTCGTCACATCATGATTTAAACGATAAGCCGTAGCAATCTTAACCAAATCCTCGGTAGATAAATCCTCCTTATTTTCAAAGAAAGGAATGGCCGCTTTATAGCCTAAATCTTTATAAGTCCGCTCTGCTTTTTTTTGTTGGGCGAAGGCAGTAGTGCCTAGACCAAAAAGCAAAATAACGATGATGATATTTTTAAGCATATTGCTGTATTTGACAATGTTATTGGACACTTTAGTAGTTTTTTTTGACACTGAGGGACGCCTGACTGCCGTCAGGCAGGCTGTTTGAAGTTATGACAGCCCACAGCTCTTTTAAAAAAACCTCGGATTTGTCGTTCCTCGTTGTTTTGAATGGATGCAATATTCGAGCATCAATTCATAGGTTCCCGACTGATAAGTTCTGATGTCCGATAAGGTATAATCGTAAGCAATCCCTGCTTTCAGTCTATCTGAAAAAACCATTTGTAAAATAAAGTCAACGGACTCCCCTGCGTTACCTTGAAAACCACCGATTCTATAAGTCGCACCAATATTGATTTTGTCATAAAAAATAACACCGCCATGCAAATCAATATCCAAAGGCGCATTAGGTGCATATTTGACCAAGACCGCAGGTTTTATTTTGATGGCATCACTCGTTGGTAAAATAAGGCCCGCCATACCAAAGAAGTGTCTCGCCTCTCTAGAAAAATCAGTATTTTGGATATTCCCATCGTACTGAAAAGTCAAATCATTATTCAACAAACGAGGCATAGAAACGCCTGCGTAGAAATTTTCATGGTCATAATAAACCCCAAAACCAAAATTTGGAATTAGCTTACTATCCTCTCTAAATCCATAAAGGGCATCGCCTGAATGTACGGATTTCACATCTTGCCAATCTACCTGATAATCTCGAATTTGACCTTGTACGCCAAACGATAAATCCCCTCCCGCAATTTTCACTCGATAAGCATATTGCATGGCATAGTTCCAAGTGTTGGTCGGTCCAATATTATCGTGATAAATACTCAATCCAATACCGACCCTATTGTTAAAAAGAGGCATATGAAAATTGACATTTTGACTCACTGGCGCTCCCTCTAAATTTACCCACTGGGTTCGATAAATCCCAGATAAACAGGGTGCTTTATGACTACCCGCATAGGCAGGGTTAAAAGCAATTTTATTGAACATGAACTGGGTGTATTGGGCATCTTGCTGAGCATTTGCTGAACAAACCAATACGAATAGTGCTAAAATTGTAAATAGATTTCTCATATGTTATAGGTTTAGAGGTTAATGAGGTTTATAAGGTGGATGGGGTTGATGAGGTTTATAAGGTTGATGGGGTTGATAAGGCTGAGAAACATACACCTTATTAACCTCATTAACCTTATTACCTCATTAACCTTATCCCCTCATTACCTCATCACCTCGTTATCTTTGTAAGAACAAGTAACCATTCAAGACCGTCCCCGACGCATCATTCACTTTTAATAAATAGTAATAAGTACCCGTTGGCAATTGCTCGCTTTGATAAGTCCCTTCCCAATCATTTTGGTAGTTATCACTGCGATACACTTCGTCTCCCCAACGGTTAAAGATGGTAATAGAACTACCTGGATGATTGAACAAGCAAGGGACAATGAAGGCGTCATTATCACCATCATTATTTGGGGTGACTAAGTTCGGTGCTTCACAATCCACGTCTTCGCCAATCTTAATCAGCACCGTCGCCGTAGAACATAAATCGGGACATTCTTTATTACAAATCTCGTATTCAAACATTTCCGTACCGACTGTATTTTCCCCTGCGAAATAGGTAAATCTCGATAGGTTGTTATCTAGACTACTAGCAAATTCGACCTCCTCAAAATTTCGTTGTGTTTCTCCTAACTCTAAAGGCGTATTGATGTAAATATTTATATCATTCGCCATTAAATCATCATTTCTAATCAAGCCCAAATCGAGCACCTCATTCATCCCGATGGAGAAAGTATCATTGATAGCCGTAGGGGTCACGTTATAAGAAATGGTCAAAGTATCTGTTGAAACCACTCCACAAATGCCATTGTCTAAAGACCAGACTAATTGGGTGATGCCTGTTTCTAGATTAGTAACGACTGTTTGTGAATTGATAGGATTAATAATCGAAGCAGGATTATTAGGGTCTAAGACACTCCAAGAACCCGTAGCGATTTCAGGCACG
>CALLVC010000081.1 GCA_938010785.1 uncultured Saprospiraceae bacterium
AAGTCGTTTTTATAATATGTAATCGACTGATAAAAGCTAAAAACTGCCGAAATATTGGTTTGAAGATGCAATCTTCAAACATCCGACTATCAATTTTTCAAAGGTTTATATATTACGATTTTGACTTTTCGTTCGCCCTATTTGAAGCATCATGAAAAAGGGGATATGTATCGTTTAATACAGATCCCTTTTCTTTTATATTTTCAAAATGACTTTGGTAAAATACCATTTAATAATGATACCTTATTTTCCAAAAACTTTTAGTTTCTTTCCTGCATCTAAGATTTTGTTAACCATTTCTACATCAGGTAAAGAAACTTGTTCTTCAGGTGTATCTTGCCCTACCCCATATAAAGCTTTATTATTAGGTTGTGGATTAACCGTGCCGATGTATGCATAAGCGGCGATACTTGCAACAGCAAGGAAAGCGAAGGCAATTATTTGAGTTTTCAATTTTTTCATAAAAATAGATTTAGGGGTAGTTGGGTGACTTTTACAAAATAAAGATACGTTAAAAGTATCTTAAAACGTACATTTATTCGACAATCCTACCAAAAATGGGGATAATCGTTCTTATTACTAATGATGAACAAAACAAAAGAATAGTTGCATCCCACATAAAATTTAACTAAAAAAAGTAATTCGCTATTTCAAAGAAGTCCTTTTTTAACAGAAAGTGATTAAAATTGAGGCAAAAAAAATATAAGTTCTAAAAACGCTAAAAAGGACACAGAGCACACAAAGGAGACACAGCGGGCACAAAGTCCATTTTTAGGCAATTCTCTGTGAAGCTCTGTGTCTTCTCCGAGTTCTCCGTGTCCAAAATTTAAGTATATTGAGAATTTACAAAAAAATGAGTTATGGTCTATATAAATCAAGGGTTCAGCGTCCTTTTTATCTTATTATTGGTTAGTTCGATAGTAGCATGTAATTCAACAAGTACCAAACCTGCCTCAACTAAAGAAACTCCTAATATCCTCTTTATACTAACGGATGACCAAGGATGGGGAGACTTGAGTATCAATGGCAATAAAAATTTACAGACACCCAATATTGATAAGCTAGCTAAAAATGGTGCAACACTGGACCGATTCTACGTCAGCGCAGTTTGTTCTCCAACCAGAGCAGAAATTTTGACTGGTCGTTATGCGGTTAGATGTGGCGTCTATTCTACTTCACAAGGTGGCGAGCGCATAGATTTAGACGAAACGACCATTGCCGATGTGTTCCAAAAAGCTGGCTATAAAACAGGTGCTTTTGGAAAATGGCATAGTGGTATGCAATATCCTTATCATCCAAATGGCAGAGGATTTGAAGAATTTTATGGTTTTTGCTCTGGGCATTGGGGAAATTATATCAATCCCATCTTAGAGCACAATGGTAATCTAGTAAAAGGAGAAGGCTTCTTACCTGATGATTTAACTAATAAGGCGATAGCTTTTATTGAAAAAAATAAAGACCAACCTTTTTTCGCCTACTTGCCATTAAACACACCGCACAGTCCGATGCACATGCCTCAAGCATGGTGGGATAGATTCAAAGACAAAGAGCTGCCCGATTTAGGAGATGGTCGAAGAGCAGAAAAGATTGAGCATACCAAAGCAGCATTGGCTTTTGTAGAAAATATCGATTGGAATGTTGGTCGATTAATGAAAAAATTACAAGATTTAAATTTAGAAGAAAACACCATCGTCGTTTATTTATCCGATAATGGGCCAAATGGAGCTCGATGGAATGGGCGGATGAAAGGACAAAAAGGGTCAGTAGATGAAGGAGGTGTTCGCTCCCCAACTTTTATTCAATGGAAAAATAAAATTCCAGCGGGTACAAAAATTGAGGCCATAGCCTCTGCATTAGATTTTTTACCAACGCTAACAGCATTAGCCAGCATAGAACATACTCCCAATAAACCTTTGGATGGTAAAAGTCTACTACCATTGCTTTGGGACAAAAATGCCAAATGGGAAGAGAGACTAATTTTTAATTATTGGCGAGATAAACTAAGTGTAAGGAGTCAAGATTTTCGATTAGGCCATGAAGGACAACTCTTTGATATGGTCAATGACCCTGAGCAACGAGTAGATGTCGCAGATAGATTTCCAAAGATTTACAATGAATTAAAAACTGCCAAAACGAATTGGGAGAATACGATACTCACAGAACTACCCAAAGAAGATACTCGCTCTTTTCCATTAGGGCATCCAGATTATCACATCACCCAAATTCCAGCAAGAGATGGCACCGCCTCTGGCAATATACAACGGTCTAATCGCTGGCCGAACTGTTCTTTTTTTCAAAATTGGACAGATGTAAAAGATAATATTACTTGGGAAGTAGAAGTTATCGAAGATGGAGCATTTGAGGTCATCTTATACTATACCTGTGCGGAAGAAAATGTTGGTGGTCGATTTGAAGTACGAATTGGAGATATCGCGTTAGAAAGTACAATTATAGTAGCACATGACCCACCTCTTTTAGGGCTAGATAGCTATCGTTACCCAAATGGAGAATCTTATACTAAAGATTTTAAGCCTTTAAATATGGGTAGGATTCAGTTAAAGAAAGGAAAAGGCGTATTAAGTTTAAATGCTTTAGACATTCCTGGGGCAGGATTGATGGATTTTCGGTTGATGATGTTTAAAAAAGTATAATCCTATGATTTGGAATCTACCCACAAATTGTAGACATTTGATTTCACAAACGAACAAATATAAAATAAAGAGAAAAGATGAAATCATTCTATCCGCTCATTATTGTAGCTTTCATAATAATTTTATCCGCTTGCAAAAATTCAGAAAAAAAAGCACCTCAAGCAGCTGTCCCAATAGAAATAGAAACCTATGAAAGTCAAAAAGGTCAACACCGACCAACTTTCCATTTTACTCCGCCCGAAAAATGGATGAATGACCCTAATGGCATGGTCTATTATGAAGGCGAATATCATCTTTTTTATCAACACTATCCAGATTCTACAGTTTGGGGTCCCATGCATTGGGGACATGCTGTCAGTAAAGATTTAGTCACATGGGAGCACTTACCGATTGCCCTTTATCCAGATGATTTGGGCTATATTTTTTCTGGCAGTGCAGTCATAGATTGGAAAAACACTAGCGGTTTTGGCAAAAATGGTCAACCACCAATGATAGCTATTTTCACCCATCATGACCCAAAGGGCGAAAAAGCAAAAACCAAGACTTTTCAATATCAAAGTATAGCTTATAGCAATGATAAAGGGCGAACATGGACAAAATATAAAGGGAATCCTGTTATCCCAAACCCAGGCATCAAAGATTTTAGAGACCCAAAAGTCATTTGGGATGATGATTCAGAACAATGGGTCATGGTATTTGCAGCATGGGACCATGTAAAATTTTATGGCTCACCTAACTTAAAAGATTGGACCCATTTAAGTGATTTTGGTAAAGAATGGGGCACACACGCCGGCGTATGGGAATGTCCAGACTTATTTCCAATGATTGTTAAGGGCAAAGGAGAAAAGAAATGGGTCTTATTACAGAGTCTAAATCCAGGAGGACCCAACGGTGGTTCTGGGACTCAATATTTTGTAGGAGATTTTGATGGTACAAATTTCACACTTGACCCCTCCTTTGAAGCAAAACTAGAACAGGACTCCGCAGTCTGGTTAGATTTTGGTCGAGATAATTATGCGGGGGTTACTTGGTCAGATGTTCCTGTCTCGGATGGTCGTCGTTTATTCATGGGTTGGATGAGTAACTGGGATTATGCGCAAGTAGTACCAACAAATGAATGGAGAAGTGCCATGACCATCGCTCGAAATTTAGTGTTAAAAGAAACTTATTTAGGTTATCAGCTTTTTTCTGAACCTATTAAAGAATTAAAAACGCTGCATAAAGATACCTTAAAAATTAATGGTCAAAAAGGAGAGCAGCTTCGATTAGCATTAGCAAAAGGTAAAAAGATTATTGGGGAATTACACTTAAAGTTTATCATCCCTAATGACGACGATAATACAAAACTTACCGTAGAATTGGTAAATAGCAAAAAAGAAATATATCACATTGGGTATTATCACAAATGGAAAGGTTTCTTTAGTGATAGACGGGTTGCTGGGAAAACAAAATTCACTGAGAATTTTGCCCCTACTATTCATCAAGCACCTCGTTTTTCCAAAGATAAAATAATTGAAATGCGTATCTTCTTTGATGTAGCTTCCGCTGAACTATTTGCTGATAAAAGTTGGACTGTTTTAACAGACATTTTCTTCCCAAACGAAGACTTTACGCAATTAAATTTGAATGTAGACTACGGAGAAATTGAGTTATTAGATAGTCATTTTTATTCGTATTAATGGCTTTTTGACAACTATTGCAAAAAGTAGCTTAGACCTCTGGTCTGAGCAGCCTAAACGTACTACTCCTCAGACCAGAGGTCTAAGCTACTTTAGCTCTTTTGCAAAATTTGTCAATGAACCGTATTAATTAACCATTTTTCAAGATGATGAGTCATCATAAATGAACTATTCTTACGATAGATAGGTTCGGGGTAATTATTAGTTTTTTTTCTAAAATAAATCGTAATGGAAGAGCTTCCAGAACTTGGAGTTCTGGAAGCTCTATATGATTTAAAATGAGTCTATTAATTAATTTATTAAAAGCTGAAATTACCTAGAAAGCTATTAATCGAAAATATTTTATGAAAAAAGCCCTATTAATCTTTTCAGCCATCCTATTAGGCAGCATTTTCAATTATGGTCACACCTATACCTATCTAATTCGCTATAATTTGATGCTGATGCTTTTCTTTGCTTTTATAGGGACAAGTTTTGATTTAAAAATTTTCAAAACTAGTCACTATAAAATATTGGCTATCAATATATTACTTCCAATAAGCCTCTATTTATTAATAAAACCATTTCATTCTTTATTAGCGGAATTGGCATTTGTACTAACCATTGTCCCCACTGCAGCCGCTGTACCCGTAATAGCAGAAATGTTGAAGACTGACATTGGCATTACTACGGGTTCGCTGTTATTAACAACTCCGATTATTGCAATACTTCTTCCTTTTTTATTATCGGTCCTGCTTGGTGTAGGAGGTGATATTTCAACCATTAATTTAGTACTCCCTATTCTTTCCGTTGTTTTAGTGCCTATGCTATTAAGTCAATCCATAAGATTTACACTCCCTAAATTGGCCGGACAACTATCCAAATGGAGCTTTATCTCTTTCCCTTTATTTTTATTAAATATTGTAATTGCTTGTGGCAATGCTTCCCATTTTATTCAACAAAATTTAGCAGAAGTTGGAGGGGAATTATACTGGATAGCAGGCGTTACTATTTTATTGTGTTTAATCAATTTCAGAATTGGTCGATTTGTCGGTCGAAAAGAAAATCCATTGGCTTACGAGTTGGCTTTAGGACGAAAAAACACCATGATTGGTTTGTGGTTAGCCTTGACCTATTTCAGTCCTCTAGTGGCTTTAGGCCCCATCTGCTATATCATTTGTCATAATACTTATAACTCTTATCAGATGTGGGAAGCGGAGAGAAGATAATAAGTTGGAAGTTATTGGAGGTTTACAAGAAATGCCACCTTTTCCAGCCGAATTAGTTGCAGGAGCTGCACTTGATTCCGAATTGTGGCCTAGAATCGTAGGGTAAATCTACTGATTTTATCCTAAGATTTTGGTAAAAAATCATACCTGCCTACCGGATTAATTATTTTACTTTGCCTTATTTGGTACTATTTTTCGAAAAGGACTTATGAGACAGCATCAAATAATATGTTTCCACTTTACTTAAATGGAGTAGCTAAGTCACTTTCCATATGTGTGCTACCAGTCAAAGCATTTAAGAAGGCAACCAAATCTGCCTTTTCAGTATCTGTAAAATTCATTCTAATTGGGTCTCCATTTTCATCTTTAAGTTTGTCACTCAAGTTAGGGTGTGCTTGTATATTTTCACTATAAAAATCAACTACTTCTTCCAAGCTTTCAAATCGACCATCGTGCATATACGGAGCCGTTAATTCCACATTACGCACGCCTGGAATCTTAAAAATACCATTATCTTTCACTAAAGAAGTATGTCTACCTAAGCCCTTATCCTCATATGCTACATCTAAACCGTTAGAGGCTAGTTGGTCATTATTACCAAACTGATGACGAAACGATTCAGAAAGCGAAAAGGCATGACAGCTTGCACAATTTGTCAAAAACAACTGCTTGCCATTATTCTGTGCATCAGAAAACTCAGCAAAAGATTCTTCAACCTCAAAAAAACTAGCATTGAGTCCTTTATCAAAAGTAGAATTAAGCGATTCAATTTGACCGACAAAAGCAGCAATTGCTGCAATAACATTTGCACTGGTTAAGTTTTGGCCAGGAAAAGCTTTGTCATATAACAGCTTGGCATAGTCTAAATCACCAACTCTCGCCCCTAATTCATGCAGTTTCATCCCCATTTCGTTTGGATTGGCAAAGGTCTCACTTAATTGCGCACTCACATTATCTACTCGTCCATCCCAGAAAAGAGAATTTGCAGCAACATCTGTAGGGTCTCCCTCTCCATAATGTCCTTCAAAACTAGAAAAAGAAGCAAGTGCGATAGAATTTCTATCCGTATGATTACCTGATACTCCTCGGCTAAATGCTACATTGTCGGCAAAAGCCAATTCTTGCTTATGACAAGATTCACAAGAAACGCTTTTATCAGCAGACATCTGGTTATCATAAAATAATACCCTTCCTAAAAACACCTTATACTGTTCTTCTGCGGTGACATTTCTGATATAGTTAAACTTGTCAACATCTAATTTTTTAGCTAATACTACCTTTTCTTCTGCTGTAAAAAGTTCGTCCGCTTGAAAGGGCAAACGTTCTACCTCTTTAGTACAGGAAGCCAATAAAATAATAACTAGGAAAGTAAATAAAGGAATACTGAAGGAAAGTATATTTTTTTTCATGGTAAACAGGTTAAAATTGGTTCTCATCAAATATTAAAAATAGAAATGTAAGTTAATGAATTTTCTATAAACTTACCTTTATAAGAGTGCATTTTATAGGGTTAGGGTTGCATTTGAGGGTGAAAATTTGGCATTCCTTAGCATAATTATTTCCCATTCGAATGATTTTATAGATACATTATAAAACTATTGTTCAATTATGTAGCTTTGTTCATTCTTCAAAACGAAAATTAAATATGCAACACCTCCTTACCTCAATTACTTCGCTACAACTATTAAGTCTAGCTTTATTAGCGATTTTATTTCTACAATCTGGTCTAGATAAAGTCTTTAATTATAAAGGAAATAAAGAATGGCTAACAGGTCATTTTGCCAAGAGTCCTTTAAAAAATACGGTAGGCTTATTAATGCCAGTAATTACCATTTTGGAAGTGGCGGCAGGCATATTTGCAGCTATTGGTTTGGTGCAAATAATCATTGGCGGCGGTACTCAAATGGGATTAATTGGGGCGCAATTATCTGCCTTGTCTATTTTGTCCTTATTTTTTGGGCAACGTTTAGCACAGGATTATGCTGGTGCAGGAAATTTAGTGCCTTACTTTTTGGTCTGTATGGCCGCTATTTATTTGATGGGGTAATAAATTTTGCAAAAAAGGAACAACCGAGTAAATATTGATTTATTGGGACATCGAGTCCCAATAAATCAAAAAAGGATTTTAAAGGGTGAGCTAAAAATGGATTTTCTATGAAAATCTATTTTTAGCTCACCCTTTAAAACCCTTTTTACAAATTTTGCCGTTCGATACGGTCCCGATGAAAATCGGGATTAGGAACGTCTAGTTAAGCATTTTCATAAAAAATCTTTCAAGGATAATGTAATTAAAAAAAGGTATTAACCAACTACTTCACCTCCCATTCATGCACTCCAGCGGAAACGCCTTCTTGCAATTGAACTTCCAATCGCAAAGCTTTAGTTTTGACAGGTTCAAAATGCACCTCATCCCAACCATCTTTAGTTACCGTAAATTTATCGTGGGTATAAACGGGCTTCCATTCTTCATTTTCTAAATAAAGTAGTCTCCAAGAAGCTGGGATTCGACAGCCGCCATCTCTCGCTTCATCGTCAAACCAATAAACTTTTACTGTTCCTACTTCAGTGCTTGACGGCAAATCATATTGTACCCATTCTGTTGTGCCAAAATTAGGCCACCAATGCAAATAAGGATTATCATGGTCGTCAGCATTTTTCGGTAAATATTGGTCGTTAACCGCCGTCAAAGTGCCTTTAAATCCTTCAGAGGCAGTCACTTTACTCGTTGAAGCTAAAGTCTTTCCCGCCAAGGGTCTTGCCGCTTTTAAGTCAATCGGCAGCCAAACGAGCATATTATCTTTTCCCCTATTTGCCCAAGAGAAATACGGAATTGCGGTAAATTTAGTGGGCAATAAATCTCCTGTCCCTGCGGTATCTTTCACCAAGAAGCCATCAAAATCAATCGTTTGGACACCACCTAATAGATTAGATTGAAACTGAGATTGAAACTCTGTTTTATCCGTTAAATGAGCACTTAACACTCGGTCATCAGGTTGGTCTTTGCCTTCTAGGCAGTAAACTAATGGCCCTCTTTGCAAAGCAACTTTATCCCTATTTTCTAAAATTTTGCCATTTGACATAACTTTCTTTACAGGCATTGGCATGACCATTTCTATTCTATCTTTTTTACGCCATTTTCGCTTGATAATCGCATACCCATTTTTAATAGTAGGCTTGATGGTTTTACCATTTAATTTAATAGAAACCCCACTTCCTGTTTTGTCATCAAAACTATATAATTTGTAAGGCACCGCATCTCCTCTAACCCAACCTGGAATCCTAATTTTAAAAGTGAAGGTATTCGGTTTTTTAGGCTGCACCTGAATACTTACTTTACCATTATAAGGATAGTTGGTTTCTTGCTTAATCGTAACAGGAATTTTTTGTCCGCGACTATTAATGTTTTCTACGGTCGTTTCACTGGAAGCATATAAATTTAAATACACCTCTTTTCCTACTTTTGAATAAATATAACTTGGTAGCGTACTATAAAAACGAGATAAATT
>CALLVC010000082.1 GCA_938010785.1 uncultured Saprospiraceae bacterium
CCCATTTCCCAACTCAGGAAGGAGGTAAACATATCAAAAAGTCCACGAGAAGAAACGTTATTATTAATAGCTTGGGTGAGGTTTAATAGACGATTGACCTGCAACTGTTTAAGGTGTAGGTCTCGTTCAAGCTTCTGAGTATTGGATAACTCTTTTTTTATATCGGTTAATGAAGGCATGGAATGTCTTGCTTTTGTTTGTTAAATACTTATTCCTATGGCCTTTTAGAAGATTATTTTCACAAACATAATTAAAAATAATTAATATGTTGTAAGGAATTAGCATTTTTTAAAAAAAGAAATAGAATAGTTCATAATGTGTGAATATTTGAACCATGAAGGTAGGGTTTTAATTATTTAAATCTGCATAAAGTCTTCTTTTAACACTTTATTGAGTTTTTCAATTAAGAAATCTGCATTTTCTTGGTTGAAAACGATAGGTGGTTTAATTTTTAGCACATTATGGTAAAGTCCATCCGTACTCATTAAGATACCATGGTTTTTCATTCGATTGGCTAGATAGGCGGTTTGTGCTGCAGCAGGTTCAAGCGTAGTACTATCTTTAATTAATTCAAATCCTAGAAATAATCCATGACCTCGAACATCTCCAATGATAGGATAATCTTTCGCTAATTTATTTAGTTCTGATTTTAAATAATTGCCAATTTTAAAAGCATTTTCTTGTAATTTTTCTTCCTTAATGACTTTTAAAACTTCCATCCCAATAGCACAAGAAACAGGATTTCCACCAAAAGTATTAAAGTATTCCATTCCATTGTTGAAGGCATCGGCGATTGCTCGAGTCGTAACGACTGCACCTAGCGGATGTCCATTGCCGATGGGTTTGCCCATTGTCACAATATCAGGAACAACGCCTTGTAACTCAAATCCCCAAAAATGGTCACCCACTCTACCAAAACCTACCTGCACTTCGTCGGCAATACAAACACCCCCCGCATTTCTCACCTGCGCATAAGCAGTTTTTAGATAGTTAGGAGGCAATACGATTTGACCGCCGCAACTCAAGATGGATTCGCAGAAGAAACCCGCAATGTCTTTTCCGTTTGCCCAATTTTTTTCAATAGCATCGGCAACAGAAGCGGCATATTTTTCGCCCGCTTCTGGGTCATTTGCTTTAAACGTCCCTCTAAACGTATCAGGCATAGGAACGATATGAATGTGGTCTGCTTTTCCTTTTCCACCTGGGCTATCAAATTTATAAGAACTAATATCAATGCAGTTTTGCGTATTGCCATGATAGCCTACTTCTACTGCTAGAAAATCCGTTTGATTACTATAAGTTTTTGCCAACCGCATGGCTAATTCATTTGCTTCACTGCCAGAGTTTACAAAATAGCAAACGGATAATGCTGGCGGCAAGGTAGCACAGAGTTGCGCTGCATATTCCATTAAATTTTTCTGCAAATAGCGTGTATTAGAATTAAAAACAGCCATTTGTTTTTGTGCAGCTCGAACAACTCTGGGGTTTTGATGCCCAACATGAGGTACATTATTGACGGTGTCTAAAAATCGTTGTCCTTTTTGATTATACAAATATTGCATAAATCCTCGCTGCATCCGAAGCGGTTCTTTGTAGGAAAGACTTAAGTTCGGTCCTAAATGATTTTTTCGAAGTTGCAATAAATCTGCCCTAGAATGCTTTTCCCCACCGATTATATTTTCTGGTATGCCAATCAATAAATTTGGATTTGGGCAGAGGCTAGTCCAAATGGCTTGTTCGTGAGGAAAGGCAACACCAGGAAAATCACCTTCGTAATTCAACATGTCCAAAATAACTTGAAAATGTAAATGAGGCGGCCAATCACCGTTGATGGGTCTAGGCCCAATAGTCGCTATTTGTTGACCTTTTTCAATAGGCATCCCAACCGTAAGACCATCTAAAGATGCTATGGATAAATGACCATAGAGTGTATAAAAAGTTAAATCCTTACTCACTTGGTGCTCCAAAATAATAGCTGGGCCATAATCTCTATCCGCTGCATTATTATTAAAACTATGAACAGTGCCAGCTAAAGGCGCATAAACAGGTGTGCCAGCAAGCATAAATACATCCAACCCAACATGTAAAGTACGCCATTGCGGACCTTCATTTCCAGCAACTGTGAAGGCATCAGAGGTATAGATGGGACGGACTTCGTTATATTTTCCTATACTAATTTCAACGCCAGCATCATACATCATTCTATCCACCAACAGTTCAAATTTTCCAGCATCTTCAAAATTGGGATTATTCCCTAATGCTAAACTGCCGACGCTCAAATCCAATACTATTTTTTTATCATTCACTAAGTCTGCGGCAACTACTTTACTAAAAGTACCTTTATTGTTGGCTATAAATTCTAAGAATGCAGCATGCTTTGGACAGGCTTCATATCCGCAAATTGCCCGAAAGGAATAATGGGCAAAAGCAGGAGAAATCGCTCTCAGTTTTTCTAATAAAGCCCATGCAGGCTTAGCACTAATTTGTAAATAAGGATTATTAGGTTCTGCTTTTTGATTGATAGCAGAAACGGTTACACTAATGATTAGTCTTGCTGCAATGAGTGGAAAAAGTACAGCGCATTCTTTTTCATTAACTGGAAAAGTCTGATGAAAACCTTTCAGAATGGTACAAGCAGATTGAAGGGGGTCTTCTTTACCCATCAAAGCATAAGCTGCTGCTATAGCGACCTCATTAATAGTGTGTGTATAAACAATGTCTCCAAAATCAATGACACCAGAAATTTTAGGATTGGCTAAATCATGATTGACTAATACGTTGTAATCGTTAGCATCATTATAGTTGATACTTTTTCGTAAAGCAGGAAAAACAGGAGCTACCTCTTTTTGAAATAAAGCTAAAAAGTAGTTGACTAATTCTTTTTTTCTAGGGTCCTCAAAAATGGATAAATGGGCTACTATCCAATTGGCATTAGAACTATCCCACTTAAAATCTCGATGTGCGGCTTGATGCTCAAAGTCTTTTAAGCTTTCGCATAAGTGACCACAAGTTGCGCCTAGACTTTCTAATAACTCATCGTTATGAGGATTGACTTTAGCTAATAATCGACCATCCACCCAAGTCAACAA
>CALLVC010000083.1 GCA_938010785.1 uncultured Saprospiraceae bacterium
TGAAGCTGTTTTTCTCGAAATTATCAGAAAAAGACCAACGCCATTATGCAGCTTGTGAAGCCGCTAAATTAGGTTGGGGTGGTAAAAGCTATATTAGCGAACTTTTTCAAATTAGCCACTACCGAGTTCGTATGGGAGAAAAAGAACTTAATAACCCTGATTTACTCGCTCAGATACCTGATGGCAAACAACGTCGCATCGGAGGTGGAAGAAAAAAAAAGAACTTAGTGAACCACAAATAGTAGCCTTGTTAACTTTCCTTATTAATGATAATAAAGCAGGAAGTCCAACAGACCCTACTGTATTTTGGATACATTTAAAACCTAAAGAAATTGCTGCACAATTCTTAGAACAAACCGGTCACAAAGTAAGTAACGGTTTTGTTAAAAGATTGCTGAAAGATTTAGGTTTTAAATACCGTAAAATGAGTAAAAATTTAGCAACTGGTCATTCACCATATAGAGAACAACAGTTTCAAATTATTTTTGATTTAGTTTTAGTAGTTAGTGCCAATACCCCTATTTTAAGTATCGATTGCAAGAAAAAAGAGCGTTTAGGCAACTTATACAGAGAAGGAAAGTGCTATTCTACTAAACCTATCAATGTTTTTGACCACGACTATTACTATTTATCTCAGGGTAAAGTTATTCCTCATGGCATTTATGATATGCTACGAAATGAAGGATACATAAGCGTCGGAAATAGTAGCGAAACTGCAGAATTTGTCAAAGATAATTTACTTTGGTGGTGGGATAATTTTGGTATTAATCATTACCCTGATGCCAAATGTATTTTGATTTTCTGTGATTCAGGCGGTGCAAATTGTTACTTACATCATATCTTCAAAAAGCAAATGCTAGAATTAGCACGACTTATTGGTTTAGATATTATCATTTGCCACTATCCACCTTATGCCTCGAAGTGGAATCCTATTGAACACAGATTATTTTGCCATGTTCATCAAGCAATGAAAGGTGTTGTTTTTTCCGATTATAATCTTGTCAAGGAACTGGTTAGCAAAACCAAAACCGATACAGGCTTAAAAGTAGTTGCTAGACTCAATCTTAAAGAATATCCTACTGGAATAAAAACAACCAAAGAAGAGGTTGATTATTCTAGGATTCATTTTAATAAAAAAGTGCCACATTTGTCTTATAGAATCGCTGCTTAAATTTGTAAATTTATTTTTTCAGCGTTCCTTAAAGGAGCATAATAATTTTAAGTAAGTTAAATTTTATTCATATAAAAGAATTATTAAAATGAACTGTTGTTTAACTGGATTTGTAATAGATAAAAATAATATCAAACCTCAAACAAGTGCTACTTATGAATATTTTCATAGGTCTGTAGGTAATGTAAAAATATCACATCCTGTCTATCAAGAAATTCAACAACCTAAGTTTGAAAATATTAGAAAAATATTAGCGGGTATTTGTAGAAATCTTTTTGAAGAAAAAAAAGAAACAATTGAAATCACAAGTAGTCTATTATATAATCCAATAGATAATATTTCTTATCCAAAGGATTTTAAAGAAAAAACCATTCACTTTATCAAATATCTTTACAATAATGGAGGTAAAGAATTTAAAAAAATTGAATTACTAAATCCGAATATAGATTTTCCTTTAATTTATGGTGATACGGATGAGTTTCAAAGGATAATTGAGTATTTAGAAGCTGAAAGAATCATAGGTATTGATGAAACCAAAAACGTATTTAAAAATTTATTTGTTTATTTAGGAGTTCGTTTAACTAGTAAAGGAATTAAAATTAGTGAGAACCTACTAAAAAGTTCTAGTACTGAAAAAACAATAACAATACCTTTAAATGTTAGAAACGATGTACAAGAATTTATATCTAAAGGAGAAATAGAAAAAGCTATTGGAGTTTTAAAAGATTTTTTAAAATCTGAAAAAGCGTTTAATATTGTTAATTCAATATTATTAATTGAAGGAAAATATAATTTTTCTCAAAGGGATAAAAATTTAGGATTGATAACCTTAGAGGAATTTTATGTTCAAAGACAAAATATTGCAAATTCAATTTTAAGCTTATTACAATAATAAACTCCATTTCGCTATATATACAATCTCCTTCAAATATTAAAGTGATTGTACTTTCAGCTTTCTAGACTAGGATAATAAATAAATTGGTTTTTTTTGTATCTAAAATGGTTATTTATGATTAACTACCAAACTGCCAACAAATCCGACTACAAATCCATCGCCGCCCTCCACGCCAAAAGCTGGCAACAAAACAATCGAGGCATCCTAGATGATAATTACCTAGATAATTTAGTTCAAGAAGAACGTCTAAAAGTCTGGACGGAAAGATTTCAAAATCCTGCTGATAATCAGCACATTATCACCGGTAAAGACAAAGAAAAATTATGTGGCTTCACCTGTCTATATGGAGGAAAAGACCCCAAATATGGAACTTACCTTGACAATTTGCACATCGCCAAAGAATGGCATGGACAAGGAATTGGTAAAAAATTAATGCAGTTAGCCGCTCAATGGTCGCAACAACATTATCCTAATCAAGGATTATACCTATTGGTCTTTATGGCAAACACCCCTGCAATAGGTTTTTATGAACGCATTGGTGGGCAAAGAATGGAGATAAAATCTTATGATTTAGGAGATGGCACTGGTCGAGTGGGGGAGGTGGGGCTTTATTATTGGGAGAAACCGACAGAAATTTAAAACTTTGGTTACTTAAGATTTTAGTGATTCCCCCCTTTTTTTGCCAGCTAAAAGCAATTGCGCCCACTTTTATCAAAAAATTAACAAAAAAATCAAACTTTACTTCTCCTTTTATACCTATTTTCCTTGAATTAAATCGTATTTTTGCAGCCGTTTTGAGGCATTATAGGCGTTCAATACCTATTTTTTTAAAATTTGGGTTACTGTTGATATTTTTCGGAAGGCAATCCGTAAACTATTGACCGTAAACCGTGAACCGTTTTAACAATGATTACAGTAAGCGATTTAGGTGTTCAATTTGGAAAAAGAGTATTATTTGATGAAGTGAATTTGAAATTCAACCAAGGAAACTGCTATGGCGTGATTGGCGCCAATGGTGCAGGAAAGTCTACTTTTATGAAAGTGATGACTGGTGAATTATCTCCAAATAGAGGAGCGGTAAGCATTGAGAAAGGTCAACGTTTGGCGGTATTAAAACAAAATCACTTTGAGTTTGAGGAGATTGGTGTTTTGGATACAGTGATGATGGGGCACAAAGAAATGTATGAGATTGCGCAAGAAAAGAATGCCATCTATATGAATCCAGATGCAACAGATGAAGATGGATTGAGAGCAGCGGATTTGGAAAATAAATATGGAGAAATGGGCGGTTGGACTGCTGAAAGTGATGCAGCTGAACTTTTGAGCCACATGGGGGTGAAAGAAAATTTGCATTATAAGTTGATGAAAGAATTAAGTGGCCCACAAAAAGTAAAGGTGTTATTAGCACAGGCGCTTTTTGGCAACCCTGATATCTTGATGTTGGATGAGCCTACCAACGATTTGGATGCCGAAACAGCTACTTGGTTGGCAGATTTCTTAGCAGATTTTCCAAATATGGTGATTGTGATTTCTCACGACCGTTATTTTTTGGACATGGTCTGTACACACATCGTGGATATTGATTTTAAGAAAATTAAAATTTTTACAGGTAACTATACTTTCTGGTATGAGTCTTCTCAATTGATGGCGGCTCAGATGGCGAATAAGAATAAGAAGGTAGAGCAAAAGCGAAAAGAAATGATGGAATTTATCCAACGTTTTAGCGCGAACGCCTCTAAATCTAAACAAGCTACTTCTAGAAAGAAAGCTTTGGATAAATTGAACTTAGAAGATATTCAACCTTCGACTAGAAAATATCCTTTCATTAACTTCAAACCTGAAAGGTCGGTCGGTGACCAGATTTTGAGAGTAGACAACTTGAGCAAATTAGACCATAATGGAGATGTTTTATTTGCCAACGTCTCTTTTATCATGAATAAAGGAGAAAAAATTGCCTTGTTTGCTCGAGAGTCAGCAGCAATTACTGCTTTTTATGATGTATTATCTGGCAAAACAAAGCAGTCTTCAGGAACGATTGAATTCGGGCAAACGATTACGAATGCTTATTTGCCAAACGAAAATGAAGAGTTTTTCTCTAATGAAAATGACCAAGAATTAATGGATTGGTTACGTCAATTTTCTGAAAATAAAGACGAGCAGTTTATTCGAGGATTTTTGGGAAGAATGTTATTTTCTGGAGAAGAGGTTTATAAAAAGACAAGTGTATTGTCAGGAGGGGAGAAGGTGAGATGTATGTTGTCTAAAGTAATGTTAGCACATCCAAACTTCTTGTTAATGGATGAACCAACCAATCACTTGGATTTAGAATCTATTACTGCTTTGAACAATGCGATGAAGGATTTTCCTGGAAATATGATTTTTACTACGCATGACCATCAGATTATTTCTACTGCTGGTAACCGAATTATCGAAATTTCTCCAAATGGAATTATTGATACGTTGATGGATTATGAAGATTTTATTAAATCAGATAAGATTAAGAAACAGAAAGCAGAGTTGTATGGGGAAGTGTTAGCTTAAGCAAAGTAAAATAATTAATTAGCCATTTATGAGTTCATCTTTTTTACTAGCATCCCGTCCGCTATGCGGTTCACAAACAGTGTTTGTTTATGTTGAAAATGCCTGCCTTTGCCGGCAGGCAGGTTATAAAAATACTCATTACCCTAAGGGGGTGGCAGCCCACCCGCTTTGCGGTTCACGAGCTTCCACTCGTTCATGTTTTTTGCGCCTTGAATAGAAGCAAACTAAAACCACATCATTGGGTACCTTATTTATTTCCTACTCCCTAATGAAAAAATAAGTCAATTATCTTGTTTTTTCATCATCACTAAATAGATTATCGAGTGTTGGTTTGTCTTTAAACTGATACTCGATAATTAACAATACATTTGCAATTCTAGAACAAAAATTGTGAATTACTATGACCAGAACTATTTTTATTTTTTTATTTTTCTTCCTCTTTTGGGGCACTATTCAGGCCCAAGAAAAAAATCAAATAACCTATATTGCCAATCAAGGTGTCTACATTGAATACAATGGTAAAAAAGTTTTGATTGATGCGCTTCACGATGAGCACTTATCCCACTATCAAGCGACTAGAGTTCCATACAGGCTGATAATGAATTCTGCTAGTACTCCTTTTGAACGGGTAGACCTGTTTTTAGTGACAAGTGCGCTTGGTGACCATTTTGATACAGATTTGACGGTTAAATTTTTTGAAAAACATAAAGAATCTATTTTTGTGGCTCCTCAGCAAGTATTGGATACGATGGGCAATTTGGCGCATTTGGAAGCTCAATTTTACCCGATTCAGGAGACGGATAAAGGGATGATTTATGCTATGGATGGCATAAATATTCAAACTTTTCCATTAAAACACTCCTATAATAAGGAAAGTGAAGGAGTTGTTAATATGGCTTATTTGCTTGATTTTGAAGGACTTAAAATTTTGCATGTGGGAGATGCAAATTTTTTACCAGAAAATTTAAATAGCATACAAAAAGCCATCGGTAAGGGGGTGGATTATGCTATTTTACCAGATTGGTTTTTTGAAAATAAAGCCGATATTGCAAAGGTTAAAAAACGAATTAAGGCTAAAAAATTTATAGCAGCACACGTCTTGAATATGAAAACTGCTGCTTATAGTACTCGATTGAAAAATCGGGTTAAAGAATTTAATATGGACATGACTGTTTTTGTAAGGATAGGTCAATATGAGACAATAGAAAAATGATATTATTAACAGGGGCGGCAGGATTTATTGGCAGTTGTTTACTCCAACACTTAAATGATTTGGGGTATAGGGACCTAGTGATTGTGGATGAATTTAGTAGGGGAGATAAAGCTAAGAATTTACTTGGTAAGCAATTTAGAAAAAAAGTCCACAGAGACCAATTATTTGACTGGTTGGCGATTAACTCAGCTGATATTGAGTTTGTATTCCATCTTGGTGCAAGGACAGATACTACTGAAAAAAATAGAGCCATTTTTGATACCCTGAACTTAAATTATTCTAAAAAACTATGGCTTTTTTGTGCTGAAAATAAGCTACCTTTTATTTATGCTTCTAGTGCGGCAACTTATGGATTAGGATTAGGTGGTTACGAAGATAATCATCAGATTGTCAAGGAATTAATACCTTTAAACCCTTACGGAGATTCAAAAAATAATTTTGATAAATGGGCACTAAAACAAACCAATGCGCCTCCTCAATGGTCAGGCCTAAAATTCTTTAATGTCTATGGGCCCAATGAGTATCATAAAGGAAGAATGGCTTCCGTAATTTTTCATACGTTTAATCAAATCCAAGCAACTAATGGCATGAAACTTTTTAGGTCGCATCGGCATGATTTTGCGGACGGACAGCAGCAACGGGATTTCATTTTTGTGAAAGATGTTATTGCTATATGTGCTTTTTTCTTGGAGCATCCTCCTCCTAATGGTTTATATAATGTAGGTACAGGAAAGGCTCGAACCTTTTGGGATTTAGCTGCCAATACTTTTCGGGCGATGGGAAAGAAAACGGCTATTACCTTTATTGATACACCTCAAGATATTAGACATACCTACCAGTACTATACCCAAGCTAATATGCAAAAATTAATTAATGCTGGGTATCCGAATTCCTTTTATTCCTTAGAAGATGGTGTGGAGGAATATGTCCAAAGCTTTTTAACTCCTTCCAAATATCTTTAGCAGAAGAAAGATTACAACTTTTCTAGCCAATTTCAACAATAATCTATATCTATTGTTAGATTGGTGATATCACCGTTAAAATGTCTGTTTTGATACATTGGATGTTTACAAAATAGTTTATTAATAGATTTTTTTATAAATTAATATTTTTGTAAGAATGAATAAACTATCTTGCAACCATTGAATCAATTTTTGCACTATATTAAGTGAGTTTTAAAATAACGATTTAAAAGATAACTTGGTTTGTTCAATTTTTTCAACTAAGTTAAATATAGATTTATCATGAAAAGAAAATTACTCTTATTTACCTTAATTATCTCTTGCTGCTGTTATTCCGTTATCGGTTTTGCACAAACCAAAACTGAGAACGGTAAGGCTTATCGAAGTAAGAATAAGCTAAAATTAAAGCCTAAAGAAATAAAGAAACTAACTTTCATTCAGTTAGAAGGAAGAGATAAAAAATTTCCAGATTCCTATTTATTAGGTATGAGAGACAATAATCTGATTTTAGCAACGGATATTGCTGAGAAATGGACGGACAAATCTCTTTATGTAAAATCTGAAATTAATTTGAAGTATTATGACCACCTTACGATGGTTAACCAAAAAGAAAAGCATCGAAAGATGGCTATTTGGGGAGCTGTTTTTGGTGCAGCTGGTTATTATTTTGCTCAAAAAAAATCTCAAGCGACGCCTTTTGAATTAAGAAATAAAACCATTTTGGGGCAACCACCTCACAGTGGAATTATTGAAGGAATAATGGGCGGTATTACAGGGGTTGGTTTTGGAATTATTATTGGTACACAATTAGCCAAACGCCGAATTAATTTAAAGAGTCAAAAAACTAAAGCAGTTAGAAAATTAAAGGAATTTAGTTTTTACGATTAAGCTTTAGCAAAAAACAGGAATAAAAAAAGCAGGAAAGTTGTAAAACTTTCCTGCTTTTTTTATTCCCTGACTTGGTAGAACCACTACCCAAGTATTTATTGGTCGAGATTTTCTATTACGCTCAAACTATTATCTCCTATTTGATGAGTAGCCATTAACATTCCTTCTGGGCTTGGTGCGGCTATACTTTTAGGATGATTAATTGTTTTTTTACTAGTGAATATCCTAGCTTCATCCCATAAATTCTGTTGGATAAAACTATTAATTAAGGTGGTGCCACCTTCTACTAAGAGGGAATTGAGTCCTTCTTTTTTCAAATTATGTAAAATATTGGTCAATAAGGCTTCATCAAAAGGTATAAACCATTGTTTGACATTAGGAATTTTAACTATTGTCGCATTCGGTTCGCTAATGATTATTGTTTTTCCTGCGGTCAGTAAAGCTGCTGTATCGGAAGGGATTTGTCCATTTCTTTTTAAAAGTAATTTTACAGGCGACTTTCCAAAATATAGGCGATTATTTAACTGAGGATTGTCTATTTTAAGGGTGTTGGAACCAACTATAATCGCATTTATTTCACTTCTCCATTTATGAGTTAACCGCTTTGTCATTGGATTACTTATCCATAGCTGTTCCCCCTTAATGCCAATTTTCTTGTTTGCCGATTGAGCATACTTTAAGATAATATATGGACGATTTTTTTCAATAGAAGAAAAAAAACCTTGGGTAATTTTTTTGCCTTTCTCTTTTAAAATATTTAATTCTACGACTACTCCTGCTGCTTTTAGTTTTTTGATACTTTTACCCATTGTAGAAGGATTAGCATCTATGATGCTGATAAAAACTTTTGGAATTTTATATTTTAAAATACTATCTACGCAAGGAGGCGTTTTTCCAAAATTATTACATGGTTCTAAAGACACATAGAGACTACATTTAGACAGTAGCTCTTTATCTTTTAATGAATTAATAGCATTTACTTCTGCATGTGGTCCCCCTGGGAATTGATGATATCCTTCCCCAATTATTTTATCTCTGTAAGTTAAGACAGCACCTACTTTAGGATTAGGAGTAACTCCTCCCGCAGCTAAACTAGCTAAATCAAAACATCGTTGAATGCATAATTCATGGTGCGTCATATAGTAATAGATTAAAATTTATAGAATAAAACTTTTAAAAGTAAATCTTTTATTTATATTTGCGTAAGCATAGTCAGATTATAAATTCTATATTTAATAGTTATTCATTTTATCTAACCTATAAACTAAAATAATTTTGAAGGGTTTTCTTATAAAAATGAAATATCCGAGTAGATGTTGATTTATTGGGACATTCCCGAACTAAATTCGGGACAGGCAGAGTCCCAATAAATCAAAAAAGGGGATTTAAAGGGTGAGCTAAAATAGATTTTCTTTGAAAATCTATTTTAGCTCACCCTTTAAATCCCTTTTTACAAATTTTGCTGTTCGATACAGCAAAATTTGTTGGGAACGCCTAGCTAAGCATTTTTATAAGAAAACCCTAAATAATTTTGTTTATTGTTGGATGTTGTTGTTTTTTGTGTAAATTTGTTAGGTGTTATAGTTTATTATCTTTGATTTCACCTCTTAGTATTTCTACTTTTTAATTGCATCCAGCTTAACATTACAACTAAAAATAAAGTTTTTAAAATATAGGCAATAGTTACACTATCATTTGAAACGGCAAGTTTATTACCCTGATTAATCTATTTATTAAACCTTTTTAATTTGAGAGCGCGTGTTATACAAGGTAAAATTAAAAAATGCTGACGAAAATGTTCTCCTAGACGATGATGTTTACGAAGCATTAACTGCAGACCCTTATCTATCAAAGGTCGACTTCATTAATAACCTCCGCAGACATTCTAGTGGCTGCGCTGTTTTCCAAAAAACATGGAAAAAAGCTGAAGGTGGTTATAAAACAGAAACAATCTACTTACATCGGCTTATCGCTGAAAGATTCTTGGAAGATGACAAAACTTCCAAAAAGAATTTAGTGGGAGCTAAAAATGGTAATAAGTTGGATTGTAGATTAGAAAATATTTGTTGGAGAACTAGGTCTGTTGCTAGTAGACAGCGAAAAACCAGCAGTAAAGTTGGTTATACCGGTGTTTACAAAGAAAATAACAGGTATCGTGCAGTGATTTCCGTTAATCGAAAATCTGTACATATCGGTATGTTCGACACACCAGAAGAAGCTGCATTAGCTTACAACAAAAAATCTCGGGAACTTTATGGAGAGGATGGCAAAATAAATGTCATTCGTCCAAAAGGTAAAGACGAGTAAATCATTTTAAACTAGAGATGTCAAGAAATTTACTATTTTTAAATTTCTTAATACTCTAATAATGATTTTAGAATACATTTAAAGAAACATTATATCTTAAATGTGGTCAACTTACTTTTATAGGTTATCACATAAAAATAAGTAACCAATTAATTTTTTCTATTTCTTTTTTAGACATTGAAAAATATTAATGGTTACTTTTTTTATTTTACTTCCTTTTGGTAAATGTCCAATCTTTCCCTTTCTTACTTTTTCCTATCTTTACAATTCTTAGTCTACTATTTTAAGTGGTAGCCTATAAAATCAAAGTCAATATTAAAAGATTAGAAATGCGGTATTTTCTTTATTTAATTGGTTTCCTTTTTTTTAGCTCTTGTACAGAAACGGCTACTACTAGCGCACCAACAGAACAACTAGCTAATACCCAATCGCCTACAGCACCTATTAGTCGGTCGTTGCCAAAGCAGGCTAATCAAGTTTCTAAATCTTTAAAACAACAACAGAAATGCAAAATTAACGGAGAAGTTTTAGAAGACAATGAGTTGTGGCTCAAAGACCAAGGTCGACTAGTTTGTATTATGGCTGATTCCAGTACTTACGACCCTGCTTTTGGAATGAGCCACCGAATTTTAGAAATTTATAATACCTACACTTGCTCTTTGGAATTAAAATTGACGCTTCCTGTTAACATGAGTCCTGATTTTCCCTATTTTTTGGCGGATATCAATTATAATAATGACAGTAAGATTGTGGCAGTGAAAGCTGCAAAAACAGTATATTGCCTTGATTTGGAAACTAAAAAAATGCTTCCTTTATTGATACCTTCTTTTAAAAATACTAGGGAAAGTGTAGATGCATCTTCTGGTAACATTATAAGGTTAGAACTTTGGGAAGACTTTCTAATTGGGTATGCTCAAGATAGAGGTACTTTTGTTTTTGATTTAAGTCCAAAAAGTGGCCCGAAACCAGTTTTACCTTTTGCAGAATATAAACTTGGAGATACTCGGTTTAATTCATTGTTTTTATTAGCTTCAGAAAATAATACTTCTCAAGCTATTTTACCTAATTATGATTGGGAAGCAGAAGTGTTTTCCATCAACCCCATTTTTAAAACGCCTATCTCCATAAGCACCGATGTTCAAAAAAGTGCTTTAGATAACCAATTTCTAGTCCTAAGACAGACTGATGGTAAAAAGGCACTTTTGGTAGATATGAAAGCTAGAAAAAATAAAACCCTTCCCGCTGAATTATTGACTAAATCCACTAAAGAAATTTTAGTTTGGGCAAAAAGTTAGGCCTTTTGATTTTTTTTATTTTCCATATCCCTTTTTTTTCCCTCATTTGTTTAGAGAATTCTTTAAATTGCAACTAGCGATACAATTGCAAACCCCTCCAATATTTTTTTTCAAAAACAAAAACTATGAATAAAAGACTTACAACCTTACTAGGGGCTGTGCTATTTTTAGCTACTTTTCTAGGTGCACAAACCGCCAATGATTTTATCAAACCTTATAATGAACCCTTTCGACCAGGCATTAACTTGGGCTACTTTCCTGGATTAAATAATGAAAATTTAGCAGACCTAGCTGCAGGAAATGAGGCAAATAATGTCCAAGGACTAGGCGCTAAATCTATCCGAACTGGTATTTTTAATGAATTTACGGAGGTCTGGGGATATGACTTTCTAGAGGAAACCTATGATTACTTTGATGCTAGAGGCTTAAAAGAAAACACGGTTATTGTTGGTTTTCCTGCTGCTTGGCAAAGAGACCAAACTTTTCATTGTCCAGACAAGCAATCTACCATGTTTGCTAATATATATGACCCCATTTTTGATAACGGGGAGAATGGAACACCAGTTAATGACAATAATTACCTAGCCTTGTATTTGTACAAGCTGGTGACTCGATATCAAGACCATGTAAGGTTTTGGGAAATTTGGAATGAACCGGGTTCTGATTTACCTACTGGATTTCAAGTTGGATGGAGACAGCCAGGTACGCCAGGTAATTGGTGGGATAATAACCCCGACCCATGCGATAACATTTTACACGCGCCAATCTCTCATTATGTGCGAACGCTCAGAGTAGCCTATGAAGTCATAAAGTCTGTTGACCCAGATGCTTATGTTTCAGTAGCTGGATTTGGGTATCCTGCCTTTTTAGATGCCGTTTTACGAAATACTGACAATCCTGTTGATGGAAGTCCTACTGCTGAATATCCACTTGGAGGGGGCGCTTATTTTGATGTTTTTGGCAATCATGCTTATCCGCACTTTGATGGTTCAACCACTAATTTTGACGAAGGTCGATTTGAAAGACATTCGGATAGAGCTGCAGACGGTATTGTTACTAGAAGAGTTGAATTTGAAGAAGTATTAGCAAATTACGGTTATGACGGGAACACTTACCCTTTAAAACCTTCGATTATTACGGAGATGAATGTTCCTAGAAAACGATTTGGGGACAATCTTGGAGGGATAGATGTACAGACGAATTATATCATCAAAGCATTTATCAAAGCCAAAACAAATGATGTTTATGTGATTCATCCTTATAATATGATTGAAAGAGATGATTATGATACCGCTGAATCTGAATTTGGTGTGATGGGGATGTACGAACGCTTTGATACACCTGGGGCGCAAGTGCCGACGGGAGAAGCCATTGCTTATAAGACTTCCTCTGATTTATTATACAACACTACTTATGATGAAGCACAGACTACTGCCATGCAAGTACCTGCTGGTGTACGAGGACATGCTTTTAGAACAATGGATGGTAATTACATTTATGCACTTTGGGCAGAAACGACGATTGACCTTTCCGAAGCAGCTAGTGAAGTTTACTCTTTTCCAGCTAACTTGAATGTAGGAAATTTAGAACTGATAAGATGGGATTATTCCCAAACGGAGGCAAGTAGTTTGATTAGTGGGGTAAATATTCCACTGGATGCAAGACCAATATTTTTGAAGTCAGCAGGAGGAACTCCACCACCACCACCTCCTCCGCCACCATCAACAGATGGAGCTAATTTAGCCTTATCTATTTCCGCTTTAAATAATCAACCTGGAATTTATAATACCACCAATATAGTTTTGACCGTAGAGAATTATGGAAACGAAGATGCTGGACCTACTAAAATTAATTTACCATTAACCAATGGAGAATTGGCTTATACCGGACATACTGAGGATGTGGGTAGTTATTTTAATTGGAACGGTGATTGGGCCATTCCTAATATTCCAGCAGGGACTACTTACAGTCTTAATGTTTCCGTTTTTACTTTGACAGAAGCACCTATCAATATTTTTGCTCAGGTAACAGAACAAGACTATGTGGATAGTGATTCTTCCCCTAATAATGGCATTTGCTGCCAACCTCAGGAAGATGATGAAGCTTTTCTTGCCTTAAATGCTGACGAAGCTTGTATTTGTACTACTGAATTTGCACCTGTTTGTGGAAGTGATGGACAAACGTATAGCAATGCCTGTGTGGCAGCTTGTTCGGGTATTACGGATTATACGATAGGGGAGTGTGTGGTGAATAATGATGCGATTGATTTAAGTTTAGAAATGTTAGTCGATAAAACGAACTTTGTTATTTATGAAACAGTAACCGCTTCTTTAGTAATTAGAAATGAAGGGACTACTGTTGCTCGAGATATCCAAATTAAATTAAAAGGGTATAATGATAATTTGGCATATGGCAATCACACCGTTTCTGATGGGACTTATGTGGATTGGGAAGGAGATTGGAAAATTCCGAGTATCCCAGCTGGAGGAGCAGCTACTTTAAATCTAGGATTATTTACGCTGCAAGATGTTGACTCACATACTATTTTTGCCCAAGTGGTAAACGCTTCTCCTAATGATAGTGATTCGACCCCAAATAATAATGTTGGCACTACACCAGTGGAAGATGACGAAGCCGCCATTACCATTGTGCCTAGTAATAATTTGAATGGGAATACTGCCGAATTTAGAACCTTAGAGGATAAAACTACTTCTTTTGTGATACAGCAATTGATGCCAAATCCTGCTACAGATATTTTGAATGTTCGGATTTTTAGTAAAAAAGAAACAACGGCTAGTTTAAAAGTATTAAATGCCCAAGGTCAGTTAATGCTGCAACAGACAGCACTTGTAAAAAAAGGTGTCAACATGGCTCAAGTTAATTTAGATGAATTATCTTCGGGTATGTATTTTATTTTGCTTGAAGGAACTGGTGGCAGACTTACTCCCTTAAGATTTGTAAAACAACGTTTGTAAAATATAAAAATAAAACTCACTCTATGATTGAAACCATAGAGTGAGTTTTTTTTGTTGAAAAATATTTTTTTATTGTCAACATTCTAACTTATTGAAAATGAGTTAATTATTCTAATTTATTACGTATAATATGAAACCAATTCCGATTTATTTTGGAAGGTTATTGGAGGTCAGTTGAAGTTATTATCGACAAATAGGAAATTAAGTACTTTTGTAGAGTATTTAGTGTTTAATACTAATCACTATTATTGGGGAGATATGAAAAATTCAACTACGTGTCTAATTACCCAAAATAACTTTCATTAACTCTTTATAATCCTCAATAACCATACAATAACTTTAAAATATTGAATACACCATCCACACTTTCTCCATCAGAAATGGCTCGTTATGCGCGTCATATTGCTATTCCAGAATTTGGGAAGGCCGCCCAAGAAAAATTAAAAGCGGCCAGTGTTTTAGTAATTGGTTCAGGAGGTCTTGGGAGCCCATTATTATTATATCTAACTGCGGCTGGAGTTGGGAATATTGGAATCGTCGATTTTGATGTGGTAGATGAAAGCAATCTACAACGGCAAGTATTATTTACCGTAGCAGATGTTGGTGCATCTAAAGCAGAAACTGCTAAAAAACGATTATTAGCGCTTAACCCTCATGTCAATATCAAAGTTTTTAATACGGCTTTTTCTAAAGAAAATGCTTTCGAAATAGCTGAGGATTACGATATCATTGCAGATGGAACGGATAATTTTCCAACCCGATATCTCACTAATGATGTTTGTGTATTGACTGACAAAGTGAATGTATACGCTTCTATTTTTCGTTTTGAAGGACAAGTCTCTGTTTTTAATTATTTGGAAGAGAATGGTGAACGAGGACCAAATTATAGAGATTTATTTCCTAAGCCTCCACCTCCCGGAATGGTACCAAGTTGTGCAGAAGGAGGGGTTTTAGGAGTCTTACCGGGGATTATCGGTAGCTTGCAGGCTAATGAAGTTATCAAAATTATTACAGGGGTAGGGGAGCCTTTATCGGGGCGATTATTCCTCTTTGATGCGGCTTCTTTTACTACTAGAAATTTAAAAATAAGGAAAAACCCTGCTACTAAAATTACCGAACTGATTAATTACGATGAATTTTGTGGCATTTTTCCAAAAAAAGAATCAGACACTATGGTTAAAGGTATTTCTGTAAAAGAATTAAAAAACTGGATGGTTGAGGAAAAGGATTACCAATTGATTGATGTGAGAGAAACGTATGAATATGATATTTGTAATTTGAATGGAGAATTAGTTCCCTTAAATACAATTTTAAATTACAAAGATAAAATTTCTAAAGATAAACCCGTCGTCATTCAATGTCGAAGTGGGGTTCGAAGCGCTAATGCCATCAAAGTCTTACAAAGCCAATTTGGTTTTACAAATTTATTGAATTTGGAAGGCGGTATCTTAGCTTGGGCTAAGGAAATTGACCCGAGTATGCCTACTTATTAAGATAAAGGATGAATGCTTTTATTATACGCGTATCGTTGTTTTTTTAAGGCTATTAGTTTTATTAGCAGAAGCGATTTGAAGCTTTTTTGAAATGGTAAACATAAAAGTTGTTCCATTCCCAACCTCGGATTGTACACTTATTTTACCTCCATGATTTTCTACAATTCTTTTACAGGTGGCTAAGCCTATTCCCGTTCCGGGGAACTCTTCAAATGTGTGTAATCGTTTAAACATTTCGAAGATATTTTTTAAATGTTTCTTTGGCATACCAATCCCATTATCCTTCACTTTGAATACCCAGAAATTTTCTCGCTCTTCGAAACTAATATTTACTAATTTATAATCGGAGGTATTAAATTTAATGGCGTTTTCTATTAGATTTTGTATCAATTGCTCAATTTGCCTGCTTTCACAAATGATTACTTTTGGAAACGATAGCGGTAAATTTAATTGAACGTCTGGTCTATTTATAGAACTTCCTAGACCATTCAAGACAACTGCCACTAATCTGTCCATATCAACAGCTTTGAACTTCATCCCTACTTTTCCAACTCTTGAATATTCCAATAAATCATCTACCGTTTGTTTCATCCGATTTACACCCGCAACAATAAAATTGCTATATTCTTTGATTTCTGGATCACCTAATTTATCGGTTTTTCTAGTTAATAAATTAACAAATCCATCTATGGTTCGTAACGGAGATTTTAAATCATGAGAGGCAACATAGGCAAATCTTTCAAGCTCTTGATTTTTTTCCGCTAATTCTTTGGCTCTTTTTTCTGCCAGTCTTGTTCTAACAGCTACTTTATCTTCTAAAGTTTGATTTAAAGTTTCCAATTCATTATTTATAAATGACCTTGCCGACATCACTGCTACATATACGAAACCTATAGCAGACATAGATAACAATAAAATACTTGAATTTACTTCTAAATTGGGTGTGGTCAAAACCACAAAAGCGGTAAGTGACAAGATAACTATTGCGTAAATACTTAAACTAATCCTATTTCTAAAAATAATACCGGCACTACAAAAGGATAAGAAAAATCCAATCGTGTATTCAGGAGTAAAGTGATTTACTTTACAAATCCAAACAATCCATATCATGAAAATATACAAACCAATATTGGTAAAGAACGTCATGTAATTTCTTACAAAATCAACTTTAAAAGATAAAATTCCTATTGTTACCCAATATCCAGTAATCAAAAAACGGTGACTTAAGAACTCTGTCGCATTAGGGTCTGCATATTTTAGCGCAAAGCCAAAGAATGGAAAGAAAAAAGTTAAAAGAATAGTGAAGGACCTCAATACATATACATCGTATTGTGGTGTTAAAAAACGGTGTTTTAACGCGTCTAGAGTAAAATAATTCTTAAAGCTCATTAACAGCAGAATCTTGTGAATGATTATCAATTGTATGTCTATCACATTCCGACTATGAGGGAATGAGTGTGAGGGTGTAGTACAGTCGATAGAGGGAGGGAAAACTACCCTTAAAATGATTCTTATGGAAGATGAGTTACAATTTTTGTGCCTAGAATTTATAACAATTTAATTTGGTAAGGGTAATTTAGGTTTTGTAAAATATAGACAAAAAAGATATAAAAAATGGCTGCTATTTATACTCCATTATCCTTATCAAATTGGTTTCATTAGCTAAAAGGACTCGTTTGTCTTTATTTTTGATTGCTTTGTGCATTAAATTGCGTTGAATTATAATTATTAGCTATTTTCGGAAAATGAATTGGAAAAAAGACTATTGGTTATATTTATGGATTTTGGGGAATGTCCTTTTCTGGTTGATTACTGGCGCTAATTTTTTTGATAGTCAATGGAATAGCCCGACGGAGTATTATTTTCAATATGAAGAAGGAATGACTGCTGCCGAAAGACAGATTGAATTTTTTAGAGTTGAGCAACTTTTGGTCTGGAAAATATTAGCGAATACCATTCATTTGTTTTTACCTTTTGCTTTATTAGTTTATGGTAATTGGTTTTATTTTGTCAAGCGATACTTAAGCAAACAAAGATATTGGGCCTACTTGGTTGTGTATGAAATAAGGTTGTGGATTTAGGGTAGGTTATTTTGTGCTTAGTTTTGCTTTAAAAGAAGGAATGAACAAACACCGTTTGTGAACCGCAAAGCGGACGGGAGGCTTGATACTATGACTGATTTTAAAGTAAAGATAAGCTCAAAAGAAACAGCCTAAAACGCAAAGTTATTTCATAGACAACCCTTAGTTTTGATACTAGAAAAATGTATCTTTGCCAGCGATTTAGTGCTATTATTCATAAATCTTTGACACTTAAATCGGCGCCTTTTTCCGTTATGCTTCGTTATTTATTTTTATAATAGCTACGGCTATTATAAAAATAAATGCCTTGCCTAACAAAAAAATACACTCGATTAACTTGTCAATCACTTATAAATGATAGCACTAGTTAATCTAGAGGATATTACTAAACAGACTTAAATATGGAATTTAGACTTTTAATAATCTTGTTGTTTTTTGGATTATTTGCTTGTAAATCTGGTACAATTGAAGATAGTTCCAAGATAGGAACACTTAAAAAAGCCCTAGCCGACAGTCCTACTAAAGAAAATAGAGACTTGTTAATTACGGCTTATCAAGATGCTATAAAAGCGAATCCAAACGATGGAGCGACCAATAGTCCTTTGTTTTCTGAAATGGCCAAATTACATGTTGAAAATAAAGCTGCCGTTAATGGCGTACAAACTTTGATGCAGGGTATTTCAGATTACCCAACAGCAAAAGGGGTTGCTGATAATGTATGGATGTTATCAACGATTTATGAACAAAATATTCAAAGCCCAACTGTAGCGGCCATAATTAAAAAACTATACCTTCAGGTATTTCCAAACGGAAATCAAGCCGCAGCTGCTAAGCAAGCTTTAGCCAGCAATTCTAATAGTCTGGTTGAAGATATCACTGCTTTAGGCAGCAGTATGTACGATGAGACAACTCATAAAGTAGATTTTCAAGCGGCTAATGATTATATCAGAATTTGCGAGTTATATGCCTTATTGCAGCCTAAGAATGCCCAAAGCCCTGAATATTTACACAAGGCTGGGGAGACGGCTCGTGCAGTTAGAGCCTTTCCAAAGGCTGTTGCTATTTACGATTTGATTTATACCCAATATCCAAATTATGAAAAAGCAGCACAAGCACTTTTTCTAAAAGCATTTACCTACGATAATGATTTGAATGATAAAGCGACTGCTAAGCGTTTATACGAAGAGTTTTTAAGTAAATATCCAAATGATGATTTTGCCGATGATACTCAATTTTTGTTGAGTAATTTAGGGAAGGATGATGAAGAAATTATTAAGGGTTTTAATGCGAATTAAAACG
>CALLVC010000084.1 GCA_938010785.1 uncultured Saprospiraceae bacterium
ATAATAAGCTTTATGATGGATTAGATGGTATACTCCTAATAGTAAGGAATGGTGAAAAAATAAACTTACAATTTATGCTGCTTCTTTTGCCGCTATTTTTAACTTTGAAAACAGTCCCATACGGGCAAGCTATTATATCAATATAACTCCTGTTTTTAAGTAAAAAACTAAGAACAAAATAAGCTACCCTAAACCCGCCTGCCTGAGTGTCGGGCAGGTTTGTAAATCTATTTCTACACCGTTCCTAAGGTTTAAAGTATTCAAGGACTGAAAAATAAATTTTAAAGATTGTCTTACTTGGAATACCTACAAACATATAAATAAATATGCTTCTATTCCTATAAAAAGCAATCTTTTTTTACCAACTTAACAATTTAAAAACAATACTGTATATTGTTAGAATCACTAATTAGGGGAATTATCTTTTACAATTCCCGATAAGTAAACCAATGATAGCCATCTTTAGCAATCAATCTTGCCGCTGTTTGCGGTCCTTCTGAACCTGCATCATAGTTGGGGAAATAATAAGCTGGATTTTTCTTCCATGCATTTAGAATAGGCATCAATAAATCCCAAGCTTCTTCCACTTCATCAGAACGCATAAACAAAGTAGCATCCGCCGTCATCACATCATGAAGCAATGTTTCATAAGCTTCTGGTTGCGCATCTTCATACGTTTCAGAATAATTAAACTTCATTTCTACAGGGTTCAACATCATATCCAACCCAGGTCGTTTTGCTTGAAAACGCATTTTAATCCCTGTATCAGGACTAATAGCGATGGTTATCCTATTAGGGCGCATTGCACTGGCTGTTTTTTCAGGGAAAACTTGGTGCGGCGCATTTTTAAATTGAATCGTAATAACAGAAGTCTTTTTAGGCATCCGCTTTCCAGAACGCACATAAAAAGGTACGCCCGTCCATCTCCAATTATCAATATGAAACTTCACTGCGGCAAAAGTTTCTGTATCTGTCTTTGGATTTTTAGTCACCTCTTCTCGATAAGCTTTCGCAGGTTCCCCTTTAGACCAACCTGCTCTATATTGTCCTCTAACCGCATAATCATCTACTTCCTCTTCTGAAATACGTCGAATAGCTTTTAATACATCCACCTTACGATTTCGGATTTCGTCAGCTTTAAAAGACCCAGGAGGTTCCATCGCCACAAAACATAGTAGTTGTAAAACATGGTTTTGAACCATATCTCGTAAGGCGCCCGATTTGTCATAATACCCTCCTCTATCCCCTACTCCAATACTTTCAGAAACTGTAATCTGCACATGTTCAATATAATTGTGGTTCCAAATCGGCTCAAATAAAAGATTGGCAAAACGGAAAACTAAAATGTTTTGAACCGCATCTTTTCCTAAATAATGGTCAATTCTATAAATCTGACTTTCATCGAAATAAGTCGTTAATAACTTGTTGAGTGATTTTGCACTTTCCAAATCATGGCCGAACGGTTTTTCAATAACCAATCGAGTACAATCAGGGTCAGTACAAATACCAGATTTCCCCAAATAGGTCACCACATCATCCATTAAAGAAGGAGCAATCGCTAAATTAAAAATGACATTAGGATGAACGCCCCACTCTTTTTCCACCTTTTTAATCTCCTTGCCCATCTCCTTATAACTCTTCTCGTCAAACACATCACTTACCTGATATTGAATGGATTTGGAAAAAGCTGCCCATTGTTCTTTCGTTCCTTTTTGACGAGAAAAATTTTTTACACCCTCATAAACTTTATCTCGATATTGTTTATCAGAAAATTTGGTTCTACCTAAACCAATAATCGAAAATTGGTCTGGCATATGGTTATCCAAATACAAATTATATAGAGCTGGGACTAATTTTCGATTAGTCAAATCACCACTACCTCCAAAAATAAAGATGATAGTTGGTTCTGGTTTGATGATGTTATTCATAATATAGTGGTTAATGCTTAGTGGTTAGTTGTAAATGGTTAGTTGCGAATTCAAGGATTTATTATTTCGTCACTAAGGCTTTGGTATTTTGTGCCGAAGCGAAAATCAAAAATCATACATCAGAAATCATACATCATAAATCCATGTAATTTTCTATCAAAATCATCAAAATTAAAAAGAAAAACTGGCTCTTTTTAGCCTAAAATCATCCATGTATCCTTGCTTTATTAGATAGATGTATGATGTATGATTTAGGAAAAACATTAACTAGCCTATACCCAATCATAGTGGAAAGACCCTTCTTTATCTAATCTTTCGTAGGTATGTGACCCAAAATTATCACGCTGCGCTTGTACCAAGTTCATCGGCAATCTTGCACTTCGGTAACTATCAAAATAAGACAAACTTGCCATCAAACAAGGAACAGGAATACCTGCTTTGACTGCTTCTGCAATAACTGTTCGCGTATCTTTTTGTGTTTTGTTAACCATTTTAGCGATTCGCTCATCGACTAACAAGTTAGGCAACTGTGCATCTTTCTTATAAGCTCTTCTAAAATCTTCTAACAATTTTGACCGAACAATACAGCCACCTCTCCAAATTCTAGCAACCCCTTCAAAGTCTAAATTAAAACCATACTCCTCCGAACCACTTTTCATCATTGCCATCCCTTGTGCGTAGGAAATGATAAAAGAGAATAAGGTGGCATTTTTCAATCTTCTGACCATCGTTTTTTGGTCTTTCTTAATCGGAGCATCAGGACCTTCTAAGATTTCAGATGCAGCCACTCGTTCTTGTTTGAAAGCAGAAATAACTCTAGCAATCACCGCCAAATCAATCGTTGGTACGGCAGCTCCCAAATCCAAAGCTTCTTGGGAGGTCCATTTACCAGTCCCTTTCTGCTTCCCTTTATCCATAATCATATCAATCAAATCCCCTTTGCCTAAATTATCCTTAGCTGCAAATATTTCTGCTGTAATTTCTACCAAGAAAGAACGCAACTCTTTATTATTCCAATCATCAAAAGCGGCATGAATGGCTGAGTTCTCCATCCCCAATCCACGGCGCATCACATCATAAGCTTCCGCCAATAATTGCATCATGCCATATTCAATCCCATTATGCACCATTTTGACAAAGTGCCCAACTCCACCTTCTCCTAAATAAGTCACACAAGGTTGCTTGCCTATTTTTGCCGCTACGGCTTCCATGATAGGTTTTACTTTATTATAGGCAGTACGATTTCCTCCAGGCATCATACTAGGACCTCTTCTAGCACCTTCCGCGCCACCAGAAACCCCTATTCCTAAAAAGTGAATGCCTTTTGGTGTCAATTCTTCTTGCCGACGCATGGTATCTTTGAAATAAGAATTACCACCATCCATAATAATATCGCCTTTATCTAAGTGCGGCAATAAATCAGCAATCACATAATCCACAATTTTACCAGCAGGTACTAGTAAAAAAATTCGTCTAGGCTTTTCTAAAACACTGATAAACTCTTCAACCGTTTTAGCGCCATAAATGTCCCCCTCTTCATCTTCTAAGGAGTCAACCTTAGCCATATCCTTATCATATCCTGCTACATCAAAGCCGTTATCAATCATGTTCATCAATAGGTTCTTACCCATTGTACCTAAACCAATTAAACCGAGGTCGTATTTATTAGTACTCATTTAATAAAGTTGTATTAAATTAATGAAAATTAGTATATGTTTAATACGAAATAGATATTCTTCAAAAGAAAATCGTAAGAGAAGAGCTTCCAGAACTCCAAGCCCGCCTGCCTAGTCGGGCAGGTTCTGGAAGCTCTCTATGATTTAGAATAAAGTCTAATGTATTAAACTTACTGAAAATTTAATTATTTGGTTCGGAAAGCAAGTGACAAAGAAATAATAAATTGTGGAAACTACCTATACGTGAAGCGGATAAAAATAGATTTGAGGAGCGGATTTATAAAAAAATAAAAGGCATCTATTGTCCAAAATAGATTAAATATTCAAGTTCAAACTCAAGTTATTTCTCGCAATAAACAGGACATTTCTCGCATTTTGTACTATTTTAGGAAGAAAACAAGCCACTTTCGGAAAGTTTTAAGGTCTTTTGGAAAAAATTGAGCAATAGATAAACCTTACTTTTCACTATATTTGCCTTGAGCATACTTTGAAAAATAAAAACTAAATTTATGGCTAACCCCAAATCAAACATAGACACCCCTCTATTTTTTTTGCTATTAAGCGCATTCATCTTATGGTCTAGTACGGTCAGTATTGCTCAAGCAACATCCCAAATAGAAGTTGGTCCTACCCTCTTTAAAAACTTTCAAAGAGCAGGTATTTTAAAAATGACCATCAAGACCAATACCAAACAATTGGTCGCTAAGAAATACAAAGAAGAGTGGCAACCGTTGAGCCTTGTCTTTGATAATACGATGGGAGAAAGTGTAGAGTGGACTGCCAAAACAAGAGCCAGAGGAAATATCAGAAAACAAGTTTGTTATTATCCGCCCTTAAAAATTAAGTTCAAGAAAAAATGGTTGGTCAAAAACGAAATGGATTCGAGTTTTAATGATTTAAAATTAGTGGTCGGCTGTAAGAAGGGAGATTTCTATGGAGAATTAGTCCTCAAAGAATACCTCATTTATCAATTATACGAAGCGCTGACCAATATTAGTTTTAAAACCCAACTAGCAGAAATTAAATTCATTGATACGGAAGAGACTTGGAAACCTTTTACCACCTATGCTTTTTTTATAGAAAATCAAGGAGAGATGGCAACTCGACTCAATGCGCGCTGGTTCAAACCAAAAAGACTCCGCTCAAAATATATTTACGCCGAGCAATTAGATATAATGAATTTGTTTCAGTACATGATTGGCAATACTGATTGGTCAGTTGTTGGCAGTCATAATGTCAGATTGATTAAGTGCAACAATTATCCATTGCCATTGCCCATCGCCTATGATTTTGATTACGCAGGTTTGGTCAATGCACCCTATGCGGTACATGGAGCAGGAATCGACTTGGAACATATCACGCAAAGATTATATCTTGGCATGTGCAGAGCAGCAGGAGAATTAGAAAAGCAAATACCTCTTTTTCAAGAAAAGAAAGCAACTTTTTATCAAATCATCAACGATTTTCCTTATTTAGATAAAAAAGAAAAAAAGGAAATGATTGCCTATTTAGATGATTTTTATAGGGTCTTGGATAATCCAAAGTCATTTAGAAGAAATATTTTAGACAAATGTAGAGCAGAAGGGAGGTGATAGTGGTTAGTGGGGAATAAAATCCGTGTGGAATAGGTCCACACGGATTTTATTTTAGACATACTCCATAGGCCGTCAGGCCGTCAGGCTAAAGGATTTTTGACCGAAAAGCAGGAGATGCTTTGAAAGTATCTCCTGCTAGGGAAGCTTAGAAAGCGATACTTTCAGCCCCGATAGCTATCTGGGGCTCTTTCTTTAGCCTGACGGCCTGGACATACTCTTAGGGAAATAATTTAAAAATCTAAGATAGAGATACCTACATTAAATGGAGTCAAAGCTGGTCCTTGACCATCTTTAAACAAATCATTCATGGCTAATTGTGCGTAGATAGCAAATGGCCCAAAACCAATTCTTCCGACCATTCCATAACGGAATTTATTCAAATTAAAATCATCTTTTATTTTTAATTTATTGCCATTTTCATCCTTTAGTTTTTGCTTAGCACCTAAAAGTACGCCACCATAAATACCACCACTGATATAAAAATTGCGCTTTCCTGTAATCGTCAACATCAAAGGTACCTCTAAGAAAGTTGTTTTTAACTTATTCTTTTTGTATTTGGTGCCATCATCTACAATCGTGAAAGGAATGGTATCTTCTAGGATTTGAAAGTCATTAGAAAATTTGTATTGTTTCCAAGCAAGGGAAAGTCCATACTCTAAACCAATCTTGTCTTTAACAATCGGCAACCGATGACGAATGGCATGTAAATTAAAATTCAAAGAACCACCATAATTTTGGTCAAAGTCATCTAATTCTGCTGGTAGGTTCAAAGAATTCTCGTGGAAATAAGTGCTAAATCCAATATCCATTAAGCCTACTCTAAAGCCATTCCAATTGTCATCATCCCAGTTGTCTCCAAAATGAATGCCCCAATTATGATACCGATTGGGTGTTTTTTTCCAACGTTTCTCAAAATCTTCATCTTTGTCTAAATCTTTACTCGTTCTAGTTTTTTGATTTTGATTTTCGTTTTCGTTTTGATTTTGATTTTGAGCTGCCAAGGTAGTAGCAAAAAAGGCAAAAAGGCCTACAAACAAAAGCTTGGTGAAATTAATTTTTTTAACAGTCATGTCGGTTGATTTAAAAGTTAAAATAAAGATATAGGTGTTATAAATTCGAATAGTGTCTATTCAAGTTAAATTATAAAGTATTTTAATAAAAAATTGAGAATTATTGCCCCGCGTTTTCCTCTTTGTAATAGCTAGGAATCAATGCTTCCTTTAATTGAGTTACAGGAAATCTACCCAAGAAATCTTTAATACCTCGTTTCCTTTTTTGAATGGTAATGCCAGCCATTTCTGCAACTGGTAATTCAACCTTTAAAGCGTTCGATAAATTATTTGCGCGCTCCTCTTGACCGATAGCGTTAACTAGTTTAGGCTGGATACTTGCTATTGGCGTTAAAATAATTGGCTCTTTTTCAGTTACTTCTTTTGGCGCTAATTTTTGTTCAATTCCTTCATTATCAACAACTTGTATTTTTTCAGCTACAATAGTAGTTGGTTCCTCAATTGTAATTTCCTCAAATGCCTTATTTACAACTTCCATTTTGACCTCCCTTATATTTTTTGTCGGAACAATTGTTTTTGGAACAAATCGGGCTACTGTTTTTTCCAACTCCGATTCTTGAGTAGTAGGCAATTTTTCTATCTGCTCTACAATTCCTGTCTCTTCCTTTTCGATTGTTGCGACCACAGAAGGCGCACTATTTTCAGGTCTATTTTCATTGTGCTTATCCTCAGTTACTACCACTGTGTTATCTCCCTGCTTAATTCCCGCTTGATAGCCAGAAAAATAAGTCATTAACAAAAGCGCCACACTTGCTGCCGCCATAAGTGGTTTCGCCCATTTTCTATTTAACCAAACTACTTTTTCTTCCTTTAACAAAGCTGCCTTGTCCTCAAAGACAATACTCGTATCTGGCTCTAAATAAACCACTTCCATCATGCCAGATAACTCCGTTTCAATAGCTGGATGTGTCGCTAAAAAGCGCTCCATCTCTTCCGTCAGTTCTACCGACAGCTTCCCTTCCAAATAATCTAAGGCAAAAGCTTCGTAATTAAATTTATTAATGGTCATTTTTATGGCTTAGGGCGGAGGGCTTAGGGCTGAGGGTGGTGTAGGTTTCCCTAAGCCCTCTGCCCTAAGCCCTCCGCTATTAAATAGCTTTGTTTAATCGGTTGATAGCTTGCTGCAATTTTTTACGTCCTCTAAACAGATAAACTTTTACCTGCGAGATAGACAATTCAGAAATTTGTGCCATCTCTTCGTAAGTGTATCCTTCGTAATCTCTTAATAAAATTAAGGACTTTTGAATATCACTTAATTCGGCTAATCCTTTCTCTATCAATTCCTTCGTTTCCATCTGTGTTTGAAAATCTCTTTCGATTCTTTCAGGTGCATTTTCATAATTACCAACAAATTTTTTCTTTCTAGTCAAGTCTATCATATCGTGATAAGCAATCGTAAAAGCATAAGACTTAGCTTTAGCAGCCGTCACTTTTTCTCGATGCTTCCACAATTTTTCAAAAGTGTTTTGTACAATATCATGCGCATCCGCTCGGTTGGCTATTTGCTTTAGTACAAATCGAAATATGCCATCGGCATGTTCTTTTACGCATATATTGTATTCGTTAACAGTCACTTCGTTGGTTGTCTTTTGAGTAGAAAATAAAATAGCTATTTCTATTTTATATTTCTTGTTTTGTCAGGTGATTTCTTACTAATCTAAGATGTAAATAATACATTTTTTGATTAATTTGGTGGTAAGACGCCTGAGGGATGCAAAAAGTTACAGGGGCGAAAAAATATTTTTTTAAATGTTGGAAAATTTGTTTCTAAAAACATGTAAACAACTGATTTTAAAAGACTTGCAACTAATTTTATTTAAAAAAAATCATACCTGTCTGCCGGACAGGCAGGCATCATAAATTTTAAACCTGCCTTCCTGCGACGGCAGGCAGGTCATACATCATACATCTGTCTAGTAAGCAAAGTTAGATAGACCTGCCCGTTCCTGTCAGGCGGGTTTATGATGTAAGATGTATGAATTCTGATTTGATTTGGAATTGCTAGAATACCCCTAATTATTAATTAATCCCCTATTTTATTCATTAGCCGCTGGGTCTACAGGAATCAACCTAAAACTATATTTATACGTCTGATTAGCAGGTAGCGTATATTCGTCATGCACCATTCGGCCCCAAGAAGTATCGCCGCCTAATCCCATTTGTTTAAAATCAATGTTCCAAGTTATAAAATCCCTTGGTAATAAGTCCGCTCCATGTTTAGAAGTTACGGGGACTAGCCCAGAAGCAGATTCGGCTCCTTTAGCACCCGCTACAAAATCTAAATCGTCCATTGACAACTGCCAAGCACTCATAGATAAAGGTTCGGAAGTTGTTTTCGCTAAAAAGCCTAAACCTTGCTCATTTTTTAAGGACATCCATCTTACGTCCATTTTGTTACCTGATTCCTGTGGACGAGAATAATTATGCAATTGGTCCCAAACTTTGCCTTTCCAAATGCTAATTTCGCCAGAAGATTGTCTATCCCAGTAAGTTTCATGTGGGCCTTTGCCATACCATTCCATAAATTGAAAGTCAGCAGGTATTTTAAATTGCATACCGATTCGGGGAACATTGGGCAGATTTTCATTGGTTGAATTAAAAATGTAATTAAAATTAAGAGAACCATCCCCATAAATAGTATAGGACAATTTAACAGTTACATCAGATACCGTTGATGGTAAATAAGTCAGTAAAAAATTAATAGAAGTATGACCATAAATAAGATCATGATTATTAAGAACGGTAAAATTGGGCTCAATCTTCCAATTCTGACTAAGGTCTTTCCAAATAGCTGCCCAATCCTGCATCCCATTTCCTAAATCATTATCCGTTGGAGGACGCCAGAAATTAGGATGAGGGTGGTTTAACAACATAGGCATTCCTTTATAATCATATCCAATTATTTGATAAGTTCTTTTATCAATTTTAGCAGTAAAATCTTTACCATGTATTATCATCAGGGAATCAGAAGATGCTATAGAATCAAAAGCAATTTTACAACTAAAACTATCTTTTGGCAAACGAAAATCGTCAAAAAAGATGTTCTTTCTTTTAGGTCTCTTTGCTTCCGCTGTAGTGTCCTTTGAAAAATCAAACTGTTCCCAAGCCACTTCGTGACCAATACGCATCAAGGGCAATGCTCGATTTGTGATGGCGCTTATTTTCAAAAAATATTCTTTTTCAGCGTCTAATTCCACATTTTCTAAATCAACAATTACATATTTCCTCTCTTGTGGCAATACTTCTTTAACGCCTAAATCGCCAGTTGCCATCTCCATTCCATCTTCTAGCAGCACCCATTTGATGTTCAAATCATTCAGGTCTTTAAAAAAGTGTTTATTATGAATCTCAATTAAGCCATTCGAAGCATCGACTAAGCGAAACTTAACAGGTTCATAAACTTTTTTCACTTCAAATAAATGTGGATGAGGGACTCTAAAAGGACTGACCAAACCATTATTCAAAAAATTACCATCTGTAGGTAAATCAGGATGATAATCATGACCATAGGCTAAGTATTTTACCCCTTTTTCATTCGTGTATTCCAATGATTGGTCCACCCAATCCCAGATAAATCCGCCTTGCAAGACAGGATAGGTTTCAATAACATCCCAATAGTCCTGCATATTTCCTACACTATTGCCCATCGCATGACAATACTCAATCATGATGGCTGGTTTAGACGGAGCCGATTCGGCATAGTTCACCAATTTTTCAATCGGCGGATACATGGGGCAAAAAATATCGGTATAATCGGCCTTTTCGGCAGGTTCGTATTGGACAGGGCGACTACCATCTGCTTGTTTTAAAAACTGATAGGTTTGCCTAAAAATTTCGCCATGTCCAGCTTCGTTCCCTAAAGACCAAATGATAATCGACGGATGATTTTTGTCTCTATGAAACATCCGTTGGGTACGGTCCAAATGGGCGGGCAACCAAGATAGCTCATTTCCAATTTGGGTATCCTCCGCATTAGCCAAAGGGTGACTCTCGATATTCGCCTCATCAATCACATATAATCCGTATTCATCGCAGAGGTCATACCAATCTGGATGGTTTGGATAATGACTACTTCTAACCGCATTAATGTTGTGTTGCTTCATCAATTGAATGTCCTGCAACATCAATTCGCGGGTAATCACATGCCCTGTGTGTGGATGCGTTTCGTGACGGTCAACTCCTCTAATATATATGGCTTGTCCATTGACTAATAATTGACTTTCTTCAATTGCTATTTTTCTAAAACCAATTTTATCGCTAACAACTTCTAATATTTCTTTTGATTTGGCATCCGTCACCTTTAGTATTAATTGGTATAAATTTGGCGTTTCAGCCGTCCATTTTTTTACATTAGGAATTTGTGCTAAAAAGGATAAGGTGGTTTCATTATCTGCTTTCAACTTACTTTTTATAATTTCTTGGTAAACAGACTGGTATCCATTTCCTATATCCAATAATTGACATTCAATTTTTAATTTTTGCTTTCCCTTTTTCAAGTTGTTTTTTAATAAAAAATCAACTTTGAATTGACCATTTTTATAATCAGCACTTAAATCATTTTTAACAAAAAAATCTTGAATATGAACTTTTGGCAAAGCATACAAAAACACCTCTCGTTCAATGCCTGACAGGCGCAACATATCTTGGCTTTCGATATAACTAGCGTCACTCCAACGATAAATTTGTAGGGCGATGTTATTTTTACCTGCTTTTAAATATTTGGAAATATTAAACTCTGCGGGTGTTTTAGACCCTTGCGAAAAACCGACTTCTTGTCCATTCACCCAAACATATAAAGCTGATTTGACCGCCCCAAAGTAAAGTATCACTTCTCGGTCAAGCCAATCTTTTGACACCTCAAAATCTCGACGATAAGAACCGACAGGATTGTAATCGGGGGACACATTCGGCCAGGTGGTGGTAAAAGGATATTTTTCATCTAAGTAAATCGGATAACCGTAGCCATGAACTTCCCAATTAGCAGGGACTGGGAAAGTTTCCCAAGTGCCATCATCATAATCTTCTTGGTAAAAATTTTCAGGTTTATCCGCGGGCTTTTTCACCCAATTAAATTTCCATAAGCCGTTGAGGGATTGATACCATTGAGAATTGGTTTTATCACCTAAAATAGCTGCATTTTGAGAAGCGAAGGGAAAAGCAGCTGCATGCGGTGCCAATTTATTAACTGCAAAAATCTGGTGATTTTCATGGTAGACTTGTGCTTGCCCGTCTAAAATAGTAAGAAAAAAAACAAATGCCAGTAAAAAGTATTTCATCAATTTTTTATATCAAATGTAAGGAGAAATAACGATGAAACATGAACGATGAAACATGAACGATGAACGATAAATGATGAACGATAAATGATGAACGATAAATTCGGTAAACACTCAATTCATCGTTTATAGTTAGAGATGTTAAGAAAAATTATTAAGCAATTTTTTTGACACGGAGGGACACGGAATTATTATGAATAATTATGTTTTAGTAACGAGTAAAAAATAACTCCACCATTTCACCAATAATCTTTTGAGCGCATCTCATCCGTGAACGGTTCACAAACGGTGTTTACTCATCTAGTCTTTACTCAAAATATTTATCTCCAAACCTGCCTTTGCCGACAGCAGGTGACAGACTTATCATTTGCTTGTTACTTAATAAGGCTTTGTACACGATAAATAAGAAAACATAAAAAATCATAACTTCAAACCGTGTCCTTCCGTATCAAAAAAACATTTTCAAATTTTTCTTAACAGCACTAATTCATCATTTCAAACCCAATAATTTATAAAAAATCATATTCAAATTATGGACTTTGATAGGGAATAATCCTACCTTCGCATCTAAGACGAATCTATTCCATGTATAAACCTATCAAAACTCAACAATTTAGTAGTTCAAAAAGAACTTGGGAGCAATACCAAAAATTGCTAAAAAGAGTTTATGCTGGCATCAAAAATGGTCGATTTTATCAATTATCTCTCACTCGCCAACGACAATATTATTCCAAACTAAGGCGATATATCAAGCGCCTTTCCACTTCCACCTTTTCTCCTAAAAAAATAGCCTTAGGCACTGCACTGATAGCGACTTTATTAATGAACACCAATGGTTTCGCTCAAAATTATGTGCAACCACCTTGTTCAAATTCCTTAGGATTTGTGGATGTTGGGTCAAATGCCTATCCAGTTTTTGCAGATTTGGACGGAGATGGTGTGCAGGATGCCTATGTAGGAAATAATAATGGTAACATCCTGTTTTTTCAAAATACAGGAACGACCACCAATCCAAATTTTGTAGCCAATACGGTTAATAATCCTTTTAGTGGGTTTGATGTCGGTAGCAATGCCACGCCATTTTTTGTGGATATTGATGGAGATACGGACCTTGATGCTTTTGTGGGCAATAAGAATGGTACCATTTATTTTTATGAAAATAACCCAGTGGGAGGTGTACCAGTTTTTACAGAGTTAGATAATACTAACCCACTGAACCCTTTATTTGGGATTGATGTAGGAACCGTTTCTTCTACCAACTTTGTAGATATAGATAATGATGGAGATTTAGATGTTTTTATACCTGGGAATGCCCCCTTTGCATCAGGAGGCGGCGGGCAAATTAATTATTTCCGCAATGATGGCAATAGTACTTCACCGATTTTCACGCCCGTTGTTGGGGCTGGCAATCCATTAGATTTTGCGCCTGTTGGGGCGGACCCATTAATCACTTTTGTGGACCAGGATGGAGATGGGGATTTAGATTTATTTGTGGGGTCTCAATTGGGCATGATTCAGTATTATATAAATACAGGAACAGTCAGTTCACCAAGTTATATATTAGCAACAGATAGTCAAAATCCATTAGCGGGCGTAGATGCAGGTAGAAACGCGGCTTTAATTCCAAATCCATGTTTTATTGACATCAATGGGGATGGAAATATGGATTTCTTTATAGGCAGTATGGATGGCGTTATTAATTATTTTGAAAATGACCCAGACCTTGTTTGTGATAATTTCAATTTTCAAAAAATAACAGGTAGTGACAGTCCGTCGGATGGTATTGATGTAGGGGCCAATTCTGCTCCAGAATTTATAGATATAGACCAAGATGGAGACCAAGATTTATTCGTAGGAGGCGATGCAGGCAATATCAATTTTTTTAGAAATGATGGAACCGCCTCAACCCCTAATTTTGTACCTATCACAGGAGCTGCCAATCCATTTAACGGAGTAGATGTTGGTGATATCTCGGCACTCGACTTTGTAGACATAGACCTAGATGGCGACTTAGATGTTTTTGTAGGAGAAGATGCTGGAGGCATTAATTTTTTCCAAAACAATGGTACTAATAGTAGTCCAAATTATCAAGGGATAATCGGGGCAGCTAATCCATTTAATGGCTTAACTACTGGCAATTTATCCAATCCAGCTTTTGGGGATATAGATAATGATGGGGATATAGATGCCTTTGTTGGGAATGCCAATGGAGAGATTCTATTTTTCAGAAATGATGGGACGAGTAGTGCGCCTAATTTTGTACAAATAAATAACAGTAATAATCCGTTCTTTGGGGTCAATTTAGATAGTAATTTTGCCCCTGCCTTAGCAGATATTGACGAAGATGGAGATTTAGATGCCTTGATTGGCAATAAAGCAGGTACCCTACTGTATTTTAGGAATGAAGGGACCGCATCTAGTCCTAAATTTGTTGGCTTATACGGAGATTGCAATCCTTTCCATAATGTCTTGCCTGTTTTGACATCAGGCGATGAATATTCTACGCCTACCTTTGTAGATATTGATAATGATGGCATCCTAGAAGTTTTCACTGGACAATTTAGTGGAGAACTTTGTTTTTTAAGAAGTAATTTTCAGCGATTAGTGCCAGAAAAGAAGAACATACCGACTATGAACCAGTGGGGTTTGTTAATTTTTGGCTTGTTGGTGTTGAATATGGGTTTGATTTTTTTGGAGCGCTTGAGAAAATTAGGGAGTAGGAAATAAATAAGGAATGATGAATTAATAAATTGCGTTTTTATACGCCGTTACCTGCCTGCCTCAAGGCGCTAAGGGACGAAGAAAATAATAACCTACCAGCCTGACGGATTCTTTTTACTTTTAGCTGCGTTAAAATTTTTCAACGTAACAACGGCTATGCTGAAAAATTTTGCCTTGCTAAAAGAAAAAATAACCTCGTCATTTCTGGTA
>CALLVC010000085.1 GCA_938010785.1 uncultured Saprospiraceae bacterium
CTTCAAAAGAACCAACTTTAAAATCTACCGTTATTTCTGATATGGAAAAAGATACCGCAACAACGGAAATGGATAACGATTTAGACATAGCATCTGCTAATAATTTTCCTTATCAATTGAATAAGCCTGTAGTCGCATTTGAAATGCCGAATAAGCTGAGAGAAATTTCAGGTTTGGGGATAGATGAGACGGGCAAGTATCTTTATGCAGTGCAAGATGAGGAAGGTAAAATCTTTATGATTAATACGACAACGGGAGCGGTAGAAAAAGAAGAAAAATTTCATAAAGACGGCGATTATGAAGGCGTAGAATTTGTGGATGGACGAGTGTTTGCGATTAAAAGTTCAGGAACGCTTTACGAGGTGACAAACTTTGGCGTAAGCAATCAAGAAGTTACGAAGCACAAATTTGATTTTAGTAAGAATAGTGATATAGAAGGATTAGGCTATGATGCAAAAGAACAGCGATTATTGATTAGCTGTAAAGGAAAAGTTGGAAAAGGAGAAGACTTTGAGTTTAAAAAGGGGATTTTTAGTTTAAGTTTGGATTCTATGAAAATGAGTGAAGCCCCTGTTTATACAATTAGTGTAGAAGCAGTAAAGCACTTCTTAGAAGTCCATAGCACTTTAGAAAAAATTGATAAATTAGTGAAATTATTCCAACCTGGCGAGGAATTCATTTTTGGACCATCAGGTTTGGCTGTACATCCCAAATCTGGAGATATTTATATTACCTCATCGGTAGGTAAATTATTGGTGGTCATGCAGCGAGATGGGCATATCAAGCACATGGTAAAGCTCAAAAAGAAGTTACATGAACAACCAGAAGGCATTGTCTTTGCCAACGATGGCACGATGTATATTTCTAACGAGGGGAAAAATGGCAAGGGGAAGATTTATAAGTTTGCTTATCAAGAGATTGTTGAATGATTAGGTTTATTTAGATAGTTATTACATCTAATAGCCTTTAATGTTAATAGCCTGCAATAACTATTTTACAAATTCATATTGTACTTATTAGCCCAAACCAATAATGAAAATTCAAATCATCAGAATTCTATTTTTCTTTTTTATTTCAGGCCTGTTTTTTAGTTGTGTACCCCCAGAGGAGGAAGTCATCAAAGATACTTTTACGGCCTACCAAATTGCGCTATTTGAAGGGAACGGGACAAAAGCCGCGGAATTTTTAGACCAAAAGACCTTAGATTTTTACGGCAAGCTAGGCGGGATGGCATTGGAGGCAGATTCTGCTAGAATCAGTCGATTAAGTTTTTACAATAAACTAATGGTTTTGTATTTGAGGCAAACAATGCCAAAAAATCAACTGATAAAAGGAGTAACAAACCCTAAAAAGATTTATGCGAATACTTTAAAGAGAGAATTTATTGACTTTGAGACCTTATCAGAATTAGAATTGAGTATCATTAAAGTCCGTCAAAAATCTTCAGGTAAAGAAGCTGATGTTTGGATGGGAAAAGCGGATACTAAAGAAAAGTTTCCAGTTAAATTTAAATTTCAGAACGAAGGTTGGAAAATAAATTTTGCTACGATATTAAATACTTTAAACCAATCTTTTAGATATCAGGTAAATCTTGGAGGAGAACTGCACGAAGATGAATTACTAATTTATTTGTTGGAAGAGGTTTCTGGTAAAACAATTCGGAAAGATATATGGTTACCTGTTAAAGAAAGGGCATAAAGTCTAATGAAAGCCTACTATTTTCCCATATTCTATAAATTTTTCCACGTATATTTGCAGCCTTACTGCTACGACCTAAGTATAAGTGTCAGTAAGTTATCAACTTATAATTAAAAAACAATCATTTCAATATAATGAGCTTAGTAGAATTAAGAGTACCAGCTATTGGTGAATCCATCACAGAAGTTACTTTATCTCAATGGTTAATTGGGAATGGAGAATATGTCAAATTAGACCAACCAGTTTGTGAATTCGAGTCAGATAAAGCGACGTTGGAATTTCCAGCAGAAGCAGAAGGAAAGCTAATTTGGGTAGCGGAAGAGGGAGATGATTTAGAAATTGGCGCATTGGTAGCAAAAGTAGATACCAGTGTATCAGCTGGAAGCGATACGCCTGCACCTGCTGCACCGACGCCTGCTGCAAAACCAGCAGCACCAGCAAAAGCAGCAGCAAGTAATGGGGAAGTGAAGATAATAGAAATGAAAGTGCCAACTATTGGTGAATCAGTAACCGAAGTTACCTTATCCCAATGGTTAATCGAAGATGGAGGAGCAGTCAATTTAGATGACCCTATTTGTGAATTTGAGTCAGATAAAGCAACCTTAGAATTTCCAGCAGAAGGAACAGGGAAATTAATCCATGTAGCGGCCGAGGGCGATGATTTGGAAATCGGAGCTATTGTCGCTAAAATAGAAGTAGGAGCAAGTGTTCCAGCTAAATCAGCTGCAAAAGCGACAACGCCTGCACCTGCCGAAACAGTAGCTACTTCTTCCGCTGCAGGACATCCTTCTCCAGCGGCAGCAAAAATTATGAGAGAGAAAGGATTATCTGCAAACGATGTGAATGGAACAGGTAGAGATGGACGAATCACTAAAGAAGATGCTATGAAAGCAACAAAAAATAAACCAGCAGCACCAGCACCAGTGGCAGCTGCCCCTAAAGTTACCTCGGCGGCTAGTGTAGGTGGAAGAGGAACAGAGCGTAAGAAGATGAGCCGAATGCGTCGGACGATTGCTAAGAATCTTTTAGCAGCTAAGCACGAGTCGGCTATGTTGACTACTTTTAACGAAGTAGATTTGACAAACATCATGGCTTTACGAAAGAAATATCAGGAGCAATTTGTGGCCAAGTATGGGGTGAAATTAGGCTTTATGTCTTTGTTTTCTAAAGCTTGTGCAAAAGTCTTGATGGAAATGCCAGATGTGAATGCGATGATTGATGGAGACCACATGGTTTATCATGACTATGCGGATATTTCAATTGCTATTTCCACACCAACAGGCTTGGTGGTACCACCAGTAAAAAATGTGGAGTCTTTAAAATTTCATGAAATAGAATTGAAAATTAAAGAATTAGCAGGAAAAGCACGAAGCGGTAAATTGACTTTGGATGAAATGAGAGGTGGTACTTTTACGATTACGAATGGTGGTGTTTTTGGTTCAATGATGAGTACGCCAATTTTGAATAAGCCTCAATCTGCGGTATTAGGAATGCATACGATACAGCAACGACCAATGGCGGTTAATGGAGAAGTGAAGATTCGACCAATGATGTACTTGGCCTTGTCTTACGACCACCGAGTGATTGACGGTAGTACTTCTGTAACTTTCTTAGTGAAGGTTAAAAACTTATTGGAGGACCCGACCACATTACTTTTAGATATATAGAATCTCTACTTTCTGTTCTCGATTCTGAGAGATAGTTACGAATTTATTTTTAAGAGATAATGCATTTCTTTACCGTACAATTTTTTCTGAATCACGCACGTAGCGTAGCGAAGTGCGTGATTCAGAAAAAATTGTACGGTAGAGAATAATGCATAAAAAAAGGATAGTTTTGATAACCAAAACTATCCTTTTTTTATGCGCTAATATGATTGTTTTATTGAGTAGATTCTACTTTTACTTGAGAAAATATTCTAGCAAAATATGCTTGACCTTCTGGTGTAATATCGTTAGCATAAGCATTTTTTCCGTTCTTTTGGAAGACAAAATATTGACACTGGTCATCATAGTACATATCTGCTTCTATCATTAATGCTCCATTTTTTTGAAAAAAGATTCTTCCCATGGCTTTACAAGCCGGATTAACTTGAGCAGCATTGGTAGATACAAATCCAACCATTTTTTGAATATTAGATTTATTATTGACACTCATACTAAATTCTACATTATAGAAGATGATATCAATAAAATCGCAGTCTTCATAGATGGCTTTCATTTCTTCAAAAGTAATACTTGGAAGGGTAGATACTTTAACTTCATTAGATTTGGTAGCCCACATCTTATCTTTATCCATTCCTTTTTTCTCCTCCTTTTTTCCTCCACAACTTGAAAAGAGAAAAAGAGTTAAAAGCATTAATAGGGGTAGGGGAAAATAATTTTTCATATTAATAGATACTTATAATTTGTTGACAAGATGAGTAGCACTAAAGTCTATTATTTTTCATCTTACCTTGGATATGGTGATGCTTTAGTTTATAATAAATACGGTGTTTTTTATCTAAAGATACCTATTCTATTAAAATCCAAAAAATCTCACCCTTAATATCCCTTAGTCGAGCTCGCGAAGCGAGCGAGACAAAACTTAGGACCATGCCTAAAAAACGTAAGTACCGCCAAATGTAAGGAAAAAACTTAATAAAGAATTAGCATTAGGATTAGTATCGGTGTTTTTGAAAAGTAAATTAATAGAACGAGTATATCGAGCATAAAAGCCTACATGTTCATTCGTATGAAAAGTAATTCCGGCAAGCCAGCTAAAATCGTTTTCTCTAAAAAAGGGACCAGTTGGAGCTAAAGGAGAGTCTACAAAACTGGTATTGAATAGCCTACCATAAGATAAACCTGCTTGGAAGTGCATTTTATAATAGTCGTCCTCTTCTTGATACCAATCTTTGATAGTATAAATAATCGGTACTTCGATATAGTTTAGCTTGATAAGTTGGGAAGGGATACTGGAGTTATTACCAAATTTGGTGCGACTACCTCTTTGACTAAAGAGGATTTCGATGATAATATCAGACTTAGGAGTTAGAATAGTATAAGCTCTTACTCCAGCGGATAAACCTAATTTATTAAACTCAGCGGAATCATCGCCATTAATTTGTGCCGCAGTCAAGCCTAGATTAAAACCAGCCTTAAATCGTTGAGTTTGAGCAGAGGTAGAAATTTGACTAAACAATAAGAAAGTCAATAGAAAAAAAGCGCTTCGTATTATTTTTAGTTTCATTAAAACTAGGTAAGGGTTATTAGACTTGTTATCCTTTAAAATTTCATATGACTATTTTTCAAAAGGTAACAAGTCTATTTTAAAATTAGAACAATGTAGGTGTAGACTTTTCTGAAGAGGTAGCCACTTTTTCTACGAATCGAATGGTTGCACCTTTATGAATGGTTCCACCTTTGATAACTTTTGCCGTAATGCCGCCATGCCCTCTCATAGCATTATACCCGCCATGCCCGAGGTTTTCTTCCATGCGCGAGCAAGGATGACAATAGCCAGTACCTTCCAAAATTACTTCATCACCAATAGCGAATTGTTGATTCTTAAGGGCATTGAGATTTAAGCCAGCAACAACGATATTTCTGCGCGTCAAAAAAGGGCTAATTGCGACATCTTGTTGAAGCATACCTGCCACAGCTTGTAAATGCTCTGCTTGTATTAAGGTAATCTGTCTTTTTCCTTTTTTCTTAGTATAATGGTCTGCGACTAAACCATCTTCTTCTGTAATGATGGCTTCTTTAACTTCTATCAATTCCGCTCGTCGTTCTTTTCGAATCCCAATCCATTCTATTTTTCCAATTTGAGGAATAGATTTTAGGAGCTTAGACATATTAGAAGTAGCCATTTTATATATTTTAATAGCAGAGAATAGATACTACTGTGTTGAAAGAGTAGTCTACGATAGTAATTTGAACAAGAAACGAGCAATTAGTTAGCAGTTTTAACTGGTAAAGTCTCTACTCCCTGCCTGCGGCAGGCAGGTCTCAGTGAAACGGTCTTTACTCTCTGTTCTTATTTCTGATACAATTGCATATACTTGGTGATATATTTCCCAATCATATCAAATTCTAAATTAACGGTTGAGCCGACTTCGATTTTATGGAAAATAGTATGTTCGTAAGTATATGGAATAATCGCCACAGAAAAAGTATCTCCTTTCGGTTCTACAACGGTTAGACTTACACCGTTAATACAGATAGAACCTTTATCCACGAGTAACCATTCAGGTTTTAGATTATATTGGAAAGAAAAATACCAACTACCTTCTACTGTTTCAACGGCAACACATTTAGCAGTGGTATCCACATGGCCTTGAACAAAATGCCCATCAAAACGAGCAGAAGCAGACATCGCTCTTTCAATATTTACGACATCGCCAACTTTGAGGTCACCGATATTTGTTCGCTTAAGGGTCTCTTCAATAGCGGTCACGGTATGTTGTCCTTCTGATAAAGAGACAACGGTCAAACAGACGCCATTATGCGAGACACTTTGGTCAATTTTAAATTCATTGGATAGTGAGCAACTAACGGTATAATGCACATTCGTTCCTTCTTTGACTATTTGTTCCACTTTGCCTAAAACTTCAATAATTCCTGTAAACATTTCTTTTATGAATGGTTTTAGTACTATCGGTCCACGATTGACGGGTTCACGGTTGGAACCGAATAAATTGAAAGCTATTAACCTTCAATAAGCTACAACGTTAGACGGGTAGTCATTTTTAGTTACTAAAATCTGATTTTCTATAATTTAGGTATAGCTTAAACTGCCAACTGCCAACTACCTACTTCCCCCTAATTAAATTGATACTTCCTTCCAAGAGCGCTTCCTGCTCCACAACACCTGTCACTCTAGATTCAAAAACTCGGCAGACATAAAAGTAAACACCTTCTTTTAAATCTTGTCGGTCTAAATTTTTTCCATCCCAATTAATATCGGGGTCGGAGGTTTCAAAAACTAAGCCTCCCCAACGATTAAATACTTTAAATTCTATTCTATCAATAAAACGATAAGGAAAAGGTTTAAAAATTTCGTTGGAACCATCCCCATTAGGTGTAAAAGTATTTGGTAAGGTGTAAGAAGGACAATTGTCTACACAAATCATATTACTGAAGACACTTTCGTTTCGACTAGAATCAATAGCAGTAATCACATAGCATCCTGCAATTCCTAAATCAGGTCGATGGTCGTAGGTTGTTTCATCAGCAAAGATGATAGTTTCAATCAAAGAGAAATCTGCTCCTTCGGTGGCGGCATAGTAAATATTATATCGTTCTACATCAGATACATCGTCACAGACTTCATTCGGGTTAGTCCAAGATAAATTATTAATAAAAAAGTCTTGATCTATCGTTCCTGTTAAATTATCACAAATATTACTGACACTTAAGGTTGGAGGGCAAGGAGGTACATCATCCGCTGGAACGGTACAAATTTCTTGAGAAAAGTTAAGTAATGGAGAAACAATGCCCTCTATTCCATAGGTGCCTAAGGCTAATACTTTATAGCAATAAGTTACACCATTGGTCAATCCAACATCTTTAAAAGAAGTACTAAAAGAAGTACCAATAGAATCAAAAGTACCTTGCGGATTTTGTCTAAAAATAGTGTACTCAAAATTATCCCATGGGACCATTTCTTCCCAGCTCAAATTCACGGCTTCGTCTGTTGGTGCCGCGCCCAAAAAGATAGAAGCCGCAGCATTGGTTTCGCCTAAAGGTTGATTGTCGCCATTGACATAAAATTCAATTTTATAAGTATAGGCATTATCAACCGTATTTAAGCCAGAGTCCAAGAAAGTAGTATCATTAGCGAGACTAAATAATGGACTTTCAAAATCAGCACCTGGTACAGGTAGGAAATTATTGCCATTTATACCTTCTGCTCGAAGCAATCGATAACGATAAGGACCTGGATTTAATATAGTATCTAAATCAGCCGCTACGGGTTTTATCCATTCAACCAAAATGCTACCAGATGAGGCATCAGTAGATTGCACATCGACTTTTGTAATCAGGGGAACATCTCGGTTCAATTGAACACAGGCTTCATCTGATGGTAAACTTTCCACACGATTAAATGGATTATTAGCAGCGGAGAGTTGGGCAAAATTGGCTAAAATTCGATAACAATAAGTCCTTCCTCGTTCTACATCTGTATCTACAAAAATATATCTACCGTCTACCATATCGTTAATCACACCAACGGTTAATTTGGTGTAGCCTTGTCCATTTAATCCCGGCCTACAAGTATCTGGCGGAAATTGATTGCTACCGATTCGCCTCCAAACAGAAAAACCTTGGAAATAGTCATCTGCGGCATCTTCACAAGCATAAGGTTTTTCCCAAGTAACAGTAATCTGTTCAGGTAAAGCTTCCACTTGAACATCTTCTGGAGGTGGGCCAACTACTTTGATTAAGACCGTTTCTAGTGTAGACAAGAAACTTTCATTTAGGCCATCTATAATTGGTTTATCATCTATTGCCCGTAAAACAACTTGATATTCTTGGTCAGAAATATGCTCACAGGTGGTGTTCCAGATAAATTTACCCGTGAGTGGTTGAGGTTGGTAGCCTTGGGCTACTTCTAGCCTTGCAGGGCTAATTTCTACTTCGAATGGTCCTCCATTAGCAGTTAATTCTACTAGTTGAGGAGGCGAATCAGGGTCTGTAACGAGGATATCTAATTCTAGGGTTTCCCCAGCAATGACACATATTTCTCTGACAACTTCTATTTCAGGAGGTTGATTTTGACAATTATCCTCGATAAGTATTTGCATATCCCGCATCATCGTATCTAAAGGGACGCCTTGTCGATATTCTACAATAATAAAGGCGATATTATATTCTCCAGGTCGTTGTGGCGCGGTCCAAATGAATTCACCAGTGACAGGATCTAAACGATGGTCATTATTCGCACCAGGACTAATATTTTCGGGAAAAATATAATTAGGCACAGAAATGGCTTCCCCTGTTTCTTCATTAATACCTCTTAATGGGGTAATTAATTGATAAGCTAGACTATCTCCATCGACATCGAAAGCACTAGGATTATGCACAAAAGTCTCTCCGACACATCCAATATCAACAGGGGGTTGTAATAATACTGGTGTATTGTTACTGCCTTGAAACTGAGGATTTAGTAAAGTATAAATTGTTTGGAGATGAAATTCGACCATTACAGAGTTGGGCGGATTGACATTTAGAATTCCGTCATTTCTATTGGGGTCAGTCATAAACAGGCGATAAGTACCCAAGGCTGGGTAGTTATGAAAGCCAACGTAAATATTCTTTTTTGTATTATTCCCTATTGTTTCCCCATTAGGAATCCCACTATCTCCACTAGGACCATTAATTCTAATCAATAGGTCACATCGGCCATCTCCCCAGCATAAAGTCAAGCTATCTCTATCGGCTTGGGTACTGGTTGCTTTAGTATAAGTAGTAATAGTTGCTTTGACCATTAATGGGTCAATTTGCTCGACGGTTATTTCTCCGGCTCGATTATGTGTTGCCACTAATTCTGTTGTAAACAAAAAAGAGAGTCCTAAAAGAAGGAGTACTGGAAGGTATGAAAGGTATGGTCGAGTCATAAAATTATTTTTTCATCATCACTAAAATTGTAAAACTATTAAATCTTATAAGGATAGTGTTTTTTTTTACTAAAAAGTTGGTCGTATCCCCTACACTAGAAGAAAATGCTTCTTTTCTCCTACCAAATATGTGAGAAGTATTCATTATAAATAAAACGTATAAAACAACTGGTTAGTTTTAGAAACTAATCGTGGTAGAATTAAATTTCTAAAATTGTCGTACAAAATTAGTAATTTTCGGTTTTGAATAAGTAATTGCAGCACTTATGAGCTAATTGAATTTAATTTTAGGTACTTGTTAGTTATGTTACTTTTAATTGTTACGAAGCATTTTACCATTAACTATAACTGTTTTTTATAAAAATAGGGAAGTAGCATCAAAAAGCCAAAACTTGAACGACCATGTATCTATGTCTTGACCAATAAATGTTAAATTTTCATTAGCATAATAAGATTCTTAATAAAATTTCATATTTTCCTCAGATGGGTTTTTTCGATAAATTTTTTGGAGTAGAGACGGAAAGTAAACCACAACCTGAGATAGGTTTTGGAAGATATAGTGATTCCTATAAAACAAAAGCACAATATGCTGCATGGGATAAATCATTAGATTTATTTGAAAAAAAAGAATATTTAGCCTCCTTCGAATCATTTTTTACTTACCTCAGAGATGTTAAAGAAAATAATGTCAATTTCTCAGTAGACAAAGGCACGATAAATTTTGAGCTAATCCAAGGGTCAAAAAAGATAGTAGGTGTTGCGGATAGAAAAAAAGTCAAAGCAGAAGCAAAAGTTGCGATTACAGAAGATTTAAACTTGGGTTTTATGCGGCGCTTGATGGAAGAGAACTTTAAGATGCGGTATAGCTGTTTTGCATTAGACAAAGAGAATGACATTACTATAGTTTTTGATACCAATATTTTAGATGCCTCTCCCTACAAATTATATTATGCACTCAAAGAAGTAGCGACGAAGGCAGATAAGTTGGATGATTTGCTCATTGATGAATTTGAAGTATTGCACCATACAGACGAATCATTAATCAAGCATTCCTCCCCAGCAGAAAAAGAGGTTAAATATCAATTTGTCATTCAAGAAATAAAATCAGTTTTAGACGAGATAGAGAATGGTAAATTAAGTGCCAGTCAATATCCTGGAGGGATAGCCTATTTATTATTAGACTTAAGTTATAAGTTAGATTATTTGACGGTTCCAGAAGGTATGTTGATGGAAACTTTAGAGCGGATTCATCGACTCTACTTTACGAAAGATACGAGGACCAATCTCCAGAAGAATATCCTTCTTCAAAAAGAATTCCAGCATTTAATCGAACAACCAAAAGAGGATTTTTTAAAAGGAATGTATCAAGTGAAAACTTCTTTTGGCATTACGAAGCCAGTGACACATGACCGAGTAGTTAGTTTTATTGATGGAGAATTACATCAAATGGATTGGTATAGAAATAATGGGCATCATAAAGTAGCGATGGCAATTCCTGGTTATATTGTTGGGTATTGTATTTTTAATTATGCGGTACCAAAGCCCGATAAAGATTTATTTCATTTGTATTATAGGATTATTTATGGGGATTATTTCGAGCAATTAGGTTTTATGGACAGTTTTGTCGATTTAAAAAAACAAACGTTTAAAGCAAAAGAAATAAAACGGGCAATAAAAGAAATAGTGGCTGCCAACAAGGAAACTTATCCTAAATTAGCACCGAATACGAATCGCCTATCTTTTGATGGGCAAAGTAAATTTGCACAATCCTATTTGATGATGATTCGTAATTTAGATTTAACAAAGGCAGAGTAACTAAGTATTAGGGCATATATTTGAAAAACGGATATAACGGACAATAGAAAAAAGTGAAAGAAATAATAGAATTATACCGCGATGTAGTCATTCAGATTGCAACTCCTTACAGTAAGGGGACGGGATTCTATGTGAAGGCATATGGTTTAATCGTGACCAATGAGCATGTAGTTCGGGGCAATAAGGAGGTGGTGATTGATAGTAATCAATTCGAACGACAATTAGTGAAAGTACTTTTTGTTGATGTAATGCATGATTTAGCATTTCTATCTGCACCGAAAAATATTGGGATTCCTTCTGTGAATTTTGGAAAAGATACTGAAGTTCAAGATGGAGATAAAGTTATAGCAATAGGTCATCCTTTTGGCTTGAAATACATTACCACGCATGGCTTTATTACAAACGCTCAACATCAACAAAATGACATCACGTATTTTCTCCATGATGCAGCCTTAAATCCGGGGAATAGTGGAGGCCCTCTATTAAATAAAAAGGGAGAAGTAGTAGGAGTGAATACATTTGTTATCCGAGATGGTGAAAATATGGGATTTTCTTTACCCATTAATTATTTAAAAGAAACGATATCTGCTTACCAAAAAGGGGAGGGCAAATCGGGTGCAAGGTGTACTGCTTGTTCCAATATTGTTTTTGAAAAACCAAAATTTCAGAAATACTGTCCTCATTGTGGAGCAAAAATTACACTGCCAAAAGACGAAGAAGATTATGAAGCGGTAGGCGTGAGCAAAACGATAGAAGAATTATTGGAAGAAACAGGACATGACGTTAAGTTATCGAGAAGAGGCTCCAATAACTGGGAAATTCATCAAGGCAGCGCAAAAATTAATATTACATACCACGAAAAAACTGGCTTAATTATTGGAGATGCATTCCTATGCAACCTCCCAAAAGAGAACATCGGTCCTCTCTATGAATACCTCCTAAAGCAAAATTATCTAATTGAAGGGCTGACATTTAGTGTTAATCCAAAAGGTCAAGATATCATATTATCGCTCTTGATTTATGATCGTTATCTGAATGTAGATACCGGTATCCAATTGTTTAAACATTTATTTGAAAAAGCAGACCATTATGATGATATTCTCGTAGACGACTTCGGTGCATTCTGGAAACAGGAAGATTAGTAAGTAAAGTGATGAATATTTATTTTCATCTGTATAATTGCAACTACTATTTTCTAAAACCAGTAAATATGACAAAAGAGAGTCAAAAATTCCATAAAATGGAAAGCATTGAAATATGATTCGAGAAAATGACGTTAAATCCTTGGTTTATTGAATTTTTAAGCGCAACAAGTAATGACGAAAAATAACTAACGCATTTCCCCGATAGCTATCGGAGTTCACTTGAATGTTTTTGTCCTCGGTTTTTAACCTATTACAAAAAAATCCATTTAAAAAATGCATAATTTATTTTTTCGTGGGCACTAAAGTAACTTTTCGTCAAGAATCTTGCAGAATCAGAAGCAAGTATCTATTGCTAGACTCCTTTGAAATTCATATCCTTGTATATCTTTTTGGTTGTCCCTTAATTAATGTTGGGCTTCTTTAGATATACCAAACAAAGCCCTTAAAAATGAAAAGTTATAGCGATACTTTTCATTATTTGTAAATATTAATATTAGAATTTTCTAATCTCAACCGGAACAAAGTCGTTTTTAATAACTAATATATGAAACAACTTAAAACCTTTTTACTGCTGTTTGCTGTTACGTTCAGCTACCTTTCTGTCCAAGCACAGGATATTCACTTTTCTCAATTTTATATGTCTCCGATGAATTTGAATCCCGCCTTAACGGGGGTGATGAATAGTCAAGTGAGAGTGGTTGGGAATTATAGAAATCAATGGGCAAGTGTTTTGAAGTCGAACGCTTTTTCTACCTATTCAGCGTCTTATGACCAGAAAATTCCTGTTGGTCGTTATGATTATTTTGGAATTGGAGGAACGTTTTGGGGTGATAAAGCAGGTCAATTAGATTTTAAAACATTGACAGCTAAATTATCTGCTTCTTATAGTAAGCGAATGGGAGGATATAGAAGTAAATCGCATTATTTAGTAGTTGGTGCAGAAGCGGGCATTGCTCAAAGAAGTATTGATTTCACAAGAGCACAGTGGGCTTCGCAGCATGATGGAGAGGGCGGATTTGCAGGAGGGCCAAGTGGAGAAAATTTTTCTAGTGATAATTTTATTTTTCCAGATTTTTCTGCTGGTCTGTTATGGTTTACAGTTTTTAATGAAAGAAGTAGCTTTTACGTTGGTGGTGCTTTTAGTCACCTAAATAGAGCGAACCAATCGTTTAATCCTGAAACAGATTTACCACTTTATAGTAAGTTTACGGTACACGCTGGAGGTGAATTTATGGGAGGAGGAAAAATTGGTTTAGTCCCAGGGGTAGTTGCCTTATTCCAAGGGCCATCTTTTGAATTAAATGCAGGGACAAGTTTAAAGTTCTTATTGAGCAATGGACGTAGAGGAGATAATCAATCTTTCCAATTGGGTCTTTGGGCGAGATTGGCTAATAGAGCTAGTCCTTTTGATGAGCTTGCAGGGACACAACCAGATGTGACTATATGGGCAGATGCTATTATTGTATCCACAAGATTTGATTATAATAATTTTGGATTAGGATTTAGTTATGATTTGAACGTTTCAGATTTGAGTAGAGCGAGTAATGGAAATGGAGCATTTGAATTCTCAATTATCTATAATATAATGGGCGAAGAGAAGAGAGACGTATATTGTCCAAATTTCTAGTAAAAAAGTGATTCATTACGTAAAATAATATACATAAAAAAGAAATACCCTGTTTTTAACATATAAAAGCAGGGTATTTTTGTATATTTACGCCTGAACGTAGAAGCGTTCTACAAAATGAATAAAGGAGTTGAATCAGTTAAAAGGCAATATAATAAACGTACTCCCCAGACAACATACTAACTTAAACACAATAACTCACCATACCTTAGTGAGAAAACTATAAAAGACATCTTGAACACCAGTTTAGCTTAATTGCTAAGCCCAGTAAACAAGTGTATCTTTTATCAAAAAAATTAAACAAATTTTTCATTATGTTTGGAAATAAGAAAAACAAAGAAGCAAAAACAAATAATGATGCTTCTACAAATCCTAAAAGTAGGTCATTAAACACCTTAGTACAAGGAACGTCTATAACAGGCGACATAAAGGCGGAGAGTGATATTCGAATTGATGGCAAAATAAACGGTACGTTATCTTGTGATGCAAAAGTGATAATAGGTCCAACAGGAGCAGTGGAAGGAGAGATAAACTGTGTAAACGCTGTAATAGAAGGGCGTTTTGATGGAAACTTAGTGGTTAAGGAAATTTTATCTTTAAAAGAAACCGCTATCATCAATGGTGATGCTTCCTACGATAAACTAATCGTTCAGCAGGGTGCAGTTATCAATGCTGCGATTAAACGAAATAACCACTCTGGAAAGAATAATGGTGCAACTAATAATCTAAAAGTATCTAAAGATATTGTCAAAAAAACCAACGGAAAAGTCACGGTCTAAGAAACCCAACCCTAATGTGGCTTTAAAGTATTCTGGGATGGTTTTTCAAATCTTTTTTGCTTTAGCAATTGCTGTTTTTATTGGACAAAAATTAGACGAGCGATTTGGATTAGATAAACCATATTTAACGGCTTTGCTGACGATAGTAGCATTGCCCGTAGTCCTTTATTCCGTTCTTAAAGATATTTTATAATTGACCAGTCCTGCTTTTTTCAAATATTTTACCTTAATTTCTCTAGGTACAGCCGCACTTTTGACTGCTTTGTGTCAATGGTCTTTACTACAACCCTATTTAATCTTCTCCTTTATAAGTTTGGCGCTTTTTATGCTATTAACATTAGGAATGTTCGTAGTAGGAAACATAACGGCAAAGAGTAGTAATAAAAGTCTATTTACGGCTATGGTAATGGGCTTTACTTTTGGTAAGATTTTTCTTTCCCTTTTTGTCGTTATTGGCTACCATCAAATTGCACAGCCTGCTTCCAAAATATTCTTACTCCCTTTTTTTATTGTTTATCTTATTTTTACAGTATTTGAGACTTACTTAATGATGCAAATCGGTCAGCACAGTAAGCCAATAACGAAGTAATTTAGATTCGAATATAAAATTTAGAAGCAGCGCTATGCCACTTTTAGATTTTAAATTTTGAATTTTACATTTGAAATTTCAACTATGGGACCACTATGGGGTATAGATGTAGGCGGCACTAAAATAGAAGGTGTTGTACTAGAAGATAGAGACGCACCAAATGTACTAAAGCGTTTACGAGTGCCTACCGAACGAAACTTAGGGTATGAACACATCATTGACCAAATCGTCAAAGTTGTAGAGGTATTATCAATTGAAATAGGCGTACGACCGCGTAAAATAGGCATAGGGCATCCTGGTTCCTTAGAGCCTTCTTCAGAACTCATCAAAAATAGTAATACGATTGTATTAAATGGGAAGCCTTTAAAGGAAGACTTAGAGAAGGCACTGGGTATCCCAGTGGTATTAGCCAATGATGCCAATTGCTTTGCAATTGCAGAGACAGAGATGGGTGCCGTACGAATGGCCGTTCCACAAGCAGAAGTTGTTTTTGGAGTGATATTGGGCACAGGAGTTGGTGGCGGTGTAGTTATCAATGGAAAAGTTCGAAATGGCAAACATGGAATAGCAGGGGAGTGGGGACACAATTTTTTAGACGAATCTGGTGGAAAATGTTATTGTGGATTAACTGGATGTAATGAGACTATTTTTTCAGGCATAGCATTAGAAAAATACTATGAATCAATTACAGGGAAATCCTTGAAGTTAAAAGAGATTGTTGATTTACATCTAGCGCAGGAGGATGAAGTGGCGACCATGACGGTAAAGCGATTACTTAACTTCTTTGGCATAGCCATGTCTAAAGTTATTAATATACTGGACCCCGATGCGATAGTACTGGGAGGCGGTGTAGGGAACATCGACTTATTGTATACGGAAGGCTTAAAGGAAGTAGAAAAGCATATCTTTAATCCTCGATTAGAAACGCCATTTTTAAAACCAAAATTGGGAGATAGTGCAGGTGTTTTTGGAGCAGCTTTTTTGTAAGTTAAGAGGCGGTTGTCGAATCTTTATTACCTAGATTATTGACTCTTCGGTAAACATCTTTTAATGCGATTGTACAAGTCCGACCTATGCTATTTGCAATTTTATTGTGATTGGGTTTTCCTCCAGCCATTGCTACAATAGTACCATCCAAAAACTCGCTTTTGTATTCAGCAAGCTCTTCTAAGGCAAGATACTCTTCAAGTGTATATTTTTTATCCTCTAATTTTTCTACTACACTCATAGTTGTATAATTAAAAAAGTTCTTAACTATTCAGAATCGAGAACAGAGAGTAGAGAATCGAGACTTGTAAATCAGTAAAATTGCCTTTCAATTAATAAGAAGCCAAGTTTTTTCTGCAAGTAATCTCTTTTCCCTGTCGCAGGCAGGTAGCCCCTACTTTCTGTTCTGAATAACCAAAAAAGTTCTTAACAAATATAATATTTATTAAGAACTTTTACAAAAGGCTAAAGTAGCTGAGGAATCAGCCATTAGTACTTTTACATTTTAAATTTAAGATTTTACATTTTAAATTTAAACCCTACTCATCATCACCCAAATCCCCTAACATATTTGCTAGATAATCATGGAAAGTGAATTTCGATTCGATATAATCTTTATTGATGACATTGAACTCCGCCAAACCATGTAAGACCAATTCCATATAAGTATAAATGTCTGCTTTAGGGACATCTTCGTGTTCGACGATTTTTCTCAAACCAGCGACTTTATCTAAGGCTTTTTTATAGGCGGCATCTTTTTCATCGTTCAAGAGGTCTACGCCATTGCCACCTGAAAACCAAGCTCTAATCGTACCGTAAGGGTCTTTTTCTCTACCTCTTTTAAGTTTTTCCGGATTCGGGAATAATTCTAAGAATTCTTTTTTGATAGCTGCACCAATTAAGTGCATAGCGACGCTATATGGCCCTTCTTGTTCGCCTTCATAAACTAGCTCCACTTTACCCGTAATAGCAGGTACGATGCCCCAGAAATCAGTTATTCTAGCGGTTGTTTTCTTTTCCTTATTAATCAACATTCGGCGTTCTGCTGCGGAGAGCAAGTTTTCATAAGCAGAAATACTTAAACGAGCAGAAACCCCACTTTTCTCATCAATAAATTCACTATCTCTAGCCTCAAAAGAAATTCGTTCTAAAAGAATTTTTAATAGTTCAGGCACCCGGATAGGTTTTTGACCAGCGGTGATAGCTGCTTCCTGTTCGGTAATACTTCTCGCAATTGCAATTTCTTTAGGATAATGCGTGAGGATTTGACTTTCAATTCTATCCTTAAGCGGCGTAATGATACTTCCTCTATTGGTATAATCTTCAGGGTTAGCGGTGAAAACAAATTGAATATCCAGCGGTAGGCGCAATTTGAATCCTCTAATTTGCATATCGCCTTCCTGCAAAATATTAAAGAGAGAAACTTGAATTCTGGCTTGTAAATCAGGTAATTCGTTGATGACAAAAATACAACGGTGAGACCTAGGGATTAAACCAAAGTGAATCACTCTTTCATCAGAATAAGGCAATTTTAAGGTAGCCGCTTTGATAGGGTCTACATCACCGACTAAATCGGCAATACTAACATCGGGAGTAGCTAACTTTTCTACATACCGTTCGTCTCTATGCACCCATGCAATTGGTGTTTTATCACCATGTTTAGCAACTAAATCTCTAGCAATTCTAGAAATAGGGTTTAAGGGGTCATCATTCAATTCACTGCCTTCGATGATTGGCATATATTCATCTAGGAGTTGAACCATCAATCTTGCCAAACGTGTTTTTGCTTGTCCTCTTAGCCCTAGTAATAGCACATTGTGTCTGGACAAGATAGCTCGTTCCAAGTCTGGAATAACCGTATCATCAAATCCAATGATACCATTAAATACTTTCTCTTTTTTACTAATTTTTTTAATCAGGTTTTCCCGTAGCTCTTCTTTGATGGAGCGTGATTTATATCCTGATGCTTTTAATTCTCCGAGTGTTTTTGGTTGACCCATGTATATATAATTGCGAGTTACGAGTTGATAATTATCATTTGGTTAAACGGTAAATAGATAATTAACAACTGAATTAATTGAATTGCTAATTTAACGACAAAGATGAATTTTTATTAACCTTTGTCTAATAATTTGAAAGATAAGGCTATTAAAACATATAGAAGTATATAAAGTTTATAAAATTTAGGATAGAACCAAATTTAATTGTTGTATCTTAAAAAATAGAATGTACGATGTCTACGGATGTTTTTCAATTTCAAAGAAAACGCCAAAGAAATTAAGATTCTACTTATTTTTGTAGAACCAATGATTAAGCTGGTAAGTACCTTTAGTTTTTATAGTCACCCAACTAAAAATGAAATATGGTCAAGCTTTTTAAGAAGCGTAGGAATAAAAAATTTAAACTAAAACCCCTGACCAAAAAGCCACCAAAAACCAAACTTGGCAAAAGAGTAAAAGACCCATTTGGCAACATTATTTTATTGAAAAGAGCGTTAACGAGTCTAATTGGGATAGTAACGTATCGGCGATTGAATATCGTCAATAAAATGAAAGTAGAAGGGATGGAACATTTGCAAGATTTGCCAAAGCAAAATGTCCTTTTTATCTCAAATCATCAAACCTACTTTGCGGATGTGTTTGCACTCAACCACATCTTTAGTAGCGATAAGTGGAATTTAAAAAATATCAATTTTCCCATCTATCTGATTATGCCAAGAGTACGGTCTTACTATGTGGCAGCAGAAGAAACCATGAAAAATGATGGATTTTTGCCTAGACTCTTTTCCTATGCTGGAGCTGTTACGGTCAAGCGAGCCTGGAGAAGCAAAGGTCGAGATGTAAAGCGGAGTTCGGATTTAAGAGCACCTGCTAAAATTAAAGCAGCATTGGGGCATGGCTGGGTTATCAATTTTCCACAAGGGACGACGACTCCTGATGCACCTGTTCGGAAGGGAACAGCTAGTTTGATTAAAGCTTTTAATCCAATCATAGTGCCTGTTAAAATTGATGGATTTAATAGGGCTTTTGATAAAAAAGGGTTGAAGTTTAAAGAAAGAGGCGTTCAACTATCGGTTAGTTTTGGGAAGCCTAAGCAGTTTGATAAGGAGGCAACTCGTGCGGAAATCCATGCGTATGTTGAGGGGCATATTTTAGGAAATTTGTCATCAACTAGTGAGTGATTTTTACCTATTAAAAGACTAGGGTTTTCTTATAAAAATGCTTAGCTAGACGTTCCCTTTTTTGATTTCTTGGGACTCGATGTCCCAAGAAATCAACATTTACTCGGATGCTCCATTTTTATAAGAAAACCCTTATTAAAAGACTAAGTTTTTACAAAATCTCCAATTTTTTGTTTATTTTACACCTTCAAATTTTCTAAAAAGACACACCTACTGAAAATCAATAAATTGTGAGAGAGGTACACAATTTATGCTGCTGATAATACACACATACTATCAAAAATTCGGAAACTTCCGATAAATTTTTAAATGCCAGAAACTGGCGCTACACCATACACTACACTATGCCTGAATTTGTACACTTACATTGCCATACCCAGTTTTCTCTATTAGATGGAGCTTGTGAAATCGGAAGCATGATGCGCAAAGCTGCCGCTGATGGACAGAAAGGTGTTGCCTTGACGGACCACGGAAATATGTTTGGTGCATTTAAGTTTGTGGCGGAAGCAGAAAAAGCAGGGGTGAAGCCAATCATTGGTTGTGAATTTTATATGGTGGAAGACCGTCACATCAAATCTTTTAAGAAAGCCAAAGGAGAAAAAGATAAACGGTATCACCAATTATTGTTGGCGAAGAATCGGAAGGGGTATGAGAATCTTTGCAAGCTTTGTTCGCTTGGTTTTATAGAAGGATTATATTCCAAGTTTCCTCGAATTGATAAAGAGTTATTATTAAAGTATCACGAAGGCTTGATTGCGACGAGTTGTTGTATAGGTGCAGAGATTCCACAAGCAATTATTCACCAAGGAGAAGAAGAAGCGGAGAAATTGTTGAAATGGTGGATAGACCTTTTTGGCGATGATTTTTATATCGAATTACAGCGTCATCGAGGCTTAGAGAATATTGATGGATTGGGCATCAGCCAAGAAGATGTCAATCAGATTTTATTAAAATTTGCTAGAAAGTATAATCTAAAATTAATTGCTACCAACGATGCCCACTATATTGATGAGGAAGATAATATTCCACACGATTTATTATTGTGCATCAATACCAACAGTTTAGTAGCAGATGAAAAGCGGTTTAAGTTTTCTAGTTCAGATTTTTATTTTAAGACGCAGAAAGAGATGAATGTGTTGTTTCACGATGTGCCAGAGGCCATTGACAACACGATGGAAATCTACGATAAAATAGAGGCGCTTACCTTAGCCCGAGATGTATTATTACCTAACTTCCCTATCCCAGAAGGCTTTACTTCTCAAGATGATTATTTGCGGCATTTGACCTATGAAGGGGCAAAACGACGGTACGGAACAATTACCCCTCCGATAGCAGAACGGTTAGATTTTGAATTGGATGTCATTAAAAAATCAGGTTATCCTGGCTATTTTTTGATTGTACAGGATTTTACGACGGTTGCCTTGAAAATGGGTGTTTCGGTAGGGCCAGGTAGAGGTTCTGCCGCAGGGTCGGCAGTAGCTTATTGTATCAATATCACCAATGTTGACCCCATTAAATATGATTTACTTTTTGAGCGGTTTTTGAATCCAGAACGGATTTCAATGCCCGATATTGATATTGATTTTGATGATGAAGGTAGACAAAAGGTAATTGATTATGTAATCGAAAAATATGGACGAAACCAAGTTGCTCAAATTGTGACCTATGGTTCGATGGCTGCCAAATCGTCCATGAGAGATGTGGGCCGAGTAATGAATATTCCATTATCAGAAGTAGACAAAGTTGCTAAATCGTTTCCGCTTAATTTATCGGCGACCTTAAATAAAGTATTAGATGATGGCGGCATTAATCCTAAGTTAAAGGGAAAGATGAATTCTGAAGATGTCGAAAAAGCCAATCAATTCCGTTTATTAGCCGAAGAGAAAAATGAAATAGGGCAAATGATTCGGATGGCGAAGCGATTAGAAGGGTCGGTTAGAAATACGGGGATTCATGCTTGTGGAGTAGTGATTACGCCAGATGACATCACCAATTATGTTCCTGTTAAAACGGATAAAAATTCTGGGATGTTGGTGTCTCAGTTTGATAATAGTGTAGCGGAGGATGCGGGATTATTGAAAATGGATTTCTTAGGGTTGAAAACCTTGACGATTATTCGAGATGCTGTACGATTGGTCAAGCAAACGCATGGAATTGATTTAGTACCAGATGATTTTCCATTAGATGACCCCAAAACGTATGAACTATTTCAGCGTGGAGATACAATTGGGGTGTTCCAATATGAGAGTGGTGGTATGCAGAAGCACTTACAGGCTTTAAAGCCAACGGTATTTGCAGACATCATTGCCATGAATGCCTTGTATCGACCAGGTCCAATGGCATATATTCCTGATTTTGTAGATAGAAAACATGGAAGACAGCCTGTGACTTATGATTTAGATGATATGGAAGAGTACCTTCACGAGACTTATGGGATTTGTGTAGCAGGAGATACTTTAGTCCATAATGCCAAAACTGGACAACAAGTCAGAATTGATGAATTAAAAGATGCTGTTGGAGATTTTTGGGTACAGGGGGTTGACGAAAAATTAGAGACAAAATCAGCTAAAATCTCTTATTGGGTTTGTAATGGTAAAAAGTCTGTTTATGAAGTAAAATTGCGAAATGGTACTAAAGTGAAAATGACAGGCAATCATAAAATTTTGACAGAGCATGGTTGGAAGGAGTTAGACGAATTAGAGGAAGGGGTAATGATTGCTACTCCAAGAAAACTAGAAGTTGAAAAAACGGAAGCATATAATTGGGAAAAATTAAGGGTAATTGCTTATTTGATAGCAGATGGTTACGTAAGCTCAAAAGTGACTGCGGATTTTATTTCAAAAAGTGATGTTTTAATAGAAGAATATAAACGATGTCTGAAGGTTTTTGAAAATATAGAAAGTCGTGAACTTACTCAAATTCGAGGTGTCACAAGAGTAATGGTAAGAGGAACCCAAAAAGAATATTACCACCAACCCAACAGTTTGGTAAGTCTACTTAGGGAATTAGGGCTAAAGGATATGACAGGCGGATGTCGGTCTTGGGAAAAGTTTATTCCCGATTTTGTATTTGGTTTGTCCGAAGCACAAATAGGTTATTTCTTAGCGTCTTTATGGGATTGTGATGGACATATCGCCCCTAAATTAGCTCATTACAAGACGATTTCCGAGCGACTAGCAAGAGATGTTCAAACTTTGCTATTGAGAATAGGTATTTCTTCTACTATTTATGAGGCAGATTATGTAAAAGAAAGTACAGGAGAAGAAATGACGGCTTATCAGGTATCGTTGTACAACTTGAATAAGTTTAGTGAATTTATAGCTCCGTACTTGATTGATAAAAAAATATCAGATATAGTTAAATTTAAATTAGAAAGAAAAGATAATATTTCTAGAGAACTATTTATAGAAGAATTAGAAGGAGCATGGTCAGGAACAAAGAAAGGTTTAATGAGGACACATGGGTTTAGCCGACAACATCTACAACCTAAAGCACAAAAACGAAAACGAATTGCAGCAGACGTAGTGAGTCCTTTAACTGATGTATTAGACCTACCAAAAACTACAAAAAATTTAAAAGTAAGATGGGTAGAAATCATTGAAATTAGACCAGTAGGAGAGGAGCTTGTTTATGATATTACTGTAGAGAATATACATAATTTTGTTGGCAATAATATTATTCTTCATAATTGTGTCTATCAAGAACAGGTAATGCTTTTATCGCAAAAATTAGCAGACTTCACGAAAGGGGAAGCGGATACTTTGCGGAAGGCAATGGGTAAGAAGAAGAAAGCCTTAGTAGACAAGATGTGGCCTAAATTTTTAGCGGGCTGTACGAAGAATGGGCATCCAGAGAAAGTAGTAGAAAAAGTATGGAAAGACTGGGAGGCTTTTGCGTCTTATGCTTTTAATAAATCTCACTCTACTTGTTATGCTTTTGTGGCATTTCAGACCGCCTATTTAAAAGCGCATTATCCTGCGGAGTTTATGGCATCGGTATTGACGCATAACAAAAGTGATATTTCTAAAGTTACCTTCTTTTTGAGAGAGTGTAAGCGGATGGGCGTAGACGTATTAGGGCCTAATGTGAATGAAAGTGAGCTGAATTTTACCGTAAATCCACAAGGTCAAATCCGTTTTGGAATGTCAGCGCTGAAAGGAGTAGGAGAGGGGCCGGTAGAAGCATTTATAGAAGAACGGAAAAATGGGCCATTCAAAGATATATTTGATATGGTTCGGCGATTGAATTTAAAGGCAGTGAATAAGCGAGTGATGGAAAGTTTAGCCTTAGGAGGCGGATTTGATTTATTTGAAGGAGTAGACCGAGCGCAATACTTTGCGCCTTCTGATAAGTATGATACCTTAATTGAGCACGTTCTAAAATATGGCAATGCCTATCAGTTACAGAAGGCACAAAATGTCAATTCCTTATTTGGAGATTCAGATGAAGTTTTGATTCCAGAGCC